>JBMZTS010000026.1:0-13986 GCA_049623905.1 Flavobacteriaceae bacterium
AATCAAGTTCAAAATTTTGATGAGGTGTTTTGGGACCCAAGCCAAATGTTACCATAAAGCTTTCAGTTTCAAACTTTTTTTGTCCAGTTCTTCCCAGTATATTTGTAAAAAGTTTTAGCGCACAATAATCATGACAATAGCCAAACAAGATATTAAGCAGGCCTTGACAACCATTTCGCTTCCTGGCGATGGAAAGAATTTGATTGAAAGTGGTGCTGTAAAGAACATTCAGGTTTTTGGCGACGAGGTAGAAATTGACCTAAGCCTCCAAAACCCAAGCCTTCAGGCAAGGAAAAAGGTTGAGGTTGAAATTTTAAAATGTCTTCACACAAAAGTCTATGCCAAAGCCAAAATCAAAGTCAATATTACGGTAGAACAACCACCTAAAAAAGAGCTTATTAAGGGAAATCCAATCCCGGGGATTGATAATATTATAGCAATTTCTTCCGGAAAAGGTGGTGTAGGAAAATCTACCGTGACTTCAAACCTAGGGGTTACTTTAGCCAAAATGGGTTTTAAGGTAGGGATTTTAGATGCCGATATTTATGGACCATCTATTCCTACCATGCTAGACATGGAAGGGGCACGACCTCTTTCGGTCAATATCAATGGCGAATCTAAAATGGAACCCATAGAAAATTATGGTGTAAAAGTGCTTTCAATTGGGTTTTTCACGCAACCCAATCAGGCTGTTATATGGCGTGGACCAATGGCGGCAAAAGCATTAAATCAAATGATTTTTGATGCCGCATGGGGAACCCTCGATTTTTTATTAATCGATTTACCTCCAGGAACAGGCGATATTCATTTGAGCATAGTTCAGTCATTGCCCATAAACGGGGCACTAGTTGTTTCCACACCGCAAAATGTTGCCCTAGCCGATGCACGAAAGGGAATTGCAATGTTTCAACAAGAAAATATTAAAGTTCCAGTATTGGGTGTGATAGAAAACATGGCCTATTTTACGCCAGCAGAACTTCCCGAAAACAAGTATTATCTCTTTGGTCGCGAGGGGGCAAAAAATCTCGCCGACGATCAGCAGGTTCCTTTTCTTGGTGAGGTGCCAATTGTACAAAGTATTCGTGAAGCTGGAGATGTTGGTCGACCCGCAGCCCTTCAAAATAATACCTCAATCGCTGATGCCTTTGAAACAATAACACGCAATACTGTTTCAGAACTCATGAAGCGAAATAATCACTTACCGCCGACTCAGGCTGTCAAAATAACGACTATGGCCGGTTGTTCGGCAGTCAAAAATTAAAACGAGTTAAAATGGAATTAAAAGATAAAGTTTTAGTTGCCCTAGATGAGATTAGACCCTTTCTCGCTGCTGACGGTGGCGATATCTCCTTGGTCGACATTATTGACGAAAAGCTTGTAAAAGTTAAACTCCAAGGGGCTTGTGCGGGATGCACAGTCAATCAAATGACACTTAAATCGGGTGTGGAAATGACCATTAAAAAACACGCACCACAAATTGAAGAAGTAATCAATATCGAAGAATAAAGTAATGTCCGATGTCTCAATTTCTGTGACCGACCGTGAAGGAAACGTTCACGCCCTACTAGCCCCCACAGACATGGCGATGAATCTGATGGAAATATGTAAAGCCAATGACCTACCCATTGAAGGCACTTGTGGAGGAATGGCTTTATGTGCCTCATGTCAATGCTATATTTTGTCTGACCACGATTTGGGCCCACGTTCTGAAGACGAAGAAGCGATGCTTTCTGAAGCCTTTAATGTTAGAGAAAATAGCCGTTTAGGATGTCAAATTCCAATCACACAAAACCTTGAGGATTTGCATATTGAACTCGCCCCCGAAGAGGATTAAACAATTTTTTTTATTTTGCATGGTGTTCAGCAGTTCAAGTAGAATAGAAAACCTGTATGAAAACGCAAATTATAATCATAGCACTGTTAGGACTTATGTCTTGTAAATCAAAGACGAACCCCCTAGTTATTGGGCATCGAGGTGCAAAAGGACATGTGGCAGAAAACACCATTGCATCGGTAAAAAAGGCCTTGGCCTTAGGAGTTGATGGGATAGAGATAGATGTTTTTGCCTGCGCCTCTGGAGAATTGGTCGTTTTTCACGATAAAACACTCGATCAGCTTACCGATGCCACAGGCTATATTGAAGAACTAACACTTGACTCAATCCAAAAGATTACAGTCTTAGGGCGCGAGCCAATCCCAACTTTAGAAGAGGTTATAAATGAAATTCAAGGTAAAGTCGTCCTGAACATTGAATTAAAAGGCGGTCAAACAGCTTTGCCTACGGCACAATTGTTATCCTCATATTTTAGCGATGCACGCTTACAGCCCAGCGATGTCTTCATCTCCAGTTTTGATTGGGATGAATTAGCCTTATTCCGGCAAGCCGATAAGGATGTCGCCATTGCAGTATTGACCGAAGACGATCCATTAGACGCCATACCAGTGGCACTGTCGTTAAAAGCATTTGCAATCAATCCTGATTATAAAAGTTTAACAGCGAAGATCATTAAAAAAATACACGCGCAAGGATTAAAAATCTATCCTTGGACCATCAATGAGCCAGAGGATATTAAACGCATCAAGTCCTTAGGTGTAGACGCTATTATAACCGATTATCCCGAACGAATCTATCCCGAATAAAGGTGATACGCGATAAAATTAGTTGAGGTAAAAAATGGCGAGATTCAAAACACTGGCGAAGGTCACCCAAGCCATATAGGGATAAAGCAGGTAAGCCGCAGGTTTGTGAATAATAGAAAACCAATGGATCGTTCTTTGGATTAGAAACAATAAAAGTAAAATCACCAGCAGCCCCATTCCCGGATTTCTAAGACCAAAGAAAACACTACTCCACAGGGCATTAACGACCAATTGCGCGACAAAGTGATAAAGCGCTGTTTTAACCCATCGGTGATGACTTCCAAATGACCATATCCATCCAGCTGCTCCTCCCATAAGGACATAAAGTGTTGTCCAGACTGGTCCAAAAATCGAATTTGGAGGTGTAAAAAGAGGTTTATTTAAACCCACATACCAAGTAGGAATTGCTTCACGCGTTACAAAGCCAGAGAGTCCTCCGACTGTTAAGCACACGATTGCCCCAATTATTATTCCAAAAAAAGTTTTTGTTTTTCTGCTCATCTTTGGCTTATTGATCTAAGGTAGTGAAATAATTTTGTTAAAAAATGCCCTGTAAAGTGGTATCTTTAAGCCCTATGTTAGATGAAAAACAGTTTATCTCTTCTCCCTTCTCGGCTCGCGAGGGACACGTAATTTGGTCCTCACCTTCTAACATTGCGTTAGTTAAATATTGGGGAAAATATGGGAATCAGTTGCCCCAAAATCCTTCTTTGAGTTTTACCCTCACAAAATGTTGTACTACAACGTCGATTCGTTATACCCCTATAAAAGACTCAGTATCCAATCATTCCTTTTCATTTCTTTTTGAGGGAAAAACCCAAACCGATTTTCATCCCAAAATCACTTCATTTTTTGAAAGAATAGCGCGATTTTGTCCCTACATCAGTAGCTATCATTTAGAGATTGAATCGTCAAATTCATTCCCGCATAGCAGTGGAATTGCTTCTTCCGCTTCGAGTATGAGCGCTTTAGCTCTGGCCGTTTTAAGTATTGAAAGACAGGCCAACCCACAGATGACAGAGGCGTATTTTTATCAAAAGGCGTCCTTTCTTGCTCGCCTAGGATCGGGAAGCGCAGCACGCAGTATTTCTGGCCCGATAATGAGTTGGGGAGAAACCACAGCAATTGCTGGCAGTTCTCAGTTGTTCGGATTACAAATGACCCATAATATCCATCCTATTTTTAAAGACTATCAAGACACCATTCTCATTATTGATAAGGGGCAAAAAAAAGTGAGCAGTACTTTGGGTCATGACTTGATGACCAAACATCCATATGCTACCCAGCGATTTTCACAAGCGCATGAGAACATTACGCGTTTACTGGCTATTTTATCTTCTGGTCACCTGAATGATTTTATTGCACTGGTTGAAAGCGAGGCCCTCACGCTTCATGCCCTGATGATGGCGTCTGACCCATACTTTGTTTTGATGCAGCCTCAGACCCTTAGTGTGTTGAATAAGGTTTGGGAATTTAGAGCCTCTACTGGCCTGCCGTTGTGTTTTACACTCGATGCAGGAGCCAATGTACACCTTCTTTACCCTAAAGAAAACTCAAAAAAAATCAAACAGTTTATTCAAAACGAGTTAAAGGTATATTGCCAAAATGGCCAATACATTGAAGATCAAATTGGTACTGGGTCAAAAAAATTGTAAATTTGTAGTGTTATGAAAAGTCCACTGTTTTACGCCAAGATACTTCTCTTCGGAGAATATGGAATTATTAAAGACTCGAAAGGTTTATCGATTCCCTACAATTTTTATCGAGGGGCATTAAAACTTCACGCCGATGACCATCATCACGATTCTCATAAAAAATTAGTTTCCTTTTGCAATCACCTGCGTCACATTCCAGAAGAGATTGTCGCATTTAATTGGGAGCGTCTAACGGCCGATTTATCAAAGAAAATGTATTTCGACAGTAGTATTCCCCAAGGCTATGGTGTGGGAAGTAGTGGAGCACTAGTTGCGGCCATCTACGATCAATATTGCTGTAATAAAATCACCGTTTTAGAAAATCTGACCAAAGAAAAACTTCAACAACTCAAGTTGATTTTTTCTGTGATGGAATCTTTTTTTCACGGAAAATCTTCGGGTTTAGATCCCCTCAATAGTTATTTGAGCTTGCCCATTCTCATCAATTCCAAAGACAATATAGAACCCACAGGGATTCCTTCTCAAAACCCACAGGGGAAAGGTGCTGTTTTTTTGCTCGACAGTGGAATGGTTGGAGAAACAGCGCCTATGGTTTCCATTTTCATGAAGAATATGGAAGATGAACCCTTCCGACTTATGATGAAAGATCAGTTTATTCACTATACTGATCAATGTGTAGAGGATTTTCTCAATGGAAATTTGAGGTCACTCTTTAGTCACACTAAAAAACTATCGCAGTTGGTTTTAAATAATTTTAAACCCATGATTCCCGAACAATTTCATTCGCTGTGGAAAAAAGGACTTGAAACAAACGATTACTACCTCAAATTGTGTGGTTCAGGTGGAGGAGGCTATATATTGGGCTTCACAGAAAATTTTGAAAAGGCGAAGAAAGCGCTGAAAGACTACCCGCTAGAAGTTGTTTATAATTTTTGAGAAGCATGCGGCTTTTCCCAACTTATTTTATCCAAAAAGTTATCCGTCCTTTTTTTGTTGTATTTGCATCAACACGCGGCTACACAATATTGGTTCTTGTTATCGCTCAATATCTTAGTGCTCGCTATATTTTAGCCCCACACAGGAGCTGGCTTGACCATTTGACCGATAAAAATCTTTTTGTATTGGTTCTCGCCTCTTCTTTTGCCATTGCAGGCGGCTATTTGATTAATAACTTTTACGATGCCGAAAAGGATCGTATTAATCGCCCTCAGCAATACCTCATTCATCAAATCCTTCCGCATCGCAGCCAACTTTTATACTATGTTTTATTTAATAGTCTTTGTTTGATATTAGCGGGTTGGGTAAGCCTTAAAACCCTATTATTCTTTTTTGGATATATCAGTGGCATATGGCTTTACAGTCATGTTTTGAAAAGAACATTTTGGGCCAGTAATTTATTTGCAGCCTTTCTAGCGATCATACCTTTCTTTGTCATTAGCTTATATTTTGACAACCTGTCGACTTGGGTTCTGTATCATGCTGGATTTCTTTTCTTAATTATTCTCATTCGCGATTTGGTTAAAGATCTTGAAAATTTTAAAGGAGATTGGGTGAGAAAATATAATACAGTAGCGATTCAATTTGGAGTTAAAACGACCAAGGTTCTTCTCACCCTACTCATTGCACTTTCCTTTCTTCCGATAGTGAGTCTTTTGAAAGAAAAAAAATCTTTGGGTTGGATGTTTTACTTCTTTGTATTATGTTTTCCTTATTTGTCAGGAATAGTTGTTCTTCTATGGGCTGCCAAGAGCCAAAAGGCGTATCTTTGGCTCCACAATTTGCTCAAATTTTTAATACTTGCTGGTGTTGGTAGCATTATACTCGTCAGGTTTACAAGTTAATGATAGAAGAGGCATAAGCGATTTAAGACCGAACAAAAATGCAAAAGAAAACCACCACACGACTCAATAAGTTTATTGCTAATTCGGGCCTTTGCTCGCGAAGAGAGGCCGATATGCATATTGCACTAGGGACAGTCAAGGTCAATGGAAAAATTGTGACAGAAATGGGCTATCAGGTCAATCCAGGAGATTTAGTGCATTTTGATGGGCAGCGCATCAATGCGGATAAGCCAACCTATGTTTTGCTAAATAAACCCAAAGGATTTTTGGCTGCCGTTAAAAAAGGAAATTACAAAAAGGATGTCACAGAATTGATTGTGCGTGCAGCGCCTTATCGCATAGATCCTGTTCAAGCAATGGATCGTTCGGCAACTGGGCTCTTGCTCTTCACCAATGATCAAGAAATGCTTTTAAAATTACGCCACCTAAAAACACGAGTCAAGAAAATTTATCAGGTAATATTAGATAAAAATTTAACGGCCGAGGCCATTGAGAAAATCAAAAAGGGAATTACAATTGATCGTCAAAAGAAGTTGGTAGTTGAAGAAATTAGTTTTATTCATGGCGAGCCAAAGCGTGTTGTTGGGATTGAAATTTACGATCAGACCTATAAGGCTGTGCATCAAATCTTTGAAGCAGTTGATTACAAAATAGAACAGCTAGACTTGGTTACTTATGCCCATTTGACCAAAAAAGATCTTCCCCGAGGACGTTGGCGACACCTTGGTGAACAAGAAATCAACTTACTTAAAATGTTGAAATAGCGCCTGGCGCGTTAGCAATTCATAGACTAGAACACCGTAAACCACCCCGTATTCAATTGCAATGATGAAAAAATTTTCTTCAAAATTGGGATGGGCATAGGAGGTATAACTCAGGGGGATAAGAAATGTCCAGACCAACACATAGCGAAATTTTGTAAATAGGCTTATAAACAGCAAAGGAATCAGGTACCATGGGTGGACGACCGAGGCCACAAAATAATAGCACGATATGAGCAGAAGCATGGAGGTAAATACCTGAATTATTGTGGTCTTCCGTTTAAACAAGCTAAAAAGAATGACTAGCAAAACAATCAACCAAGGGGTCACTTCTCCAAGTTGCCTAATGATGTTATAGCCTTTAATTTGGTAACCTATCCAGCGAGCGATATAGTATAGGCTGCCATTAAATTCAAAATTTTTAAACCACAGTTGTAGGGTGGCCATATAATTTTTTGCCCCAATTTCAATAAAAAATGGAACAAAAATGAGTCCAAGAGCTATTAGGCCAATGCTCCCCATTTGGAGGTTTTTTTTAGCGGATTGAAACCGAATAAAAACAGGAAGAAGAAGAAGAGGAATAAGTTTAGTCGCCACAGATAGGGCAAAGACCGCTGCGCTTAAGAGAGGTTTGTTCCTTAAATAAAGGTAGCACCCGAGAGTAAAAAAGAAGAGCACCCCTCCCTCCCAATGGAGATTTCCTGTCAATTCTATAATTACGAGGGGATTTAAAAAGTACCATGCCATGCGCTTTTGGCTTATCCCTTGTAATTGCAAAAGTTTTCGGCCATAATGATAGACGCCTAGGTCCATTAAAATGAGTAAAACACGCATTATCACCGTAGAGATCAAAAGACTGTTGGGCCACCAATAAACAGAAAAAGCAAACCCCACTTGGTTGATAGGAGGGTAGTTTGAGTAGTGGCTAGCACTGAGCGCACCCATGTTTTGATGAAGCATTTGTTTTAGGGGCGATAAGAAGAAGTCTTTTTGCTGGACCAGTTCATCGGGGGTAAAGGCATATGGATTGATGTCTTGAAGCATGAGAAGACCATCCCACAGAAAACGATAAAAATCTTGGGATAACCAAGGGAGGGCAAAGAGCAAAATCAAACGGAAGACCAAACCGAGCCAGAAAATTTCATTTTGGTTAATTTGCTGGAGGCGCAAGGCGGTTAGTCCAAAAAGTAAAAAAAAGCCCGTCATGAGAGCGAGACTCTCTTCTCGTGCAATATGGTAGCCGATTAAAAAATAGAGAAAGACTAAAAGGCAATCGAGAATACTTCTTACCAATGTACGCTTATTGCTCATTCATCTTATGTTTTAAATGAATTGTAAAAAACCGTTCCAAAGCCAAGAAACAAGAGAAAGTGGAAAGGGAAAAGGCCAAAGTCGCCAGTTTTTCCGACGATAAAAGCGCTGTACATGCCAAAGAGAAAATAAAGTGTCAGCACCCCTTCAACAATGACGTTTCTATGTATTCCTTTTGGAAGGTATTTGTTTCTTTTCCAAGGCTCTTTTGAAGCGGTGATATTAAATTTTGGTGTCCTAACAAAGTCACTTTTTTTACCCCAATGACCTTCAATAACAGCCATTGAATTCTGAAATGAAAAGCCCATAGCGATAGTGTAAAACGCAAAAAATATTTTGGTGTAATTTATAAAACTCAGCCAGTCATTGCCATTTTTGTTTTTGTGAAGTTCCCAATAACAATAGAAAAAAATAAACGTACTTATGACAAAGAGAGAGGAGATTTTAAAAAACCATGCGAGATGATGCCATTCATTTTTGATGTAGAGCATGGGGATACTCAACAGACTAACCAATAAAACATTTAGAAACATGGTAGAATTAAGTAAATGAAAAACAGAATGAAAGCGTGTCATGGCTGGAAGGTTTTCTTTAGACATAACTCGCTTGATCATTTTTTGAAAATTTTCTGCTCCGCCTTTGTTCCATCGAAATTGCTGTGAGCGGATGGCGCTCATGACAACGGGCAACTCGGATGGGGTCAATACGTCTTCTAAATAGATAAACTTCCAATTTTTTAATTGAGCTCTATAACTTAAATCAAGATCTTCGGTAAGTGTATTGCCTTCCCAATTTCCTGCATCTAATATGGTGTCTTTTCGCCAAATACCTGCAGTTCCGTTAAAATTGATAAAATGGTCTTTTTCGTTCCGACCGACCTGTTCAAGAGTAAAATGCGCATCTAAGGCAAAGGCTTGTACCTTGGTTAAGATCGAATAGTCGGCATTGAGATGCTGCCACCGAGTTTGAACGACACCGATCTCTGGACGAGTAAAATGAGGGATGGTTTTGATTAGCCAGTCAGGCTGTGGCAAGAAATCGGCGTCAAAAATGGCAATAAACTCTCCTTGGGCCGTTTTTAACCCTTCTTTCAAGGCTCCGGCTTTAAACCCCACTCGACTTGCCCGTCTTAAATGAACGATATTGTGTCCTTTTTTTTGAAGTGACTCTACCAGGGTTTTGGTTAAAGAGACCGATTCGTCGTTGGAGTCGTCAAGCACTTGAATTTCTAGTCTGTCTTGAGGATAATTTATTTGACACACACATTTTAAAAGCCGTTCGATGACATACAATTCGTTGAATACAGGGAGTTGAATGGTCACATATGGAACGTTTGAAGATTTTGAAATATCGAGGTCGGGGAGTTGAGGTTTCCTATGCTGTGCTTTTTTATAATTGAAGAGAAGATTTAATTGCGCTAAACTGTAGATGAAAACGAACAAAAGAGAAAGGGCATAGACCCCCATTACAAAATAGGAAAGGGCTAGCCAAAAAAGTGTCATGCGCTATGTTTTACGATAAATAATGTTTGAAAATCCAACCGATAATTTTCACTCCAGCTAATATAGTTCCTTTTACGGTTCCGGAAACTTTGGAAACGCCTATTCTTTTTCTGTATGCGACAGGAATTTCACGATAAGGAATTTTTTGGCGCAGCACTTTTAATTGCATTTCAACTGTCCACCCATAGGTTTTATCAGACATATTTAATTGTTCAAGGCGATTCCATCGAATAGCTCGAAAAGGACCGAGATCGGTAAAGGTCGATTGAAATAACTGTCTCATTAAAAAGCAAGCCAATCCGTTGCCAAAAATTTGTTGTGGGGTCAAAGCGCCAGTCTCTCTGAGCCATTTCACTCTTGCCCCAAGGACAAAGTCAACTTCTTCTGTTAATATGGGGGCAATGAGTTGAGTTGCTTGCTCGGGATAATCGGAGAAGTCGCCATCAAGGAAAACCAAAATATCTGTTGGTTTAGCCTTGACTTTTAGGTAATCAATACCCTTGAGGCACGCATGTCCATATCCTCGTTTATTTTCATGAAGTACGGTTGCTCCTGCAGCTTGTGCATTTTGAGCTGTTCGATCAGTTGAATTATTGTTGACGACAACAACTTCATTTATCAGAGGGGGAAGGGCTGCTATAACTTTGCCTATAGATTTTTCTTCGTTGTGGGCAGGAATGATGACGTTGACAGTGGGAGGTGAATTGGACTTCAAGACAGAGGGTATTTCAAAAATGTAATGAATTTATAAAGTATTCCCTAAGGGAAAATTAGGGAGATTAGTACGGTTCTCAACAGGTCCATTTTCCAATTTTAAAACGCCTCGTGGACATACCGCAGAGCAAATTCCACAACCCACACAGGAGGATCGAACGATATTTTGTCCTTTTTGAGCATAGGCCCTTACATCAATTCCCATTTCACAGTAAACGGAACAGTTTCCGCAGGAGATGCATTGACCACCGTTGGTAGTAATTCTAAAGCGGGAAAGCAGGCGTTGCTGAAGACCTAAAATAGCAGCCATTGGGCATCCGAACCGACACCAAACCCGACTTCCTAAAAGGGGATAAAATCCTACGCCTAACACTCCTGAAAAAACTGCGCCAATAGCAAATCCATACCATTTGGTTAAGGTGTAACTTTTTACAAACAGAATGTGGCTTTCGTTTGAGAAGGCTCGAATGGCTAAAACTCCAATGATAACTATTCCAAAGGATAACATTGTGTATTGAACATCCTTATCGAATTCCTCCCGTTTGAAAAAATAGATAGTCCCCATCAAAATCACGAGAAAAAGTATAATGCCCAAGACAAAACGGTCTTGCGTCAAATAACTTTGATTGGGCTGTTTGCCTAAAAATGACCATATGACTGCGATCGTACTAAGGAAAACGAGTACTAAGACCAAATGAATTGACCAACGCTCCAGTTTCCAGACACTTATTTTATTGCTAGAGAGTTGTCGAAAAGGATCTCCCGCTGTTTCTGCTAATGCCCCACAACCACAAACCCAAGAACAATACCATCTTTTGCCGTAAAAATAGGTGAGTACAGGTGAAACAACAAAGAGCATGGCAAGGCCAGAAAGAAGCATAAAGAGTCCTAATTTTCCTCCATTGAGCATGTTATTCAAATGCCATGACTCAAAAAAATAATGATTTAGGGGCCACATGTTTTTAATGTCCTTCGCAAAGTAAGGAATATCGGGATTGAAAAGTGTGAGCAGTTCTGGGATTAGAAAAGCAAAGCTCAATTGAAAAAAAATAACCGATAAAGTCCTTATGATTTGATAGCGGTTCGAACGATATTTAATTAAGAATTTAATTCCGAAAACAAGGATTGCCATGGTATAAAGCGTGCCGTATACAAACCATTGTGTTGCGGGTTGACCGTTTAAGCGATAGCTCAGCGGATCGAAAAATGAAATCATGCCAGTACTTCCCTCCTGATGATACCCCAGCTTTTCTGGGTAAAAGTATAAACAGATATAAAAGCCTGTTAGGGCAAGACCTATGCACCACCCTAATAACCCACGATTGGAGAGTGCGTTAAACCATACCCCATTGTTTTTTATCCCTACTAAAGTTCCTTTGTAGAGTTGATCGCTGTAAAGTGCACTGCCCAGTAAGATCAATATTAGACTCAAATACACCCCAGTGGTCGACATGGCAAGCGGAGGAAAAATTAGAGGACAAAACAGCATGGCAAGCCCCACAAGACCTATGACCAAGCCCAAATTTTTTCCGAGGCTTATACGATTCAATTTTTCTGATGTAACCATTTAGCAATTATTTGTGATTCGTAACTAGAGTAAAATTCAGGATCAAAATTAGCTTCTTTTAAATGCGATATGACATGGTCTATAGAGACCTGTGCGGTTAACCATTGGTCAAAAACCTCATGGCGTAGCCGTATTCCGAAAGTATTGATGCCTAAAAATCTTTTCGAGTTGGGCGCATAGGCAAATCTCAGAGCAAGGTTAGCGTTCCTTTTAACCCAGCAAAAATGTATTTCTTTTTCGTAAGGGCTTGGAGAGATTTGACCATAGGTTTGGTATTCAATATCAAAAAACTTCGCACTGTTGAACCAATGCCCAGGACGGTAGGCTGTTTTTTTTCCCGTCAAGGTCAATGCGAGGGTTTCTCCCATCATACGCGCGGTGTACCATACAGCCTCTGTTGCTTTTCTATTGGGAGGAGGATGACGTAGTTCAGCACAGTCTCCAATAGCATAAACTTGAGGGATATTGGTTTCTAAAAATTCATTGACTAAAACGCCACGATTGATTTGAACATCACTGTGGTTTAAAAAAGAAATATTAGGACGTACTCCAGTGGTAAGCCCAACAAATTCACAAGCTAGTGTTTGCCCCGTATCGGTCAAAATTTTATTCACACGTCCGTTTTCGTCTGCTTTAATCTCGCTAAGTTGCGTGGCCAAATGTAACTCAATCCCATGGGCTTTAAAATGTTCTTCGAGCAATCGTCCTTCATCGCGGCTAATAACATGATTCCAAAAGCTGTCTTCTCTGACGATTAAACTTACGTGAATTCCCCTTGAAGACAGCATTTCTGCTAATTCGATCCCAATAAGCCCACCCCCTACAATGGCTGCTCGTTTGGTGGTTGAGCTCCATTTGTCTAAATGTTCTAAATCTTGTTTGCTATACAGACTTTGTACACCCTCATAATTTTCACCTTTCCAATTATAGGTTTGGGGTACAGAACCAGAAGCAATAATAAGGGAGTCATAGGCGATTGATTCTCCACTTTCTATAAATAATTCTTTGCTTTTTGTTTCTAATTTTACGACCCTAGCCCTGAGTAATTCAATGTTGTTCTTCTGCCAAAAGGACCTTTCATAAGGTTCGAGATGTTCCCATTTAAGGTGACCCATAAAAACATACATTAAGGCTGTTCTTGAAAAAAAATAGTCACTCTCTTTTGAAATGACAATGATGCGCTGATCACTGCGTTTACGGATATTTCTTGCCGCCGTAATACCAGCAATTCCATTTCCAATAATTACAATAGGCACACTGGACATAAGGTCGTTTATCACATAACCAAGATAGCGTATTTTAATGTTTTATGAAAAAGCGTATATTAGTAAGACCAAATCTTACTTAAAACTTGAACCGCCTTCCTTTCCTTTTTCCGGAACTAGACGATTCATACTTAAGTGTAACACACCTTAGGATGAAAAAACCATTATGGGTTAGTTTAGTTGTTCCGTTAAAGATTTCTCGTGAAAGTCTTTGGCGAGTCTTGACCGATCCACACTATACTCAGCAGTACATGTTCAATTGTCAATTGCACTGTTCATGGAAGGTGGGCACACAAGTTCACTGGGTTGAGATAGCGCACAACGGAAAAGAGACCGTCCATGTTTCGGGAGAACTTTTAGAGTACTCGCCCCATAATTGTTTGCGATTCAAAATTAAGCACACTAGCAATGATGCCAAAGGGTATTCTTCCGAATTAAAGTTTTTAGTTTCCCCAGATAAAAACGGAGTATTGCTTTCTATCGTTCAAGGTGATTTTTCTCATTTTCCCCATCCTGAAAAGATTTATCAGGACTGCTTAAAGGGGTGGCAATTGGTTCTAAAAGACCTCAAAGCAACCTGTTTGAAAGCAACTTAACCTAATTGTATAACCTAAATTTATGCTTATGTTTATTTTTTTCTGCCTCATTTTAGCCCTTATTTGTTTTTAAGACACTATTACCCTTATTTTAAAGATGCTGATGATTTATTTTCTATCATTGGTTTCTTAAT
>JBMZTS010000027.1:0-13677 GCA_049623905.1 Flavobacteriaceae bacterium
ACGATGAAGAGAGAAGATTGCTTCTATCTCGGGACCATCGTATCAAAATTTAGTTTTAAGGGAGAGGTACTGGCTAAGCTAGACACAGACAATCCTGAAGATTTCACTACACTGGAATCAATCTTTGTTGAAGACAAGCAAAGATTGGTTCCATTTTTTATTGAACGTGCCCAGCTTCAAAAATCGAAGCTACTGCGGTTAAAATTTGAAGACATTCGTTCGGAGGAAGACGCTGAAGGACTTTTAAAAAAGAAGCTGTTTCTCCCCCTTAGCTTGTTGCCCAAACTCGATGGAAACAAGTTTTATTATCACGAAATAATTGGGTTTTCTATCGGGGAAATAGGACAACCGCCCCTTGGCAAAATCGCCACAGTCATTGATCAGTCGGCACAAGCACTTTTTCAAGTAGAGGGAGAGGTTGAAATCCTCATCCCAATACATGACGATTTTTTGATTGAAGTAAATCGCCAAAAGAAGCATATAACCGTCGCACTTCCAGAAGGTTTTATGGATCTTTATCGACCATGAAATCAACACTATTTCACTTTCAGCAGTTTTCAGTTAGACAGTGCGCGAGCGCTATGAAAATTGGGACGGATGGTGTTTTGCTTGGGGCCTGGTCTGAAATTCAACCCAAAGCAAAAACAGTACTCGACATAGGCACAGGAACAGGATTGATTGCTTTGATGTTGGCTCAGCGATTTCCTGAAGTCACCATTGATGCGCTTGAGATCGATCAAGGTGCCGCCAATGAAGCCGCGTTTAATTTTAACAAAAGCCCATGGTCAGATCGTTTGATGATCATTCATTGCGCCTTAGAGGACTTTACTGTGCAAAGGGCAAATAAATACGATCATATCATCTGTAATCCCCCCTTCTATAAAGGGAGCTATCCGATTAAAAACCCAGCACGAGACTTGGCGCGAAACAATCGGTCTCTGACGTATGATAAACTTTTCAATACGGTTAAAAACTTGTTGTCTGAAAGTGGAACATTCTCTTTAATCACTCCTGTTGATGCAGTTGACGCTGTTTGCCTTAATGCAGAGCAAGCTCAACTTCATTTAACAAGACAAACCTTAGTTCGCGGTCATCGGGACTCAAAATTTAAACGTGCTTTGATGACATTTTCACGACAAGAACAAGAGAGGGTTTCAAAGACCTTAACCCTTGAGGTGACGCGCCACCAACGCACTACTGCACATCAAAAACTGGTCGCCGACTTTTATCTTTAACGCTTAAAAATCAAAGACAAATCCAAAAGAAGGGAGTGGCGTTTCCGTCCTGTTGGTGTCGATTTGAATAAGGTTTCTAGGGAATACTTCAGATCCATCGTCGTTGCGTTCAAGCCCATATTCTAAAGGTCTAGGAACCGCTTGGGCCAGAAAATTTTGCACCTCTAAATAGAAATTAAACGACAGCCGTTTAAAATTCCATTTCTTGTCAATTCTGAGATCTCCCTGACTAAAAGCATCTAGTGTTAGGTCTCCCAATCGTGCATAGTCGAGAACAATACGCGGATAAGCCGCTAAACTCTCAGCAACATTGGTTGGCACATAGGGTGTTTTTCCAGCATAGCGATAGCGGAGCGAAATTTCCCAATTGCGTTTTAATTTATAGCCGCCTGTAAATGACAACAGATTTCGACTGTCCCAGACCGAGGGAAGGAGGGGGCCATTTTCACGACTAAACGCGCTAAAGAAATAGGTATAGGCTAAAACCCCATAGAAATTTCGAGTCAATTTTTGTTGGAAAAGAAGCTCTAGACCATAGCTTTCCCCTGTGCCATTATCGGTTACTGGTTCATTGCCTAAGACCTCAAAACCGCCCCCTTTATTGGCTAATGAAATTTGATCTAATACAGAAACGGGGTATTGGCTGTATTTTTTCATAAAGCCTTCTACAGTAATTCGGGCCGTTGGAGTCCAGTTATACTCGATGCCAAAAACGTAGTGATCGCTTCGGGTATAGCGATTGTTTTTATTGATAAAGTTGCCTTGTAAATCTTGAAATCCAAGGGCAGTGTAGGTGGGCATTTTAAAATAGCGCCCAACAGAAGTGTTGAGTTTCCACTTCTGGTCTTCGGTCAATTGATAACTCAAAGCAAGGCGTGGCGATAAATTGTCTATCCAGTCTGAACCCGTGGTAAAACTATCGGCATCCGTTCTCAATCCCAATGAGAGGTCTAAACGATTATTGAAATAAGAACGACTCGCTTTGCCGAAGAAACCGTATTTTAAAAGGTCGATCTGCGTAGCATAGTTAAAATTTTCGAGCAGGCCAAGTGTACGGTTTGAATAATTGGACTGTTGAAGATTAAAACCATAGCTGAGTTTCCAAGCATTTGAAAACCGAATGACATGCATTCTCAATTTAGTTTCTTGTTCTACAGCGTCATTTTCGAAGAGTAAACCCGTTTGACTTTCGTTGTTTTCGAATCGGCTGAAGATATTTTGCAAACGATTTGTACTCAGTGTGGTTAGCATTCGCCCATTACCATTTTTAAATTTGCGAGTCCAAGAGAGTCCTAGGGTTGTAGTGCGTTGATTAATTATAGGAACCTGTTCGAGTGTTGATTGCTGCTCAAAGTCAAATTCTTCTGGAGCGACAACAGAAAAATCATCGACAGAACCAAGACCGATAAAACTAAGACTGTTGTAACGGTCGATGTTGTGGTTTAATTTCCATTGATAATCCCAATAATCTGGCCGAATGGGAAGCCCAACCAATTCAAAAATAAATTGCAAATAGCTTCGTCTTACTGAGAGTATTAGGCTTGTATTGGCTCTTTCTTTTTTGCCTTTAAATAAGGGAGTATTGAGTGTTATACCAGCTTCACTAGCCCCGACTCTGAGTTTTGTAGACAGTGTTTGATTATTTCCTTCACGCTGTTCAAAGGCGAGAACACCCGATAGAGGGTTGTCATATTCTGCACCAAAGGCCGAGGTGGAGAGGGTGACCTCTCGGATAAAATCGACGTTGAGCATTCCTACGGGTCCTCCGGCACTTCCTTGGGTACTAAAGTGATTGATGTTTGGAATTTCAATCCCATCGAGGTAGTAAACGGTTTCATTTGGCGCCCCTCCTCGGATAATAAAGTCATTTCTAAATCCACCAATTGAGGGAGAGATGCCGGGTAAACTTTGCGCTACTTTAGCAATATCGTTATTGCCCCCTGGATAGGTTTCAATCTCAACAGCTGAAAACGATTGGGTAGATAAGGGGGTTTCTTTCGTGGTTCGAAAGGGACTTTTAGCAATAATGATTTCATCGAGGACTTCAGCAACCTCTTCCAATTTAAATAAAAAGTCGGCGGTTCCTATCGATTTGACGATGACATTGAATTTTGTCTGAGAGGCATAGCCTAAATAGCTGGCGGTTAAGTTATAGGTTTGGGGAGGAATATTTTCGATGGTAAAAAAACCGTTGCTATCGGAAATTACGCCAATACTAGTGCCATCGACAAGAATGGTTGCTCCTTCCAAAGGGAGGAGGCTTTTATTGTCGATTACTTTTCCATTGATAGTTCCGTTATTTTGTGCCAAAAGAACTGAGTACCCCAATAGGAGTATGCTGACGAATATGCGTCTAACCATAGCTTTTTTTTTGTAAAATTAAGGGAGGAGATTTAAAAAGGCAACAGATTCGCAAAGTTTCTGTCTAGCGTCCGATTATTTGGTATTTTTTCGTCTCTTCTTTTGCTTGTTGTTTCTTTCTAACTCTTTTTGCTTTTTTTCCTCTTCCTGAAGTTCATACTGCTGGCGAAGTCCTTCGAGATCATCAGGACTAATTTTCTCTTGATCGGGGGCTTGTAAAGCTCCATCTTCCACCCCGAAAGAGGTAGCGTCAGTTTGATTACGCATGATTTCTTTCGCTGCTTTCAGATTGTAATAAACGCCAGGATCAATCATTTTGTTGGCCACGTAATTTTCTTTTTTCTTTGAATCCCATCGTATAAAGATAAATCCGCCTTGCTTCCCTTCATTATATTTAACCCTAAAGACACGTCCGTGGTTGGGGAGGGTTTGATAGACTTCCATTTTTTCAATCACATAGCCCGCTAAATCGAGGAGTTCAGCAACAAAATACATTTGCCCTTGACGACTATAATCATTGATTGGGGCAAGATAAGGCTCTTCATATGTTGAACCATCGGAATAGTTGTCAGTGGTGGTTTGGGCAACAATTGTGGCGGTTGCAAAAACAGTAAGAAGCAATAACAGTCTTATCTTCACGAGCTAATTTTTGATTCAAAGTACAAAAATATTAAATAGAGTGTAGGAAGATAAAAGAAAGTTTCAAGCACATAATAATCTAAGTGATCAAAATAAAAGCGGTTTAAACCGATAAAGGTTGCTGCAAAGCTCAAGAGAATAAGCGCTATACAAAAATAGGCTGTCGCCCTTGTTCTTACCTCAAGATAGGTGACAATTCCTAGGGCGCAGGAAAAGGACAGGGTTAACGCATAAATACAGATGGGAACAAACAATTCACCCAGACTCGGCTTTATAAAAATCATTAATACAACGAAATAAATGGCATATAAGACTATGGGCCAGCCTCGCTTTGGTCGTTTGATTACATTGCCAATGGGCTCTTTGATTTCGCTGGAAAGGGCAAAATAAAATAAAATACTCGCTCCCCAATAGGCCATTAGACCCGATAAAAAGTAATATTTATCATCACTCATGACCATTAAATCTCCTGCGAGGCAGAAAAAAAAGGAAAGGTAAAAAATACTGTCCTTTCCTTTATCGAGGTAATATTTTGTAAATAAAGTGAGGGTAAAAAAGGGAACAACAAAGTTGTTCAATTTTTCTAAGTGCATGAGTTTGGCATATATCGAAACAAGTCCGGATAGCCAGAAAATAACCAAAAGGAAGGATTTTTTTAGGGGCATCGTAATGAGAGAAAAGATTTGCTTACAATATACAAATGTTGAGGCAATAAATTACCTCTTTGCCAATTCTTTACTGATGAAATATTGGGCTGGTATATAGGTTGCCATGACCCAAAATGTAAATAGTTTTTCTGAAAAATAAAAGGCGTCAAAAGCGATCATTGTGTCAGAGACTACAAACAACAGGCAGCCAATGGCCAGTTGGGTTTTTGTCTTTGTCGAGTCTTCTATCGCACACAGAAGACCGAGAAAGCCTGTTGTGGCCAAGGTAAAGGCATAAAGTCCAACGGGAAGTTGTAAATAGCCCAGTTGCGGTAGGATAAGATAGAATATGATTGTCAAGTAGGCCACGATGCTGGCCAAGGGGGCGATTGCTCTTTTTTTAGTGATTTGCTGCAGCAAGTTCCCGTCGAGTCGCTCAAGAATTAACCAACAATACAGGAGTTGAGTTATCCAAAATGAACCGATTCCTGCCATAAAATAATGGGGAGCGTTGAAGATTAAAAAAACATCGCCCAACCAAGAAAAAAACAGGGCGATAAGATAGGGCTTAGACGGCTTTTTTTCGAGACAGACCAACCAGACTAAACTTGGGACAATAAAGGCTTTGCTCACGGCCGCTACGGTCGTTTCCTCAGCGATTTGTGCTCCAATATTGAGGAGAGCTGCGCTAAAAAAAAGCCATTGTAATCGTTGTTGTTTTTCTTTCATGGCTCAGCTTAGACTTTTTTAACAACATAGGTGACTACTCCCCAAATAATAAGCTGGTTATCTTCGGTAACTTTAATGGGGGCGTAATTTGGGTTTTCAGGCATTAAGTAAATACATTCTTTTTCCACCTTCAAGCGTTTGACAGTAAATTCGCCATCGATAAAACAGACCGCAATTGCCTTGTTTTCGGGTTGTTTGCTTCGATCTATGACCAGCAAATCGCCATCATCTAATCCGGCACCTTGCATCGATTGTCCTGCTACTCGGGCATAGAAGGTCGCTTCTTCATTTTTAACGACTTCTTGATCGATGCTAATACGCAACTCTTTAAAATCATCGGCGGGCGATGGGAAACCTGCCGAAACCTCGGTGTTGGCTAAAAGCATTCCGTTTTTGTATTCCTCACTGGGTTTAAAAAGAATTAGATGTTTCGCCTTGTCTCTCATGCGTGTAGTTGTTACGGGTTAACTGGATTTAATCGTGTTTTTTGTGCAAACTTTTTTCAGTTCTAACACGAATAACGTCATTTAATTCTGTGGTAAAACGTGCGGAGAGATGTTCTTGGCGCATTTTCCATGTTTGATTAAGGTCTTGGTTGGCAAGTTTGATACGATTCGGGCCAAAACGCCGGTGAACTTTGTCAATAGCTTGCATTAGAGTATCGTGTTTGTTTTGATCTGTATGGAATAGATTCAGTTGTTTTTCAGCTGTGGGGCTAAGCCCCATAAGGATGACCCCCGCTTTTTTATACTCAATTCCTTTTTTAAAAATGGATTTTAGCCCAGAGGCAGCATATTGCCCGAGGATGATGCTAGAATCAGTGGCATAGGGGAGTGTTATGACACAACTATTGCGATACTGTTGACTGCCTTCGTGATGGGGATTGCTTTGGACAAAAACGAGTAAGGCCTTACAACTGCTTTTTTGTTGGCGTAATTTTTCAGCGCAGCTATTGGCATAGGTAACAACACGCTCTTCAATTTCCCAGTATTCACTTAGGTTAGATTGGAAACTACGTGTGGTGGCAATCGATTTTTTAGTGGCCTGTGTCTCGTCGAGTTGAATATAGGGAAGTCCTAAAAGGTCTTTTTTTAGGCGCAATTCTAAAACACTCATATGTTTTTTAATCCAGCTATCGGGCAGATTTGAAAAATCATAGGCTGTTTGAATTCCTTGTGCTTCGAGTCGCTTTGCGTGGCGACGTCCAATTCCCCAGATGTCTTTTGTTTTGGTCCATTGGAGGGCTTTTATCCGTTGTTTCTCGGTTTCCATAAGGTACACCCCTCCTGTTTTATGGGCGAATTTTTTAGCAATTTTATTGGCAATTTTTGCCAGACCTTTGCTGGGAGCAATCCCGATGGAAACGGGAATGCCTGTCCATTGCTGTACTTGTTTTTTCATCGCACGTGCTTCTGCGTCGAGATCAAAGTGATCAAAGCCTTTGAATTGCAAGAAGGCCTCATCGATACTGTAAATCTCACTATTGGGGGTATAGCGCTCCAAGATCTTCATGACACGACTGCTCATGTCGCCATAGAGAGGGTAATTAGAGGAAAAGACCTTAATTTTCTCACGGGCAAAAAGGGCTTTATATTGAAAAGCCGGTGCCCCCATAGGAACTCCTAAGGCTTTTGCTTCGTTACTTCGGGCAATGACACAGCCATCATTATTGGATAAAATAACAATGGGTTTATTTTCCCATTGTGGCTGAAAGACCCGTTCACAAGAGGCATAAAAATTATTACAATCGACCAGTGCAAACATCATTCAAAAGTAAACATTTCTATCGCCAAAATAGTGTCCTTTTTAGATGGAATATCAACGGTCTTTAGCGATGATTGTTTTCGCCCTTAGCAATAAATGATTTTAAACGCCTGCCCTATAAAAGCGCACGTCAACAAAAAGTGACTCAGGCCTTGATTTGCTTGAATTAAATATTGTAATTTTGTTTTTAATATTAGCTATGATCCAACAATAATGGATAAATATTCTTTTTTAAACGCTGCTCATACGGGGTATTTTGCACAACTATACGATCGGTATTTGCAAGCACCAGACAGTGTAGAACCAAGTTGGCGTGCTTTTTTTCAGGGCTTTGACTTTGGCATGGAAAATGGTTCAAATGGGACGGCAGAAGCCCTTTCTCCTGAGATCCCTGAACATTTACAGCGAGAATTTAAAGTGGTTCAATTGATCGATGCCTATCGCAAACGCGGGCATTTATTTACAAAAACGAATCCCGTGCGCAACCGTCGTACGTATACTCCGAATCTTGCGCTAGAAAATTTTGGGCTTTCTCAAGCACATTTAAACGAGGTGTTTAATGCGGGAGAAACCATGGGCATTGGCCCCACAACCTTAGCTAAGATTATTGAACATTTGGAGCAAATCTACTGCGACTCCATAGGGGTAGAATACATGTATATTCGCGATCCTAAAAAGGTAGATTGGATTCAAAAACGTTTAAATATAAACAATAACCACCCTAGCTTTTCAGCAGTGGAGAAGCAACATATTCTTAAAAAACTCAACCAAGCGGTTTCATTTGAAAACTTTTTACACACCAAATACGTGGGGCAAAAACGCTTTTCGTTGGAGGGAGGGGAATCGCTTATTCCTGCTCTGGATGCTGTGATAGAATCGGCGGCCAAACAAGGTGTGGAAGAATTTGTCATGGGGATGGCCCATCGCGGGCGGCTGAACACCTTAACCAATATCTTTGGCAAGTCTAGTCGCGATATTTTTTCTGAATTTGATGGCAAGGATTATCAAGAGGTTGTTTTTGATGGAGACGTCAAATATCACTTGGGATGGACCTCTAAACGGACGACAGACGCAGGGAAGAAGGTAAACATGAACATTGCTCCCAATCCGTCTCACCTCGAGACAGTTGGGGCGGTAGTGGAAGGGATCGCTCGGGCGAAGCTAGAAAAAAAATACAATTTCGACACCAACAAAGTGTTGCCCATTATCGTTCATGGTGATGCGGCTATTGCTGGTCAAGGACTGCCCTATGAAATTGTTCAAATGGCGCAATTGAAAGGGTATGGCACTGGAGGAACCGTACATATAGTTGTCAATAATCAAATTGGTTTTACGACCAACTATTTAGATGCGCGCTCTTCTACCTATTGTACCGATGTTGCAAAAGTGACCCTTTCCCCTGTTCTCCATGTTAATGCCGATGATGCCGAAGCCGTTGTTCATGCCACCTTATTTGCTCTGGACTACAGGATGACCTTTGGACGTGATGTTTTCATTGATCTTTTAGGCTATCGCAAATATGGGCACAATGAAGGAGACGAACCGCGTTTTACTCAGCCCAAGCTTTACAAAGCGATTTCAAAACATAAAAATCCGCGTGATATTTATGCCGATCAACTCATTGCGCAGGGGATAGTGACATTGGCTCAAATTAAGCAAATGGAGAAGGACTATAAAGCTTCTCTTGAGGTGAATCTTGAGGATTCTCGCAAAATTGAAAAGACCGAAATCACCCCCTTTATGCAAGATGAATGGAAAGGATTTGATCGGGTAGATGAAGCCGAGATGATGGCAGAGGTTGATACAGCTGTTTCGTCTGAAGTGTTAACCCAGGTGGCTAAAACCATTACAGAATTACCTGAAGATAAAAAGTTTTTGCGCAAAATTGAAAAGCTCATAGGCGATCGCCAGCGAATGTTTTTTGAAACGGATGCTATGGATTGGGCCATGGGCGAACTCTTGGCCTATGGAAGTTTGTTGGTTGAAGGACACGATGTTCGGATTTCAGGTCAGGATGTTGAGCGTGGTACTTTTTCCCATCGACATGCCATTGTTAAGGCGGAAGAATCGGAAGAGGAGACCATTTTGTTAAACCACATCCAAGAAGATCAGGGAACTTTAAGGATTTATAACTCGCTGTTGTCCGAATATGGCGTCCTTGGCTTTGATTATGGTTATGCAATGGCCAGTCCAAATGCATTGACCATTTGGGAAGCACAGTTTGGGGACTTTTCAAATGGTGCCCAGATCATGATTGATCAATACATCTCTGCTGCTGAAGATAAATGGAAACTTCAAAATGGTATAGTATTGCTCTTGCCTCACGGTTATGAAGGACAAGGTGCAGAGCATTCTTCGGCACGAATGGAGCGCTACTTGCAGCTGTGTGCCAAAGACAATATGTTTATCGCTAATTGTACTACTCCTGCCAATTTATTTCATCTTTTGAGGCGTCAAGTTAAATCGAATTATCGCAAACCTTTAGTGGTATTTACGCCCAAGAGTTTACTGCGCCATCCAATGGTGGTTTCTCCAGCAAAAGAGTTTGTTTCTGGATGTTTTAAAACGCTAATTGAAGAGACGCAGGTTTTACCCCAAAAGGCCAAAAAAGTGGTATTTTGTTCGGGTAAATTTTATTACGACCTTTTAAATGAGCGGCATAAAAAGAGCATAGAGGATGTTGCGATTATTCGCTTAGAGCAATTATTCCCGCTTCCTGTCAAAGCAATTAGAGAACAGCTTAGCTTATATAAACATGTAAAAGATATTGTTTGGGCACAAGAAGAGCCACGAAATATGGGTGCATGGTCATATTTGCTGCTGCATCTTCCAGAAGCGGCTCAATTCCGTCCAGCAACACGTCGCTTTTATGGCGCACCAGCAGCAGGAAGTGCTGCACGTTTTGCCAAACGTCACCAAGAAGTCATTGACTATGTCTTTGATTCAACAAAAGATAATTTTATTCAAAATATAAAGTAATTTCATAAAAATGCTCTTCCGATGATATTAGAAATGAAAGTTCCCTCTCCAGGAGAATCCATAACTGAAGTAGAAATAGCCCAATGGCTTGTGGCCGATGGAGATTATGTTGAAAAGGATCAGGCGATCGCTGAGGTCGACTCTGACAAGGCAACATTAGAATTGCCAGCTGAGGTCAGCGGTACCATCTCTTTAAAAGCAGAAGAAGGAGACGCGGTCAATGTTGGCCAGGTGGTTTGCCTTATTGATACGGAAGGACAGCCAGCAGAGGGTTCAGCACCGGCGATAGCTCCACAAGTTGAGACCGAAAGGGCACCAGCACCTGCGCCATCCACCACCAACTATGCGACGGGGACGGCCTCACCTGCGGCTAAAAAAATTCTAGACGAGAAAGGGATTGACTCTACCATTGTTCAAGGGACTGGTCGAGACGGTCGCATCACCAAACAAGACGCTGTTGCGGCTGTTCCATCTATGGGAACCCCTCCTGCGCATGCTGAGCGCGCGACCCAACGTAAAAAAATGTCATTATTAAGGCGTAAAGTAGCCGAACGCTTAGTCAGTGCTAAAAATGAGACGGCGATGTTGACGACTTTTAATGAGGTCAATATGAGCCCAATTTTTGCTTTGCGAAAGGAATTTAAAGAAGTCTTTAAAGAAAAGCACGAGGTAGGTCTTGGCTTTATGAGCTTTTTCACAAAAGCAGTGGTTCGCGCTTTGCAGGAATATCCCGATGTTAACTCTATGATCGATGGCGACCATCAAATTAAATATGACTATTGTGATATTAGCGTTGCTGTTTCTGGGCCGAAGGGCTTAATGGTTCCTGTCGTTAGAGGAGCAGAAAAATTAAGCTTTAAAGGAGTAGAACAAGAAATTAAACGTCTAGCGATTCGGGCCCGTGATGGTCAAATCACGGTTGATGAAATGACAGGCGGCACATTTACAATATCCAATGGCGGCGTGTTTGGTTCTATGCTTTCGACGCCGATTATTAATCCACCACAGTCAGGTATTTTAGGCATGCACAATATCATTGAGCGGCCAATAGCAGTTGACGGTAAGGTTGAAATCCACCCCATGATGTATTTGGCCCTTTCTTATGATCATCGCATTGTCGATGGTCGCGAGTCGGTTGGTTTTTTAGTGGCTGTAAAAGAAGCTCTTGAAAACCCGGTGGAGTTACTCATGGATAATGCTCCTAAAAAGGCCCTTGAGCTATAGGATTTAGGGGAGGGCATTGGGCAGTTGAAGGCGAGAGTGTTGGTAGTCAATAATGGCTTTCTTGTCTCGCAGCAAATCGGCTCCAATAATCCCATCAATTGGATCGTTTCCCTGATCGATAAGGGCCATATTGATGGTTTCCATATCGATCAACATAAAAACAAGATGAGCAAACACTTTTTCTTGAGTGCCAACTGTGCTTTGCTGACTTTCAAAGGCACTCAGTTTTTCTTTCCCTGCCCCAGTTAGGGGCAACTCTTTTCCCTGTCTAGCGACTAAAAATTTATCGCTACACTTTTCGTCTAAACAACTGTTCGATGCCCCCGTGTCAATCAAAAACCATCCTGAGATGCCGTTGACAAAGAGTTGACAAATCAAGTGTTTGCTTTTGGTGAGTTGGAGCGGAAGGGTTAGGGGAACAGCATTGGCCATTGTAGGGTCTTATTATCAATTAAAGATAACGAAAAGACGGCTTTAGAAAAGGCAAATGTCTATTTTTGTTTCATGCAAATGATCGACACACATACCCATTTATATGTCGAGGCTTTTGATGAGGACAGAACCGAGGTCATACAAAGTGCTATCGATAGTGGGGTAAGCAAGTTCTACTTGCCAGCCATTGACAGTCATTATACAAAACGCATGCTCGATTTAGCATCGGCATATCCCGAACATATTCGTTTGATGTCTGGACTTCACCCCACCCATGTAAAAGAAAATGCACAGGAGGAACTGGCTCACGTTAAAGAGATGCTCGACAAGTATCCCTTTTGTGCTGTAGGTGAAATAGGGATTGATTTGTATTGGGAAAAGCGTTTTCTCAAGGCTCAACAAAATGCCTTTGACCTTCAGATTCAGTGGGCAAAAGCGCACCATCTCCCAATTGTCATTCATTGTCGTGACGCTTTTGATGAGGTTTTTGAGGTTTTAGAAACACATAAAGGAGAGGACTTGTTTGGTATTTTTCATTGTTTTTCTGGCGATTTTAAAGCGGCTCAGCGGGCAATTGATTTTAATTTGAAATTGGGGATAGGCGGTATTGTAACATTTAAGAATGGAAAAATCGACCAATTTTTAAATCAGCTGCCTTTGTCTTCATTGGTTTTAGAGACAGATGCCCCCTATTTGGCCCCTACACCCTACCGAGGGAAAAGAAATGAAAGCGCTTATTTGCCGATTATAGCGCAACGCCTTGCGGAACTGTTTGCATTGCCATTGGGAGAGATCGTTGCTCAAACAACTAAAAATGCCGAAATGGTTTTCCAATCGAACGTATAAATTAACTTTTTTAAACAATAATTTCAAGAGCCCGGATTTTTTTTGTTATTTCGGAGCCAAATAGAGAGGTGGCCGAGTGGTCGAAGGCGCACGCCTGGAAAGTGTGTATACGCCAAAAGCGTATCGAGGGTTCGAATCCCTTCCTCTCTGCTAACATACATTTTGCTCTATAAACGTAATTAATTTGTTAACCAAACTTAAATATTTAGGACTTTCGATTACTTCATTCGCTATTTTATTTAAACTTATGTCTTGGCAGTATGCTCAATATTTACTTATTATAGGGTTAAGTTTTTTGGGTATTTACTTTTTGATCAAAGTATTTAAATAATAGATTTTATACCAATCCATTTAAGTAAACCCTCTATTATAAACTCATTTTTATAAATCAAAGATTTAGTTTGTGCTAAACTGTTTTTATGTATGTAAAGAAATTGAGTTAATGTAATTAGAGATTAATTACAACAGAATATGCAATTGCACAAAAGAATATTGCCAATCCTATATAAAGAATATTTAGAGCAGTTTTCAATTTCATGCAGTATAAAAATAAAGAATTTTAGGAGATAAAATAGTAGCAATTAGGGGGGCTAATTAAAGGTTTATATAAGGGGGGGGTATAGTACTTTTTTATAATTACTTTATTGGATTAATGATTTTTTTAATTAACATTTCTTGCCATTGTTTAAATGAATTTTCATTTTGATTATTAATCTTAAACAATGGAACAAGCTGCTGATATCTAGGGTTATTATATAATAAATCATCGATATTTTCGGCAAATTGACAAAATTTTGGATAACTCTTAGATCCAAAACCTA
>JBMZTS010000028.1:0-13565 GCA_049623905.1 Flavobacteriaceae bacterium
AGCGTTGTGATTTTCGGGTTTGTTTTCAAGAAGTTGTCCAATTTCAGTTAAAACACCCTCTTTAAGTTTGAGGTTTTCATTCTGAATATGGTCGATGTTCTTATTGTATTCGTTTTTGAGCTGATGGATGATTTTAGTAGCATTTTGAAATCGATTCCATAGTTCTTCTCGGTGTTCTCTTGCTACGGGTCCTAAATCGTTTTTCCATAAGCGATGGAGGTTGTTGAGTTCGCGAATTGCGGCAATAACATCTGGATGCTCAGCAAGACTCTCGGCACGCTCAATAATTTTTAATTTCTCTTGATAATTGTGCTTAAAATCGGCATCGCGTAGATCGCGGTTTAAATGTAAAAAGTCGTAAAAGCGTTCAACATGAAATTTGTAGGTCTGCCAGATATTGTTACTTTCATTGCGCGGGACTTGGCCTGTATTGTGAAAAGCTTCCTGTAAATTTTTAAATTGCTTGTAGATCGAGTTATTGTGTTCGCTTTGATCGATCAATTGCTTTATTTCCTCAATGATTTCTTTTTTGCGGTTGAGATTTGCTTTTTGAGTGATCTCAATTTCTTTGAAGAGTTTGTTTTTTTTAGACTTGTATTCGCGAAGCAATAGGCTAAACTTTTTTTTGTAGTCTGGCGAAAAATAAAAGTCAATTTCATTACCGCCACTTGCGATAAACTCTTCTTTTTTTTCTTGTAATAAGGCTAAAAATTTTTTTTCGAAGGCGGTTTGAATATCGCGAACCAAGTGGCCTAATTTCATCCACTGATCATTTTTCAAAACCTTTTCCATGGCCGCTGGAAATTCATCCAAGGCCAATTTTTCGGTGGCGATTTCAAGACTAGGTTTATTGACTGGGGCTTCCAATTTGCCTAAATTCTCTTCTGATGTAATCTGCTCGCTGGCGAGTTCATTATCTGCCTCTTTTTCAGCAGAAGGAGCAGCGTCATTTAAATTTTCTTCACGCGAAATTTCCGCTTTAGACGGGTTTTCTTCTGGTGACATGGTAGGTTCCTTTTCCATCACTAAATGATTAGATGTTAGTTAGATTATCATTTAAAATTACAAAAAAAATATTTCAATGCCTTTAGGCGTTCCATAGCGACCAAGCCTTTTCTGCCTGATGAATGAGCATTTGCATTCCATTCGCGACTTTTGCCCCTTGTTTTTCTCCTAGACGCATAAAGGTGGTTTTATTAGGATTGTAGATTAAGTCGTAAAGAAAATGACTGTCTCCTAACTGATTGTAATTTATTTTTGGAGCTTCCTCCACACGGGGGAATGTTCCTAAGGGCGTGGCATTGATAATCAACAGATGTTCTTTTAGTACCCTGGCCGAAAGATCGGCGTATGTAAGACACTTATCATTGGTTTGCCTTGAGACAAACTGAGGTATAATATGATGTTTTTGCAACACGTATTCAATGGCTTTTGAGGCTCCACCAGTTCCTAAAATCAATGCTTTTTTTGTATTGGGAGTCCATTGGTCAAAAAGCGATTTTTCAAAACCGAAAGCGTCGGTATTGTGTCCTTCTAGTGTCCCATCATTTTTAAATAGTACGGTATTAACTGCGCCAATCTCTTCCGCCTGAGGCGATAGCTTGTCAAGAGCTGGAATGATTTTTTCTTTATAGGGTATGGTGACATTTAGCCCGCAAAGATCGGATCGCTTTAGCAATGCAAAGACTTCATCAATCGTGTTACAATCAAAATTATCGTACTGACAGTTTTCTCGTTTTTCCCGTGCAAATTTTTCAGCAAAATAGTTCCGAGAGAAAGAGTAGTCAATATTTTTTCCAATTAAGCCAAACTTACGCAGCTTTTTTGTTTCCATAGTATTCTAAACAAATAACTGTTCCAAGTCCTAAAAGTATAAAAAATAGTATGCTTAAGGTACTACTATCGACGCTGTTTGGAAAATAGAACGATTTATGTGGTGTTGTGGTGATAAGCCATGCTTTTTCTTCCAAAGCCAAGGTGGCGTTTGTCCATGGCCATACTGCACCTAATGAACCAACTATAAAACCTATAAGCGTTGAAATGGTAATGCTTTTGTATTTTTTTAAGACAATTTCTAGAATTTTAGAGAAAAAAATCAGTCCAGTTGTTGACCCCAACGTGAAGTACACAAAGACCCATAGAAGCCGTTGGCGTTCCAAGTCCTCTAGGCCCCATCCATTGCCTTGAAAAAGATCTTTTAGGGTAAAGAACACAGCATTGACCGAGTCGACCAAAAGCAAACTATAATTGCCAAGAATGAGTAGTAGTAGAGAACCTGAAAGCCCAGGTAAAGTCATTCCCGAAATACTGACCATTCCACAAAAGAAGACGAAAAACCAATGATCATTTTCGCTGCCGGGGTTGAGCCATAAAAGCCCCATTCCAATGACAATGCCTATGAGGTTTCCAAAATATTCCTTTCTGCTATATTGTGGTAAATTGGACCAAATGAAGTAGATAGAGGCGACGATCATTCCAAAGAAAGCACCCATAACTTGCTTGGGGTAGTGAAAGAGTAAATAGTCCAAAAGCAGGGAAACACTAAAAAAACTCAGCCCTACTCCACTAAAAATAAGGAGTAGAAAACGGGCATTTACATGCCTTGTAAATGCAGTAAATTTCCCACGAATAAGGTATTGTAAAGCTTTAGCATCGAATCGCGAAAACGAGTAAATAAGCTCTTCATAAAAGCCTGTGGCTAAGGCAATGATACCCCCAGAAACACCAGGAATTTTGTTAGCCATTCCCATAGCTATTCCTTTAAAAATGAGAAGAAGAGAATCGCTCCATGAGCGTTGGCTGGGATACATTTTATTTTTTTGTTGCTAATCGTTCAATTAAAAATAAGACAAAACCTCCAAGCAGCATAAGACCAAGTGCTAAAGCTAATTGTGGTTCACCCTCATAATTTAGCGGAGAGATGTTACTTAATTGTTCTTTTCCATTGAGAAGTTGAACACTTTTCCAAGGCCATATTTTGGGAAGTGCACCAAGCATAAAGCCAATTAAAAGAGCGAGGGTTTGCTCTTTTTTATGCGTAAAAAGCCAGCTGAGAACTTTGGAAAATAATTTCAGACCAATGAGAATACCAAGACCGATGACCGCGACTTTGCTGTAGATGGATTGAAAATCATGCCAGTTAAAATTAAATAAAACACCAATCGCACCTTTAATGGTATTTAATACTTCTTCATAGACCCCCAGAAGAATAAAGAGAAACGCTCCAGAAATCCCGGGTAAAATCATGGCGATGATAGCAATCATGCTACAAAGAAAGAGATAAACAAGACTGTTTGAAGTCCCTGATGGTGTAAGTTGTGTGATGCTATAAGCAGTCACTGCACCAAAAGTAAAAAGGAGCAAACGCATAAAGTTTAGTTTTTCCAATTGCCGAAGTAAAAAGATAATGCTAGCGATAATTAAACCAAAAAAAAAGGCCCAGATTAGGATGGCGTGGTGGGTGATAAGGTAGGTGATAGTGGAGGATAAAAATAGAATGCCTGAAAGCACCCCAAGCGATAGGGGAAATAAAAACGATCCATTGATGGCTTGCCAAAAAGCCAATACACCTTTTTGCCTGAGCAGGGATATTTTTTTTAAATCAAATTGGTTAATACTCCGGATTAGCTCTTCATAAATCCCTGTGATTAATGCCATTGTTCCCCCAGAAAGGCCAGGAATAATATCGACTGCACCCATGAGTAGTCCTTTTAAATAAAGAACCATGTGTTTTTGTTTCATTGTTCTGTGCTTTTGGTCTAAATCAATTTTCCAAGGCGTGGAAAAGCGGTGAGAACAGCTGGGCTGAGGGGGTGTTTATTTTGACGAACATTTTGCATATAATATTCCATTTCAATTGTTTTCCCTAACTCAGAAAAACAACCAGCTATTTTAAAATCTAAGGTGGCTTCTTCAGGATAAAACTCTTTCGCTTGTTGACCAATAAGACATGCTTTTTCCCATTCATTTAATTCAATGAGTGTATCGATCCATTCTGACCATGTATTCAATTCGTAGTTCCCTAACTCTATAGTGTTTTGATAGGCAATTTCTGCCTCAGTATATTGTTTTAATTCTTTATTTAGAAGCGCACTTCTTTTCCAGTAAGAGAGGTAATTTTCATTAATTTGAAGTGCTTTTTGGCAATAATAATTGGCCTTATTAGGGTCTTGTTTATGCATATAAAAATCAATGATGCCTGTCCAAGCTTTTTCATTTGTAGGATCTTCTTGTATCCCTTTTTTGAAAAACTGTAAACACAATTGATCATTACCAAGGCGCTGATGACAGTTGGCAATTTGGATATAGATGAAAGAAGAGGGGTCGTCAAGCTGCATCGAAATTTCAAAATGTTCAATGGCTTCATTAAACCGTCCCAATTGCTTTAGCAACTTGCCTTTTTCAATGTAAGCTCCTGTGAAATTATCTTCGCTTATAATCGCAAAATCAAAAGCACTTAAGGCTTCTTTTTTTTGATTTAAATGAAGGTATTGTTTTCCAATTTCTAGCCAAGCAATTTCATTGTAGGGATTGTACTCAAGGATTTTATTGAGGATTTCAATTGCTTCTTCATGAGTTTTGAGATACTCAAGGCAATACAAAAGGTTGTAGAGGACTTGATAGTCTTCGGGATCCCGTTCTATACAGCGTTTAAAAAATTCTTTGGCCTGTGAGTAGTCTTCTAAGACCATGAATTCCATAGCCAAAAGGCACCATATTTCTTGTGGGTCATCGCAATATTCCAACGATTTAAAAAGGTGCTCAATAGATGCTTGATGGTTTTTGTTTTTTGAGGAAATAGTAGCTTTTTGAATGTAAACCTCCTGATTGCTAGGTTCCATTTCTTCGATGACATCGAGCAATTGATTAGCTTCTTCATGATTGCCATCTAGGATGAGAAGCTCTGTTTTGAGCAGCAGTAAATCTGTTTGAAGAGGATGCTGATTAATTCCCATTTTGAGCGCCTTTTTAGCCAAGTTTACTTCTCCAGTATCGATGTAATATTGAATGATACTTTCAAATTCTACGGCGTCAAAGAAATAGACCTCGTTGGTTTTGAGCATTTGTTCAAATCTTGAGACGGGTGCGTCTGAGTCTTGCGAGAATTCACGGAACATAAATCGTACGTGTTGGTTTAAATAAATTTAGGGACTAAGTTGACGACATTTTAATTGTCGCGTGATTGTTTTTAACAAATTAATTAACAGTTGCTAAGGGATGTCGTTGAGGACATCGATAATAATTTGACATCCTTTTTTAATGTCTTTTTTACTTATAGTCAAAGGGGGAGAAATTCGGATTGCACATTTTTCCCAGAGCAGAAAAAATAAAATAAGGCCCTTATCTAAAGCGCGATTAACGACTGTATTTGCCATTTCTGGACTTTCTAGAATAGGGGCTAGCATCAAGCCTTTGCCTCGAATACTTTTGATTTTAGGATGCACTAACAGCGATCGAAACAGGGCTTCTTTTTCAGCCACTTCTAGGATTATTTTTTTCTTTAATAGGGTGTTCAGGGTGGCCAACCCTGCTGCTGCAATTACGGGGTTTCCTCCAAAAGTCGTGATATGTCCCAAACTGGGCTGATGGGTGAGTTGTTCCATATTTTCGGAAGAACTACTAAATGCTCCGATTGGCATCCCTCCTCCCAAACCTTTACCGATCACTAAAATGTCTGGTGTAATGTTATAATGTTCAAAGGCAAAGAGTTTCCCTGTTCGGCCCATCCCAGGTTGAATTTCATCTAAAATCAATAAGGCACCAACAGATTCACATCGCTCTTTAAGCTGTTCTAAGTATTGGTCCTCTGGAGTAATGAAACCAGCTCCACCCTGTATGGTTTCGATGACCACTGCGGCAGTCTTGTCAGTAATTTTCACCAAATCATCTTTTGCGTTAAAATTGATGAATTTTACCTTTGGTAAAAGCGGAGTGTAGCCTTTTTTCTGTTGTTCAACGCCGAGTAAACTCAGTGCGCCTTGAGTACTTCCGTGGTAGGCGTTTTTTGCTGCGATAAACTCTTCCCTTCCTGTCACCCGCTTGGCGAGTTTCATCGCCCCTTCGATGGCTTCGGTACCAGAATTGGTGAGGTAGGTGACCCCAAGGCCATCAGGAAGATTTTCCGCTAGTGTTTTGCAAAGTTCTACCGCTGGAGTCTGGGCATATTCGCCATAGACCATGACATGTAAATAGCGATTGATTTGTTTTCGTATGGCTCGAACTACTGCAGGATGTCGGTGTCCTAAACTACAAGCAGATACACCCGCCACAAAATCAAGGTATTTTTTTCCTCTGCTATCGTAAATGTAGCTCCCTTTGGCGCGCTTAATTTCCAGTCCTATCGGATGGGGGGTTGTCTTTGCTTGATAAGTGAGAAAATCTTCGCGTAGCATTAATCCTCTTGTTTAAATAGATCCTCTAGTGTTTCTGGTCGTTCACTTCTTCGCCATAAAAAGCCTTCGAGACGCCTTAAATTTGAATCAATCTCTTTTTCAGGATAAACATCACCACTGGGTCTGACGTAAAAAGAAATGTCTTCAATTTCATTTTCCTTGAATTTAATATTCAACGCACTACAAATGGTTTTATCGATACCGACGAGTTCTCCTGTGTCGGTGTAGAGGTAATAGAGAACTCTTGTGTTTTTAACAACGTCCAATTCGTTGAGGCTTCCATTTTCAAAATCACCAAAGAGCTCTTTTCCTACAATTTGATTATACCCGTTCTCACTGAGACTATCTTTTTCAATAATAAAGGCATTTCCAAAAATAAAGAGGGAATCCAATTTTTTAGTTTCAAAATCAGTTTTCATATATATAACATCGCCACTCATTTGACTTTCGTTAAACCACATTACTGGATTTCGTTTATTTTTTTCTTCTGTCGAGAGAATTTGCATCTGTTTTTTGCTCAATGGTCGCTGATGTAACTCAATCCTCCCTTTGGTTTCGTCAAGATAGAGCGAATCGGATTTTCCTCGGAGGTCTTTTTTTAGAATTTTCACCCCATAGTAAGCCCTCAAGATTCTGTTTTCGGAAGGCCCGGTCCCTACGAGAGTATCCGCGTGAATATAGAGAGAGTCGTTCTCAATGATATTGATGGCTAATGCTCTTTTGGTGATAATGGCCGAATCTTTGGCTTTGTAAATTTCGGCATAATTCCCTCGGATAATGGACTGATTTATGGTATCTGTAATGATTACTTTTTGGCTGGCAGCGGCATAGTTTCTTTCATTTTCAAAAAAGAGACTGTCTCCTTCAATGATCTTGTTGTTGTACAATATCTCGGCATTTTGTTTGAAGTAACCCGACTGTGTGGTGGTATCGTAATAACCTTTTTCACAATAGATATCGTAGTCTTTTCCTATAATTCGTGTGGGGCCAAAGAAAAGAGCTTTGTTGGTTTGAGTGTAATAATCAAGTTGGGAAGAGTTGACCGTATATTCAGGATTATCAATGCGTACGTTTGAGATAAATTGGTATTTTTTTTCATTCATAAAATACTTTCCTCGATTGCTTTTTAAGGTACTCGAGCTGTCAATTACTGTTCCTGGGGTTTCATAATAGGCCAAATCTTCTCGTCGATTCAGATAGAGGGTGTCTGTTTCTAAGGACATGTCGGGTTGTTTGAGAAAAACCTTTCCCCAGGCTTTTGCTTTACCTGTTTCACCACTATACTGCATGTGTTGACTGGTCATTCTTAGGGTGTCTCCTTGTGTAAAGATCACATTACCTTCAGCTTTAAAGGCATTTATTTTGGGATAAAACAGGGACTTATCAGATTCGATCAATGCCCCTTCATGAAAAAGTTTAACCCTAATCCCATCAGTTGAAGATAGAATTTTGGCTCTAGGAAAATTGTCTTCATCCTTGCCGAAAGATCCAGCCTGTTCTATTTGAATGATTCTTTTTTCTTGTGCAAAAATAAAAGAGCCACATAAAAAACTGCAACTATAAAGAAGTAGCGGTATGATTTTTTGCACCCTTAAAGATTTAATATTTACCTGAAAATAGTCTGCTTTCGATCTGGTCCAACCGAAACAATTTTGATTGACGTTTCCAATTCCTTCTCCAAATAGTTTATGTAGTTTTTGAAGTTTTGTGGAAATTCTTCTTCTGATGTCATTTGTGTGAGATCCTCTTTCCAGCCTGGCATATCAATGTAAACGGGCGAAACGTTGGCGGGTTCTATCGAGAAAGGGAAATGACTGATGTTACCATCAGATGTTTTGTAATGTGTACAAATTTTAATCGTTTTAAGACCAGAAAGGACATCCCCTTTCATCATCATCAATTGGGTTACTCCGTTCACCCGAATCGCATATTTTAATGCCACTAGGTCTACCCAGCCACAGCGCCTTGGTCGGCCTGTAGTGGCTCCAAACTCATGGCCCACTTTGGCAATAGTCTCCCCAATCTCATCAAATAGTTCTGTGGGAAAAGGGCCGCTTCCAACACGCGTTGTGTAGGCTTTAAAGATTCCAAAAACTTCACCTACCGTATTTGGAGCAATTCCCAACCCAGTGCATGCACCGGCAGCAGTCGTGGTAGAAGACGTGACAAAGGGATAAGTGCCAAAATCAATATCGAGTAGAGAGCCTTGTGCCCCTTCGGCAAGGATTTTTTTATTTTCCTTTTGTGCGGTATGGAGAAAGTCTTCACTATCTATAAGAGGTAGTGATTTTAATAATTTTAAACTCTCAAAAAATGTGGTTTCAAGGTCAGACAGGTCATATTCAATTGAACTGTCATAGTTTGAGAGCATTTTCAAATGTTTATCTCGTAAATTTTGATAACGCTTTTTCCAGTCGGGCAAAAGAATATCGCCAACTCTAATGCCATTACGCCCTGTTTTGTCCATATATGTAGGGCCAATACCCTTAAGTGTGGATCCAATTTTAGCCTTCCCTTTAGACGCTTCAGAAGCTGCGTCTAGTAAGCGGTGTGTCGGTAAAATAAGATGTGCCTTTTTGGAAACGTATAGTTTTTTTGTAAAGTCAATATCAAAACCCGAAAGTTTTTCAAGTTCACCTTTAAAAATGACAGGATCAATAACCACACCATTACCTATAATATTGAGTGCGGAGGGATGAAATATTCCCGATGGGATGGTGTGCAAAACATGTGAAATTCCGTCGAATTTAAGTGTATGACCAGCGTTTGGCCCTCCTTGAAAACGAGCAATTATATCGTAGTCTTCGGTCAATACATCAACAATTTTCCCTTTTCCTTCGTCTCCCCATTGAAGACCTAGCAGCAGATCTACTGACATAAATTTAGTGGTATTTTTAAGATTTCTTTTTGGTGCCGTAAAAGTATAAAGAATGATGATGAATATCAACATCAAAAACTTCTTCAATGGTTTTTTTTATGGATTGAATTCTGGGATCACAAAATTCTTTCACTTCCCCAGTATCGGTCATGATCATATGGTCGTGCTGCTTGTCAAAAAACGATTTTTCGTACTGCGCTTGGTTACCAAATTGATGTTTGCGCACAAGACCAGACTCCATGAGTAAATCAACGGTGTTGTACAGTGTCGCCCTACTGACGCGATAGTTTTTATTTTTCATCATGATATAGAGAGATTCAATATCAAAATGATCTTGATGTTCATAAATTTCATGAAGAATGGCAAATCTTTCTGGGGTTTTACGATGTTTGTGTTGATCCAAAAATTTAATGAACGCCTCTTTTACAATCTCCTGATGTCCTTTGGTTTCTGTCATAACTTATTCAATCTTTTGTAAAGGTACAGTTTCTTTTATTAACGTCGAGAAACTTTCTCAATTCCATTAATTTCGAGTAGTTGTCGTTTGAGTTTTCGAAGGGTTTCTTTATTGTTAACGCGCATGGTGATAATCCCTTTAAAGAGCTCCTCTTCGGTATGAAAATTAATTTTTTTAATATCCACATTAATGTTGTTAGAGATTACACGAGTGACTTGGTTCACTAGCCCTTTTTGGTCAAAGCCGGTTAACATCATTTCCGCTTTAAACTCCTGTTCGGTAGAGTCTATCCACCAGGCTGGTACAATGCGATAAGCAAAATTGGATTGCAATGAAACCGCATTTGAACAGTTGTGTTTATGTACTTTTATTCCATCGTTAATGGTCACAAAACCAAAGACCTTGTCTCCTGCAATTGGATTACAACATGGAGAGAGTTTGTAGGGCAATTCTTCTTTTTCTTTTCCAAAGACAAGTTTATCATAGCGAGACACAAATTCATCGGTCTTATTAGACTTTTGATGTGGTTCTGGGCGTAAACGTTTTTTAAAAAAGTTAAGAAAGCTGTTGTTGTAATTTGCTGCAAACTCTTTTAATTTTCGGTTGTCAATGGTTCCTAGGCCCACGCGATAGAATAAGTCTAAACTGGAATTGACTTTAAAATAAACCACAAGTTGGTTGATTGTTTTATCAACCATATTGATGCGCAAATGTTTTAATTTTCTGCGAAGCAATTCTTTACCCTCTTCAGCAATTTTCTTTTTCTCTTCGTTGAGCGATGACTTTATTTTGTTTCGCGCCCGCGAGGTGATTGCATAATCAAGCCAATTGGCCGTCGGTTTTGCATTTTCCGAAGTGATGATTTCGACCGAATCGCCACTGTTTAATTTCCTTGAAAGGGGGACCAATTTCCCATTGATTCGCGCACCTCTTGTTTTTCCTCCTACTTCAGTGTGAATAGAGTAGGCAAAATCTAGGGCTGACGAACCTTGTGGAAGAGATTTGAGTTCTCCTTGAGGGGTAAAGACAAAAATTTCATCGGCATACAGATTCAGTTTAAAGTTTTCGACAAAATCTATAGCGTTCGAATCTTTTGATTCTAAAACCTCCTGTAATCGGCTAAGCCAGCCATCAATGCCCGAGTCTTTCTCTTCTCCTTGCTTATAACGGTAATGGGCTGCATAGCCTTTTTCGGCGATTTCATGCATACGTTCTGAGCGGATTTGAACCTCGACCCATTTGTTGTTTGGCCCCATCACGGTGATGTGAAGAGATTCATAGCCATTTGACTTTGGCGATGAGATCCAATCGCGGAGTCGTGTAGGATTTGGAACAAAATGATCGGTTACAATCGAATAGATTTTCCAAGCCAAAAACTTTTCATCTTTTGAGGTCGAGGCATACACAATTCGAATTGCAAATTTGTCAAACACCTGCTCATAGTTGATGTTTTGCTTTTGCATTTTTTTGTGAATGGAATAGATCGATTTGCTTCTCCCTTTGATAAAATAGTTTAGATGTTCCTTGTTGAGTGATTTTTTTAAAAATCTAGAGAATGATTTGATGTATTTATTTTGTTCTTCTTGACTTTCTTCAATTTTATTTTTGATTGCATCAAAACGGTTGGGTTCGGTATATTTTAAACTTAAATCTTCCAGTTCTGTTTTAATGTTATACATCCCGATGCGGTGTGCTAAGGGCGCATAGATGTAAAGTGTTTCAGACGCGATTTTCACCTGTTTGTATTCAGGCATTGCGTCCATGGTTTGCATATTGTGTAAACGATCTGCAATTTTGATGATAATCACTCGAATATCATCATTAAGGGTTAAGAGCATTTTGCGAAAATTCTCTGCTTGAAGAGAAATGTCGGTGTCTTTTTTAAGGTGAGATATTTTGGTCAGACCATGGACAATTTTGGCGACCGTATTGCCAAATAAACGCTCAATATCATCTAAAGTGTACTCGGTGTCTTCTACCGTATCGTGTAACAGGGCGGCGGCAATTGATGCGGCATCTAAGCCTATTTCTGAAGCGACAATTTTTGCCACAGCAATGGGATGAAAAATATAGGCTTCCCCAGACTTGCGTCGTTGATTTTTATGTGCATCGACAGCTGTGTTGAAAGCCAAGCGAATGAGTTTTTTGTCATGCGTGGTCAACTGCAAATAGCTTATTCTCAACAGTTCTTTATACTGCTTGGCTATTTCTTTGTTCTCTATTTGTTCATCAACTAGCATAAGAGAAATTTACGCATTTCTTTTAAAAGGGTCAATATAGATGGTTTAGTTTCTTTGTCTACAGGCTTCAGATAAGAGGATACCTGCGGCAACCGAAACATTTAAGGAGTCGTTTTCACCCCGCATGGGAATGTATATTTCTTCTGTGTTTTTGGCCAACCATTCTTGAGAGAGTCCCTTGTCTTCTGTCCCGACGGCAATTGCTATTCGACCTTTAAAGTCAACAGTGGTGTAGGGTTTTGCTTTTTGACTTAGGGCCGCACTAAAGATTTTAATTTTATTTTTATCGAGAAAATCTTGTATTTCTTTTGTAGTTCCAACGCCGACGGCTACTGTAAACAGGCAACCCACGCTCGAGCGGACTACATTTGGATTATAAAGATCGGTTTTTGGGTTTGCAATTAAAAGAGCATCGACTGCCATGGCATCTGCAGTACGCAATAATGCGCCAATATTTCCTGGTTTTTCAATGGCTTGGGCCACGAGAATACAAACCTCTTTTTTAGCAAGATCGAGTTGACTTAGCGCATGTGTTTTTGTTGAGGCTAGCCCAATCCATTGCGTTGTTTTTTTTCTAAAACAAAGACTTTCAAATAGCGATTTGTCCACTTCGACTAGCTCGGTTTTGGAAACAATAGCTGCCTCGATTTTATTGGCATATCCTTCTCTTACAAAAAGGGCATTTAATTTAATCCCTCCTTTTAGTGCATGGCGAATTTCTTTTTCACCTTCAATGCAAAAGAGTTCTTCTTCTTTTCGTTTTTTGGCCTTCTCTTGAACCCCTTTTAGGCGTTTTATTTGAGGGTTTTGTGCACTCGAAAGGAATTGCATATGCTAGGGGTGTGAAAATTTATTGGAGTACCGTTTCCATAGCTTAGTTTGGTGGGTTTCTAAACTGATCGCTCTCCCTTGGATAAATGCATGTGATAGTTGATTGGTGCGCATATCGAGAGCATCTCCAGCGGAGATGAATAACGTAGCCTCTTTTCCAACACTCAAACTCCCCAGCCGGTTAGCAATGCCTAAAATTTTTGCCGCATTGAGCGTTATCATTTCCACCGCTTTTTCTTTCTCCACGCCATAGGCGGCAAAAGTTCCAGCGTAAAACGGAAGATTTCGAGTGTTCATTCTTTCCATCCGACCGCTAACATCAATGGTGACCAAAAGGCCAGCGTCGAGAAGGCGTTTGGCCAACTTGAAGGGAAGCTTAATGTCTTCATCTTCAGTGTCTGGTAATCGATGCGGGTGAGAAAGGATAATTGGAATATTGTTTTTCTTTAAAAAGGGAAGAATCAGATGTGCATCATTGCCTCCGACTAAAACAATTTTCTCAATTCCGTGTTGTTTTAACAGTACAATCCCATCGATAATTTGGCGCTTTTCTTTGGCATGAAGGTAGATGATTTGTTCACCCTTAATGGCTTTTTGAAAAGCTGCATACAGCAGGTGCTTGTTGGGCGAATCAGTATTATAAGCCTTAGCCTCTTTTAAGAATTTATCGAGTTGTTGGACGTGTTTGTCATAATTTTTTTGATCATAGACCAAAGGGTCTTCTCCTTTAGAGCGATTTCCTCTTTTGTAGGTATATGGCCAATAAA
>JBMZTS010000029.1:0-13513 GCA_049623905.1 Flavobacteriaceae bacterium
GCTTTCTATGCCTCGTCGTTTTATTTTTAGCTGAATTGGGGTGGGCGCAAATAACAGGCGTGATAACAGATGGTCAACAACCCATTGCCGGAGCAACGTTATATCTCCCCGATGAAAACAGAGGAACGCTTTCAACAACCGACGGCAGTTTTAGCCTCGCTACTTCTAGCAATAAAAAAACAATACTGATTGTTTCTTATGTGGGATATTTTCCAAAAAAAATCTTGATTGAAAAACAAAATGAAGCCATAGGTATTGTTGAACTCGAAGTCGATACCTCATTGGAGGAAGTCATTATTTCAGGAAATCTCAAACCCGTAAATCGGTTAGAAAGCACCATTCCCGTAGAAGTCTATTCTCCCGATTTTTTAAGCCAAAATCCAAGTCCTAGTCTCTTTGAAGGAATACAATTCATCAACGGCGTACGTCCCCAGATTAATTGCTCAATTTGCAATACTGGAGACATCCATATCAATGGCTTGGAGGGCTCATATACGTCGGTGTTGATTGACGGAATGCCTATTGTAAGTAGTTTGGCAAGTGTTTACGGATTGAATGGAATACCCACAGGAATGATTGAAAAAGTAGAGATCATCAAAGGGCCAGCCGGAACACTTTATGGGAGCCAAGCGGTAGGGGGATTGATAAATGTCATTACAAAACTGCCAGAATACAGTCCGCGTATTTTTAGTGATCTGTATGGAACCTCCTGGCAAGAATATAACGCCGAGCTCGGTCTTTCAGGCCAACTTGGACAAGATGTTGGGTTTTTGATTGGGCTCAATGGCTATGTCTATGCCAATCCGATAGATCAAAATGACGATAACTTTACCGACGTCACACAGCAAAAAAGAGTTTCCATATTTAATAAATTCAACTGGAAAAGTTCCCGAAATCGAAAAGGGTCTTTGGCCTTACGCTATTTATACGAAGATCGCTGGGGGGGAGAAATGAACTGGACACCTGAGTTTCGAGGAGGTGATCAGGTCTATGGAGAGAGCATTTATACAAGTCGATTTGAATTGATCGGATCTCAGCAATTTGCTGGGGACATAGAAGTTCAATACTCATATACCGACCACGATCAAAATTCTTTTTATGGAGCAACGTCTTTTCAAGCCAAAGAACGCAACGCCTTTTTACAAGGAATTTGGCGAAAAAACCATCGAAGTCATGCCTTGTTAGCGGGAATCAGTTCGCGCTACAATTGGTATGACGACAATACTGTTGCAACTGCGGCTAATCTGTCTAATCGTCCGAATATTTATTGGTTGCCGGGCGTGTTTGTTGAAGATGAAATATCGCTTCTTAAAAACCATAAGCTCTTGTTTGGTCTTCGGATAGATCATCATTCAGAACACGGCATTATTTCATCTCCACGAGTAGGGTATAAAATCAATTTTGATACGCAAACCCTATTGCGATTAAATTTTGGCACAGGGTTTAGAGTAGTCAACATCTTTACAGAAGAGCACGCTGCTTTAACAGGGGCGCGGAATCTAATCATAGAAGAAAACTTAAAGCCAGAGCAATCTTATAATTTTAATCTAAATTTTTATAAAAAAATTTATTCGACCAGAGGATGGATTGTCGGTTTAGAAACGTCGGCATGGCACACCTATTTTTCCAATCAAATTCTTCCTGATTTCGATAGTAACCCCAACGAGATTCGCTATGCCAACCTTAACGGACATGCTGTTTCTCAAGGTTTAGGACTCAACCTAGAACTTACCTATGGTCAATTTAGAGCTCAAGCTGGGGCAAGTATACTCGATGTATACACCAAAGATATCGTCAAAACACGCCCCGTTTTTACAGAAAAATGGTCTGCGACTTGGGCGCTAACAATCCCGTTGTGGAACGAAAAAACACAGCTCAATTATACGGGGAATTTATATGGCCCCATGCGTTTACCGCTTCTAAGTGATTTAGACCCTAGACGTGAATTCTCGCCCATATGGAGTATTCAGAATATAAAAGTGAGCTATAAAAAAAATAACGAATGGACATTATTTGCAGGTATTAAAAATTTGTTGGATTGGACCCCTGCAAAAAATAACCCGTTTCTGATTGCGAGGAGTGAAGATCCCTTCGATAAGAATATTGATTTTAACAACCCCTATAACCTGAGTTTTGACCCAAGCTATATCTACGCCCCAAACCAAGGAATTCGCTTTTTTGTTGGACTCAATTATGCCGTGTTAAAATGAAAGAACAATCGTTGAATGTTTATGGAGAAGCATTGGAAATTTGTGGGTGTCATCCCCTAACAGGAGCCTTTCGCAACGGCTGGTGCGATACAGGAGCCTTCGATGCAGGAACCCACACCGTATGTGCAGAAGTCACCGAAGAGTTTTTAGCCTTTTCAAAAGCAAAAGGAAATGATTTAAGCCGCGCTTATCCGGAATATAATTTTACTGGTTTGGTTCCAGGCAACCGTTGGTGTTTGTGTATTTCACGTTGGCTAGAGGCTTACCGTGCCGATGTGGCCCCTCCAATCGTCTTGGAGGCCTGTCACCTTAAAACATTAGAGTATATTTCACTCGAAAAACTAATCCCCTTTGCGCTCAGATGACCTTAACTTTACTCACACTCTTTTCTGGGATTTCTTTTCTCTTCTTTGGCATTAGTTGCTTGATTTCAGAACGGTTAAAAGAGGAATTTATCCGTTATGGCCTTCCCCATTTTAGAATTTTAACAGGCACATTACAGCTCTTAGGTGCCCTAGGTCTTTTTATAGGATTTCTCCTTCCTGTGCTTCAATGGTTGAGCTCTGCTGGGCTCGCCCTGCTAATGCTTTTAGGTTTTGCCGTCCGTCTAAAAATTAAAGACCGTTTTATTCAGTCATTTCCAGCCCTGTTCTATTGCTTACTCAATGCTTATCTTTGCTATGCGCTGGTCCAACTAAACTTTAACGAACTCTTGTGAAAAAATTATAAGCCCTTTAACAGACTAAAAAAATAATCTCCTCTACATTTGAATAATCATTTCATGTATAGTTGATAATTTTGGTTAACAAACCCTTGGCAAATCATCCAAGAATGCCAAGGGTTACTTATTTTTATATGAGAATTGATCTATGGGAAAACGAAAACCACAAATTGACCAAATTGACTTGCATGGTTTGAGACACAAACCGGCCTTAGAAATGGTCAGAAAAACCCTTGCTCAAAGAGAAGAAAACGGCTCGTTTTCGGTAATTATTGTAACGGGTAACTCGTCTGTGCTTCAAGAAAAGATTTTTGATGAAATTCTCGCTTACACATCCTACAATTATTATATCCCCTCTTGGAATCTCGGACAAATTATTGTCGAGAATATGGTCTTGTAACCCTCTTTTTAGACCATTGTTTGAATAGAGTGAACCCTCAGTAATTCACTGATTTTTATGGTTATTGGAATAATATCTCATATTTTAGGGTATGAATAAACGCCAATTTCTTAAAAAAGCAACCGCCCTTGGCGCTATCCCTTTCACTCTGCCAGAGCTGTTGTTAGACACTGCAACTGATCTATCGTTTGAGAAACTCCCTAAGCTTGAAAATGAGAGCCTATGGAAAGAAGTACGTTCTCATTACGATTTATCCAAAGCATACATCAATCTTGAAAGCGGTTATTACAACATTATTCCAAGACCGACCTTGCTCAAGTTAAAATCACATCTGCAAAAAGTAAATTTTGAAGGATCCCATTATATGCGTACGCAATTGGAGCGCGATCGAGAGCGGGTAACTAAACGTTTGGCGGAGTTTGTCGGCTGTCGAACAAAGAATCTTATCATCACACGAAACACGACTGAATCTTTAGATTTGGTCATTTCTGGCTATCCGTGGAGAGCCAAAGATGAGGTCATTTATGCCCAACAAGATTATGGGGCAATGAAAGAAATGTTTAAACAAGTCGTTGAGCGACACCAGCTAAAAGAACACCTTATATCAATTCCCAATCACCCCCAATCAGATGAAGAAATTGTTGCGCTCTATGAATCTAAAATTAGCCCTCGAACTAAAATGATCATGGCTTGTCACATGATAAACATTACAGGGCAAATCTTACCGATAAAAAAAATATGCGATATGGCCCATCGCTATGGCGTTGAAGTCTTAGTTGACGGCGCGCATTGTGTTGGTCATTTCGATTTTAATATTGAGGACCTCAATTGTGATTATTACGGCTCTAGCCTTCATAAATGGTTGGCTGCTCCATTAGGAAACGGGCTACTTTATATTGCTACCGAACACATTGAAAAATTATGGCCCCTATTGGCAGACTATGAGAAAGATAAGACAAAAATTTCTCGCTTAAATCATCTTGGAACACACCCAGCATATATTACTCTTGGGATCGAAAATGCAATTGAATATGTAAACTGGATAGGGGTTGAAAGAAAACAAGCTCGCCTTTCTACTTTGAGAAAATATTGGTCGGACGCGCTTTCGGATGTAGATAATGTCGTGATCAACTCGCCAAGGGAAACACATCGTGTCTGTGGAATAGGAAATGTGGGATTAAAAAACATGTCGCCAAAACAATTGTCCAATCGCTTATTTGAAGAGTACCGTATCTTCACCGTCGCCATTGATTATGCCAATGTTCAAGGGTGTAGGATAACACCAAACGTATTCACAACAATGAAAGAATTAGATGTGTTTACACAAGCGATAAAAGCACTGGCAAAGGGGTGAAAAACCCGATTACTAATCTCCATCCGAAGACCATTCATCGGTTTCACCTCAACCTTTTTTATTATGAAAACAGTCCAACAAAAAATCAGACGTATGCATAAACTCTCTGGTCTGGTTTTGGCGCTACTTTTTAGCTTAAATTGTCAACATGAAGAGTCTGCTGAAGAAATCATACAAAAGTCGATTAAGGCCCATGGGTTTTCACCCCAGAAGACCCCCATTTCATTTACTAAATCTAGTCAGCTCTATTTTCGCAATGGTTCTTTAGAAAAATCAACTCATCAAAAGCATCAAATTGCATGGTCGCCTTTTAGCTATCAAATCACAGAAAAAACAGCCCAAGGAACAATGGTAATTACCCAGCGGAATGATCAATATTCTGTTGAAATCAACGGGCAAGCCATTACCGACACCTTAGGGGTACAAAATGCAAAGAACGCCTTAAAGGCTGCTTTTTTTGTTTTTTGGCAGCCTGCAAAACTGAGAGACAAAAAGGCTAAATTTCGTTATTTAGGAAAGAAAAAATTGATTCATGAAAAAATGGTCAATGCTATTGAAGTGTACTATCCAAAAAGCACCTCAACCGATAAATGGGAATTTTATTTCGATACCGAATCTTATCTCAATATTGGCTATAGTGTAAAACACAAGGGGCGTTGGAGTTTAATTCTCAACGATGCTTTCCATCGTGAGCACAGGCCTATTTTGGTCAAAGAAAGGCGCAGTTTTTTAATTGACAGCACTAATAACAGTACTGTATTACGAGCAACTTATGCCTACCGAATTCTCCCTTAAGGGGTTGTTGCCAATTCATTAATATATTGACGAAGTAAGGCTAGTCCTTCTTCATGAACCACTGAGCGTCCTAACTCTGGCATTCTTATGGCGGGGTCATTACTCGCCATGCGATAGATAAAAATGGAGGCTTCAGGCTTTCCAGGAACTATGCCGTACTGAAAATCTCCAGAACCCTTTCCCGCAGCAATTGGGGGCTTAAACACCCCCCGTGCGCGAGCATCTTTTTGATGGTAATCTAAATATAACCCCGAATTTTTGGCACTACCTTGAGCCGAATGACAATGGGCGCAGTTGGCATATAGATAAGCTTTGGCCCTTTCTTCTATACTTCCTGTTAATGGCATATTCCAAACAGGCATGGCGTCATAATCTTTTGCTTGCGTAAAATTGACAAGCCTTCCCTGCTTTTTAAAATAATCCAGTTGATTCATTTCTTCTTGAAGACTGCGATAACGCTGATTCAGTTGAGCAGCTGTTAAACCTATTGGAGAAATATCATTGTCAATACTATGACAGTTCTTACACTGGTTAACGTTGGGGACAACATAGGCCAATTCTTGGGTTTTTCCCTGTTTAGTTTTCCATTTCACATCGATAGATTTCCCAACATAATTTAACCTTGCTTCGGTCTGTTGGTCATTCCAAATATAATTTAGGGGTTTCCAGCGCCCCTCCTCCTTGATTAACAAACGGGTTTCAATAACTTGGCGTCCTTTATTGGGATGTGCAGCATCGTGAGGATATAAAAAGTTTTTTATCACTACCGTCCCCGTTTCAAAATCGAATGGGCCATCAGGATTGAAGGTCATTGTTTTACCTTGAGGTAAATAAATAAATCTTTCTTTTTCGGCGTAATCAGAAAATAAAGGGGTATTGATCGCATAAGGATAGACATTGCTATTGGGGATTAAGTCTGCAAGATTCCCCTTAAAGAAATTGTAGGCCGAAAGGTATTTAGGATCATCTGGGGCTTTTGCCTTTTTCAAGAGTGATGAAGACACCTTTCGCGCTTGGGGTGGGGTGTGCTTCGACGCCTTTTGTTGACAGCCTATCCACAACACACTGCATAGCATTAAAATTTTAACTTCTGCGCCCTTAATCATTTTGGCTGGATTAATTTAATGTGCAATTGAAGGGCGTCTGATCTTGGGTAAAGCCCTCCAAATCGTTTGCTGCATCTAAATAAACAAAAGAAGCTTCGCCATTATTTTGAAGACAGAGCTTGTGTTCATCATCTTGAAGAGAACCGCCCTCTGCCAAAATACCATCATAAACAATATCGGGAATAGACGCGCTGTTTTTCATCAACCAAAGCAACCCGAAGTCGTTCGAAAGCGTTGGAAACCAATTGTTATTGCTGAAGTCGTTGTCTCGAATTTCAACCCGCCCAGGATATGGATTGTAGGCGTGATCTTGTTGATAATCGGTAGCGATTCCTCTCAATCCACGTGCTACGGCTTCTTCATCCAGATTATCATCTGAAGGACTCTTGCGTTCTACAGCAAACAACTCATAACTGACAACAGACAAATTAGTTGTTTTGTGATCTTGAACTACATTATGATCAAACACAACATCTTTGGTTGCCATAATGACCACACCTGTGCCTTTAGGAACGGCACTTACGATAGATCCCTTCACCGCAAAATTTTTGAGATTATTGTTATAGATTTTATTGTTATAAGCTCTGACTCTAGAGCCATAGACTGTTAAATCTGGTAGATTAAAAATTAAAAGGCCGCTGGTGTTTTGAAAGGCTTCATTCCCATAAATTTCAACATCTGTACTATTTTCACTTTCAATCCCTGCGACATTGAAAAAAGCCTTATTGTTTCGAATAATGACGTGTTGTGACTGACCAACATATATTCCCGCATCGGAAGATCCGATAACTTCACAGTCTTCAATCAATAAGTTTGATGATAAGACGGGGTAGAGCCCATAGGCTCCATTTTCAACTGAAACCTCTCCAGTCCAAGCCGAACGGAGACGACGCATAATTACAGAGTCAGATTCACTTATTTTAAGATTGTCTCCCGCAGCGTCTTCAATGGCAAAATCAACTAAGGTGATGTTTCGGCTATTGGTGATTTTAAGACCTTCGGCGCCAGACGACTGGCCTTTAAAGGAGAGTACTGTTTTGTCCATTCCCTGTCCTTTTACGGTAAGATGTGTTTTATTGTCAAGACTTAGCGCTTGTGAAAACAAAAAATGACCTTCGGGAAGTTCAATGGTGGAGCTGTCTTTGGCTAAAATAAATTGTTCTAAGATTTCAGCTTCTAAATCGACATAGTCGCGTTCGGGAGAATAGCTTGGCAAGGCCTCTTTTTGGTACAAATAGAATGCCCCTAAGGCTAGAATAACGGAGAGTAGGACAAGGACTTTTTTCATTTAATTGGGATTTTAATAAACTCAAAGTAAAGAATTAAATTAAAACATCCTAAAATTCATGCCTTTAGCTCGTTCAAAAGGCTAAACCGATTGATCCTCTCCAACCGCCATCTCTAGAAATAAAAAAGCCTCCTTAAAACTTTGAAGGAGGCTTTGTTGGCCCACTAGGGCTCGAACCTAGACTCTTCTGAACCAAAATCAGACGTGTTGCCAGTTACACCATGGGCCAATAGCGGGGCAAATTTAAAATAATCTTTTTATTACTGCTAAATTTAATCCATGAAATTTACTTAGTTTGTTGTCAATTTATGCGCTGGGAAATATATTTTAAACCCTTACACAATGATAAAACTTATAGTTACAGGAGGAACGTTTGATAAAACCTATGATCATATCAATGGAAAATTGTTTTTTGAACACACCCATATTCCAAAGATGTTGGAAAGAAGTCGATGCAAACTGGCTGTAGATGTGGTTCCGCTGATGTTGAAAGACAGTCTTGAATTTGATGAAAGCGATTTAAAATCGATTGAAAATGCTTGTCAAAACACCTCATTGCGATCGATTGTAATTACACATGGAACAGACACCATGGTAGAAACCGCTCGGCGATTAGCCCAACTAAACCTTGACAAAACCATCCTTTTGACTGGCGCTATGATTCCCTATGCCTTTGGAAGTTCATCAGATGGCTTCTTTAATTTGGGGTGCGCCTTAGCTTTTTCTCAAACCCTTCGTCCTAACGTTTACATAACCATGCAAGGACAATGTTTTTTATGGGATGAAGTTAAGAAAAACAAAGCGCTTGGTTGGTTTGAACAGATTAAAAAATAGAAAAAATAGCTTTTGTTAAATCCCATCGCAATTACAGCGATTATATGTATTTTCGTGAGCATTAAAGATCCACCTATGACAACTCAGCAATTGACATTTTGGAACCGACTAATAGGCACTGTTGTGTTTTTGATTGCTTTACTCACTTTTAGTCTAACTGTTGAGCCTACGGCTAGTTTTTGGGATGCTGGGGAATATATCGCTACTTCTGCAAAACTTCAAGTTGGACACCCTCCGGGTGCCCCTTTTTTTCAAATGATGGGCGCTTTTTTTGCCATGTTCGCTAACGGACCTGAAAACATTGCACTACTGGTTAATTTAATGTCTGTTTTCTCAAGTGCTTTTACCATTTTATTTCTATATCTAACTTTGGGGCTACTGTTGAAGAAAATACCACCCTTCCAACACATCGATTCTCCCTCTGAAATGATCGGCTATTTTGGAAGTGCGGCAGTGGGTGCTTTAGCTTTTTGCTTCTCAGATAGCTTTTGGTTCAATGCGGTAGAAGCGGAAGTTTATGCCATGGCAACCTGTATTTTAGCGGCACTATTTTGGATGGCTTTGCGATGGGAACAAGAAATGAACACCCCACGAGGCGATCGTTGGTTATTACTTATCGCCTTTACTATTGGCCTCTCTTTTGGTGTTCATTTTATGGGATTACTGACCATCCCCGCCATAGGCATGCTCTATTATTTTAAAAACACTAAAACGCTTACATTTAAGAATTTTGTTTTAAGCAATGTCATTTCCGTTGCCATTTTACTTTTTATCTTCAAACTCCTGCTTCCTTCAACCCTTGCTTTATTTGGAAAAATGGAAGTTTTCTTTGTCAATCAAGTTAACCTTCCTTTTAACAGTGGTACCATCATTACTGTAATCTTATTTATGGTTTTCTTTTATTACGCACTGCGGTTTACACGAAAGAAAAATTATGTCAATCTCAATACTGGTCTGTTGTGTTTGTTTTTTGTGCTCTTGGGGTTTTCCTCTTGGATTATGCTTCCCATTCGAGCCAACGCCAATACGGTAATCAATGAGAATTCTCCTAGCGATGCCCGACAGCTTCTCGCATACTATAATCTTGAACAATATCCAGAAACAAAATTATTTTACGGCCCAATGTTTTCTGATATGTATGCAGGACAGGACGAGTATGAGCCATATGTCGATGATAAACCAAAATATGAACGCAATGAAAAAACAGGGCGCTATGTGATTGTAAATCATTGGGAAAACGCCAGAATTAACGCCAACAGTAATCACAAAGGGGTTTTACCACGTCTGTGGAGTAGTGAGCATGCCGAGAACTACATCAATTTTACACGTCCTCTTGAATTTTCGATTCGACCAGAGTATCGGAGAAGCGAAGAGCTACAAAAACGAGTTTCCGCCTTTAGACAGGAAGCTGAAGAAGGCCAACTTACTGGAGAAGATTATCATCGTTTTTACAAATCAATGGCCCGCTATATTATCATAGAAAAGCCCACGTTCTTGGCGAATCTGTATTATTTTATCACCTATCAGGTGAACTATATGTACGTGCGCTACTTTCTTTGGAATTTTGCTGGACGACAAGACGACGTGCAGGGAAACTATTCCATTTTACACGGAAATTGGCTCAGCGGTATCGCCTTTCTCGATGAAATTAGACTTGGAAATCAAGCAGAAATAAGTGAGGATGCACGAAATAATAAGGCGCGTAACACCTATTTTTTTCTGCCGCTTATTTTGGGCCTAATGGGCATTGTTTTTCTCTATCAACAAGACAAAAAAAGGTTTTGGGTCCTCTTGCTCTTTTTCTTGTTTACGGGATTGGCCCTAAAAGTCTACCTCAACGAACGGCCATTCGAACCCCGTGAACGAGACTATGCCCTTGTGGGATCGTTTTATGTGTTCTGTATTTGGATTGGATTTGGCTGCTATTACCTCGGCTTGGAATTAAAAAAAATATGGCAGCATACGTGGGCCAAGCCCACTGCCATTGGGCTATGCCTGCTCGGTGTTCCCTTTTTAATGGCCTACCAAAACTGGGATGACCACGATCGTTCTGGAAGATATACTGCGCAATCGGTCGCCAAATCCTATCTCACTTCCATCCAAGAAAACAAAGGGGCTATGATTTTTACTATCGGCGACAACGACACTTTTGCTCTGTGGTACGCCCAAGAAATTGAAGGCTATCGGACCGATGTTCGTCCCATCAATACGAGCCTTTTGGCCACCGATTGGTATATCGATCAGATGAAACGTAAAACCTATCAAAGCGACCCTATTCCGTCGCAATTGACCCACGACAAATATGCTTATGGCATTCGTGATTATATTAAATACGAACCCCTGGCCGATTCTTTGCGCTGGGACGTTAAAGATTTCATCAATTGGGTCGCTAGTGATGACTCGCGTACCAGATACAAAAATCTGATTTATCAGGCAGGAGAGGACCCCGCACTTTATCCAAAGGGAACCCAAGAAATGATCTTTTACCCTACCAATAAAATTAGAGTGCCCGTCAATGTTGAAAACGTAATTAAAAGTGGAATTGTCAAAGAAAAAAATCGCGACGAAATTGTACCTTATATCGATATCGATCTTCCAGAAAGCGGCTTGTATAAAAACCAAATCATGATGCTCGATATTTTGGCGAATAACGATTGGAAACGACCAATTTATTTTACAGGTGGAAGCTTTGATAATGCAGAATATATTTGGATGAAAGAGTACCTTCAACTGGAGGGTCTCGTCTATAAACTCGTCCCCATTAAAACACCATTAAACCCCATCAACCCTTATTTAATGGGACGGGTCGATAGCGACCTAATGTATGCTATTGTCAAGCAATGGGAATGGGGAAATTCAAATAGTCCAAACATTTATCACGATCCTGAAACGAGAAAGAACAGTATTTCATACCGAAGTAATATGGTCCGTTTGGCTGAAGTTTTAATCGACGAAGGAAAAGATGTAGAAGCTGAAGAGATTTTAGATTTGGCGATAGAAAAAATGCCCATTGACTTTTTTGGCTACTACAGCTTACTCACCCCATTTGTTGAGAGTTACTATCGAATTGGAAAACGAGACAAAGCTCGTGCAATTTTTGAAAAAGTAGCTGGAAAACATCAAAGTCAACTCAACTATTTCAACAGTATTTCCCTTGATTTACAATATGAAATGGGGGAAGAAATTCTCACAGAGATTGAACGCTATCGCGCTTTGGTGGAAGCTGTTTTAGACAACAAGGACAAGGAAAAAATTGCGTCTTATATTCAAACTTTCCGCGAATCTAGCCAAGCCTTTTCTTTTTTATATGGCAAATATGACTATTACACCGCCTTAGATGAATTTGTCGAAGGGCTTTATCTTGGAGGAGCGTCAACACAAGCACATAATTTAGCTGATTTAATCGCTAGCGTTTATGAAGAACGGATAAACATAATCGCCTCTCTCGATACCCAAAGACAAGAACAACTCGGCGATCGTGTAATGGATGAAGTGAATGGATTTAGAAAATTATTGCTTTATGTAAGTCTTTACGACGATCAGCAAAAGAAGGATGTATTTGAAAAACGCGTCTACAATAGCATCAAGCAATTGGCTGTTTTCGACTCACTTATCGCTGACTAATCGACATATTCATTCAACAAACCAATAAGTGTGTTGGCATCTTGTTCCCCACTTTGGCGCCATACCATCTCTCCCATTTTGTAAATCATCAGGGTAGGAATAGCCTTAACACGCAACGCGTCAACCAGTTTAGGATTTTTGGTCATATCAATTTTAATGACCTTCCCTTGGTCTCCTACTGCAGCCGCAACATCGCGCAGTGTTGGATGGAATTCGTCTTTCAATTCTTCGCGCTCTTCAAAAAAAACGAGTAATAAAGGAACGTTCCCGTCAATTAATTCCCCAAACTTAGACATAGGTTGTTTGTTTAAACATTTCTACAGCACGAAGTTAGGACATTTTATTCAAACTTCTTTTAATGACCGCTTTAGGGTAATCACGGTGATTTCTGGCCAAATGCCAACACGCCCTGGATAACCAAGAAAGCCAAAGCCTCGATTGACATTTAGCCATTGTTGTTTTTCCTGATAGAGGCCAGCCCATTGCTTATATCGCCACTTGACTGGACTCCATTTAAACCAGCCTGGTATCTCAATGCCAAATTGCATCCCATGGGTGTGACCGCTTAAGGTTATTTGAAAGTGAAAAGGGTGAGGCAATACTTTTGCTTCCCAATGCGAGGGGTCGTGTGAGAGAAGTATTTTAAAGTCCTCCTTGTTGACTTTTTGAACGGATGCTTCGAGATTACCCGCTTTTTTAAATCCACCCTTTCCCCAATTTTCGACTCCAATTAGCGCAATACGCTCACCTGCTTTATCTAAAAATGCTGTTTCATTGAGTAAAACTCTAAATCCCATCTGCTTTTGGTAATCTAAGAGTTGTTTCAAATTTTTTTGCTTGGCCTCTTTGGAAGGCCATGCGACATAATCGCCATAATCGTGATTGCCCAGGACTGAATACTTCCCCATTGGCGCCTTGAGCTGACTAAAGGCCTCTTTCCACGGTAGGAGCTCTTCCGCTTTATTATTGACAAAGTCTCCAGTAAATACAATAAGATCGGGATGCTGTTGATTGATTAGGTCTATTCCATAGGTAACTTTATCGCGGTTGTCAAAGCTCCCACTATGAATGTCTGAGATTTGGACCATCTTAAGACCGTCAAATGCTTTTGGAAGATCATCGAACTCTAACTCATAGTGTAGTACTTTATAATTGTACTTCCCTCTAACCATACCAATCAA
>JBMZTS010000030.1:0-13337 GCA_049623905.1 Flavobacteriaceae bacterium
ATAAAAATAGGGTTAAAAGAACTTGGCCTTTTACATTTGGTTAGTGAAAAATTTGGGGTAGCCTATTCCACTTTGCGTTATCGCGCTCATCGTCCAACCTAATCGGTTGCCTTATCGTCTTCAAAATAATCGTCTAGACTACGGCGATCTTTTTTGGTTGGTCGTCCTTCTCCTTTTTGGCGGTAATAATCTTGAGATAATTGTTGAAACTCGCGATTCTCTAAAGCCTCAATTGGGGTCGTATCCATCCGATAGATGTCAACCAATTTTGCCCCTACTCGAGATTTTGGCAGATCTAAAACCGTACAACTAAAATTGATTTGATTTTTGCGAATTTCAATCTTGTCTTGGCGCAATATTTCCCGAGAAGGTTTCACCACGCGATCATTTACTTTAATCTGCCCTTTTTTGCATGCTGTACTGGCTAAATTGCGTGACTTAAAGTAACGGACACACCACAAATATTGATCAATTCTCATGTGCAAATAAGCGTTAAAGTTATGCGCTAAAGTAAAGTAAAATTGTATCTTGTGCTTCAAATTTTTGGAATGAAATTCGTACCCAAGATCCTCTTCTTAATTCTTTTTATAGTTTCACTTGCATTTCAAGCTTGCAATTCTTCAGAAGATCCCGTTACAACTGAAGTGAGAGACTACGCTGAGCAAGCTTTAACCGATGATCAGCTGTTGCGTGAATACCTTCAAACACACACCTTCAACTACGAAGATTTTGACGACCCTCAAGAGGTGGCATCCATTACCATTGACACCCTCGATGAAACAAATTCTAATAAAAGATCACTCGACGAAATGGCCCTCCAAATCGATGTACCTGTCCTAAACCAAGATTCTGTGATGATTAATCATACGTTGTATTACCTCATTGCACGTCAAGGCATCAGAGTAGATCACAAACCATCTATTGTAGATTCCACCTATTTAAATTACTCTGGTAAGCTTTTAGATGGAACGGAATTTGACGCCAGTAGTCAACCCATATGGTTCGATGCCACTCGTGTCATCACAGGCTTTAGATATGGATTACAGTTTTTTGCACCCGGCACCTACACCCATAATGACGATGGGACGGTCAGTTATCAGGACTACGGGCAAGGATTGATTTTTATCCCTTCTGGGCTCGGTTATTTTAACTCTGTAGTCAGTAGTATTCCTACCTATTCTCCTTTAATTTTCGACGTCTCTGTCCTGACGACCAATCAGTCCGATCACGATGGCGATGGTGTTTTATCTGTCAATGAAGATCCCGATGGCGATGGCAATCCCTACAACGACGATACCGACGATGATGGCGTTTTAAACCTCTTTGATACCGACGACGACGACGACGGAGTATTGACCAAAAATGAGTATGATCTCAATCAAGACGGTATCCCAGACGATGACGATGGCGACGGGATTCCCAATTATCTAGACAACGATTAGTTCAAATAAGTCAATCCGATGAAGTATTACTGCGACTTTTTTTTGAGTTTCAAATCATAAGTTGCACTGATGATCCATTGCTTTGGCCGAGCATCGACACGCCCTGCAATATCAACGTTATTGTTAGCTAAAATCAAAATTTCGTTGTCGCTAAAACCACGTTCATAGCGAAGACCAAGACCAAAGCGGCCGAGTTGCAAACGTGTTCCAATTTGTAGTCCTACAGTAAAATCTTTATCCAAGTCTCCCAGACTAATCTTAGATCCTTTTTCGGAGAGAATATATTGAAACGAAGGTCCCGCAAAAATACTTAAAGGCCCTAGAATTTTATACCCTAGCAAGATGGGGGCTTCAAGTTTGTTTAAGGCAATCGAGCCGTCGGCGCTCACCTGGCTTTTACTTTGACTAAATTGGAGTTCAGGCCGAAGGTAAAAAAGGAGTAGGTTGACATTGGCATACAGGCCAAAGTGAAAGCCTGTTTTAGCACTAGAATTAAAGCGCTCCAAGGAGACATCTGAAAAGTCTAAATCGCCAAGAGAATCGTAGTTTAATCCAGCTTTAGCACCAAATTTAAGTTGTGCGAGAAGGGGAGAGGTACAGAGGAAGCTGAGCATTAGTAGGTTGAGGAAAATTTTTTTCATGAAGTATTTTATTTGCGGTTAATAACGTTTTGAGCAGCGGCGACAATGGCTTTTGCATTGAGCCCGTATTTATCCATAAGTTGGGCAGGTGTCCCCGATTCACCAAAGGTGTCTTGTGTTGCGATAAATTCTTGTGGACAAGGATGATTTTCAGCCAATACACGGGCGACACTTTCACCTAAACCTCCCAAGTAGTTGTGTTCTTCCGCCGTTACCATTGCCCCTGTTTTAGCAACCGAATTGAGAATGATCTCTTTATCGAGTGGTTTAATGGTGTGGATGTTGATGACTTCGGCTGAAATATTCTGATCGTTGAGTGCTTTGGCAGCTTCAAGGGCTTCCCAAACCAAGTGACCTGTGGCCACTATAGTCACATCGCTACCGCTTTGTAAGCAAATGCCTTTACCAATTTTAAACTCTTGATTTTCAGGAGTAAAATTTGCCACTTTGGGTCTTCCAAAGCGCAGGTAAACAGGACCTTGGTATTCGGCAATGGCTAGAGTAGCTGCTTTGGTTTGATTAAAGTCGCAAGGGTTGATCACGACCATCCCAGGAAGCATTTTCATCAAGCCAATGTCTTCAAGGATTTGGTGTGTTGCGCCATCTTCACCGAGGGTGATTCCTGCGTGCGAAGCACAAATTTTGACATTTTTCCCTGAGTAGGCGATAGATTGTCTGATTTGATCATAGACACGCCCGGTTGAAAAGTTGGCAAAGGTCCCTGTAAACGGAATCTTACCGCCGATGGTAAGCCCAGCGGCAATCCCCATCATATTCGCTTCCGCAATGCCAATTTGAAAGAAGCGTTCAGGATTTTCCGCAATAAATTGGTCCATTTTGAGCGAGCCAACTAAATCGGCACATAAAGCGACAACATTGGGGTTGGTCCTTCCAAGTTCGGTTAAACCTGCGCCAAAGCCCGAACGGGTATCTTGAGATCCTTGATTGATATATTTTTCCATAGTGATAGTATTCGATTAGTAGTCTCCTAATGTTTCAGGGTTTTGTGCTAACGCCTTTTCTAGTTGTTCATCATTGGGTGCTTTTCCATGCCAAGCATGGGTGTGCATCATAAAATCGACGCCATTACCCATTTCGGTTTTCATCAGAAGACAGACGGGTTTTCCCTTCCCTGTCATACTTTTCGCTTTTTTAAGTGTCGCTGTAAGGGCTTCAAGATCGTTGCCATTTTCTATGGTAAGCACTTCCCAGCCAAAGGCCGTGAATTTGGCTTCCACCGATCCCAGTGGTAAAACATCATCGGTTGCACCGTCTATTTGTTTTCCGTTCAAGTCAACAGTCGCAATCAGATTATCGACATTTTTCGCCGCAGCATACATGATAGCTTCCCAATTTTGTCCTTCTTGCAGCTCGCCGTCTCCCAGTAAGGCATAAATTAAATGTTCATCTTTATTGAGTTTTTTGGTCAAAGCTGCCCCAACAGCAACAGAGAGACCCTGCCCCAAAGAACCCGAGGCCACTCGAATACCTGGTAACCCTTCGTGTGTGGTTGGATGACCTTGTAAACGCGAGTCGATCAATCGAAAAGTATTGAGTTCATCGACTGGAAAATAGCCTCTTCTTGCCAAAACACTGTAAAATACTGGTGAGATATGACCATTGGACAGGAAAAAAAGATCTTCTTGATGCCCATCCATCGTAAAGCCTTCTTTCAGCTCTAAAATTTCATTGTAAAGCGTTACAAAAAATTCGGTGCAGCCTAGCGATCCTCCAGGATGACCAGAATTGACTTTGTGAACCATGCGAAGAATATCACGCCTGACTTGGCTGACAATATCCTGCGCTGAATGTGTAGTTGACATAGGTGTAATTTTAATACAACAAATGTAAATGTTCAACAACTTTTCTCCACCAATTCACCAGTGAACTTATTAAAGATTACCAACAATTTTCATGTGTATTTCTTATTCAACCGGTTTTTAAGTCTTAGCGACTTCCGTATCTTTACCCCTTAAAGCCTTTCATGGAATTTAAACTTTTAAATACAGACGCTGGCAGCAAAGCAAGGGCGGGTGAAATGACCACTGCACATGGCAAAATCCAGACCCCCATTTTTATGCCTGTCGGAACAGCCGCTACCGTGAAGGGGGTGCATCAACGCGACCTTAAAACCGAAATCAATCCAGACATCATCCTGGGCAACACCTATCATTTGTACCTCAGGCCGGGAACAGACATTTTGCAGCAAGCTGGGGGCTTACATAAATTCATGTCATGGGATCGTCCGCTCTTGACCGATTCGGGTGGATATCAAGTCTATTCCCTCTCGGCCAATCGAAAGATCAAAGAAGAAGGGGTAAAGTTTAAATCTCATATTGATGGCTCTTACCATGTTTTTACCCCAGAAAGAGCAATTGACATTCAACGTCAAATAGGTGCCGATATCATCATGGCTTTTGACGAATGTACGCCTTATCCTTGCGACTATAACTATGCCAAAGCTTCTATGCATATGACACACCGCTGGCTTGATCGTTGTATGGCACAAGATAAAGCTAGTCCTTTTTTGTACGGTTATGAGCAAACATTCTTCCCCATTGTTCAGGGCAGTACCTATAAAGATCTGCGTCTCCAATCTGCCGAATTTATTGCCTCGCGAAATGCCGAAGGAAATGCAATAGGCGGACTTTCTGTTGGTGAGCCAGCCGAAGAAATGTATGCCATGACCGAGGTGGTTTGTGAGGTCTTACCCAAAGATAAGCCTCGCTACCTTATGGGGGTAGGTACACCGATTAACCTTCTTGAAAACATTGCCCTTGGTGTCGACATGTTTGACTGCGTTCTTCCCACCAGAAATGCGCGTAATGGAATGCTCTACACCTTTGAAGGCTCGATCAACATTAAAAATAAAAAATGGGAAAATGATTTTTCGTATATCGACCAAGACAATCATACCTTTGTAGATACACAATATTCTAAAGCCTATTTAAGACATCTTTTTTCAGTCAATGAACTTTTAGGAAAACAAATCGCGACCATTCACAATCTCGGGTTTTATCTCGCTTTAGTGCGCCAAGCACGTGAAAAAATTATTACAGGAGAATTTACCCCTTGGAAAAATAAAATGGTCAGACAAATGAACAAAAGGCTCTAGTCATGTTTAAAAAAATTGACCGCTATATCATCAAACGCTATTTATCGACATTTTTTGTCATGTTGCTTTTGTTTATACCGATTGGGATTATGGTAGATGTGGCTGAAAAAATTGACAAGTTCAAAGAAAATGAAATTCCTTTCAATGAAATATTGGGCTATTACGTCGACTTTATGTGGTATTTTGGAAATTTACTTTTCCCCATTTTTTTATTTCTTGCTGTGATTTGGTTTACTTCCAAATTGGCCAACAACACGGAAATTATTGCCATTTTAAGTTCTGGGATTTCCTTTTATCGCTTTTTGCGCCCCTATTTATTGTCGGCATTATTTATTGCCATTTTTGCCTTCTTCGCTGGGATGTTTATTGTGCCCAAGGCCAGTAAAGGCTTTAATGAATTTTCATTTAAATATTTGAAAAAACGCAAAAACGATCGGCAAACCTCAAATTTATTTAAGCAAATTAATGACAACGAATATATCTATGTCAGCAGTTATAATCCTACGCGATTACGCGGTATGGATTTTACCCTAGAACATTTTGAAGGGGACTCGCTCCAATTTAAGATCATGGCTAAGACCATTCGTTGGGTTGAAAAAGATTCCGTTTTTCGCTTGGTAAAGTTCCAAAAGCGCCTACTTGAGGGCGATGAAGAGCGCCTTATTAAAAGCAACATCAAAGACACTATTTTTGATTTTGCCATCCAAGATTTGGCCCCTTTAAATTACAAAGCCGAAACACTAGCGATGGGGGCTTTAAATGACTTTATCAAAGAAGAAGAGCGCAGTGGCTCTGTGATGATTAATCAACATCTTTTGGTACGTCATAAGCGCTACAGTATTCCCGTCTCTGCCTTTATTCTCACAATAATTGCTGTTGCCGTTTCTTCGTTTAAAAGACGAGGGGGCATGGGGGTCAACCTCGCTTTTGGTATTACCCTTGGCTTTATTTTTATTTTTTTCGATAAAATTTTTGGGGTGTTGGTCGCCAAATCCAATTTCCCACCGGCTGTAGCGGCATGGCTTCCTTTACTCATTTTTGGTCTTCTGGCCTATGGTTTATTAAGCTATGCGAAAAGATAAAACGAAAAGCTTAATACATCTTCATTTTTTAATTTTCCTTTGGGGATTTACTTCCATTTTAGGGTCGGTTATTCCACTCGATTCTACGAGTTTGGTCTGGTTGAGAATGACCATCGCAGCTGTGCTGATCGCTTTGTTTTTTGCCTTTTTTTCACGCCAATCGTTTAAAATTCATCGCAAGGCACTGCCGTATTACATTTTGGGAGGACTGTTGATATCGGTTCATTGGATTTTGTTTTTCTACGCCATAAAAATTTCATCTATTTCTCTAACCTTATCCATCCTAGCCTCCGCCTCATTGATGACCTCTGTGCTCGAACCAATGTTGTACAATCGTCCCTTTAGGATGTACGAACTTTTTTTTGGTGCCATAGTTATCATTGGTCTATATTTGATTTTTGGCGTTCAAAAAGAAAATATTTTCGCCATATTCATCGCTTTACTCAGCACCCTGCTATCGGTTCTTTTTTCGCTTTTAAACGGAAAGCTGATTGTGTCTTTTCCCGCCAAAACCATCTCGTTTTATCAGTTGTTAACCGGAGCGGTTATTCTAACGGGTTTGACGTTGTTTAGGGAGGCGCCTTTCGAGCAAATACCGAAAATGACTACATATGACTGGTTATGGCTCTTTATCCTAGCCTCGGTATGCACAGCCTATGCCACGATTGGGTCGGTTGTCGTACTCAAAAACGTAACCCCTTTTACGTTTATGATATCGCTTAACCTTGAACCTGTCTATGGAATCCTTTTTTCTTTAGTAATCTTTGGGGAAAAGGAATTGATGAGCCCTCAATTTTATCTCGGGGTATTGATCATTTTAGGCGGTGTGATTGGGAATGGCATTTACAAGCGACAATCGGAAAAAAATTAGGGGCCAGCCACCAAAAATTTTTACCTTTGTTATTCGACAAAAAACCAAATGGAATATTTAGACTTTGAATTCCCGATTAAAGAAATCAACGAACAATTGAGCAAATGCAAGGTCATTGGAGATGAAAATGAAATTGACGTTTCTGATACTTGCGCGCAGCTTGAAAAAAAATTGATTAAAACCAAACAAGAGATCTACGGTAACCTCAGTCCGTGGCAGCGTGTTCAACTTTCGCGGCATCCCTCACGTCCATATACTTTCGATTACATCAATGCGATATGTGGCGATAGTTTTATTGAGCTTCATGGCGATCGTAATGTCAAAGACGACAAAGCGATGATCGGGGGCTTGGGAAAAATAGACGATCAGTCCTTTATGTTCATTGGGACACAAAAAGGCTACAACACGGCGACTCGAAAATACCGCAATTTTGGAATGGCCAACCCTGAAGGCTATCGCAAAGCTCTTCGGCTGATGAAGTCTGCTGAAAAATTTGGTCTTCCCATAGTATCTTTCGTTGATACGCCTGGAGCCTATCCGGGCTTAGAAGCAGAAGAACGTGGCCAAGGCGAAGCCATTGCCCGTAATATCTATGAAATGCTTTCTGTTAAAGTACCCGTTATCGTTGTCATTATTGGTGAAGGCGCTTCTGGTGGAGCCTTAGGCATTGGGGTGGGCGATCGTATTTTTATGCTTGAAAACACATGGTATTCTGTAATTTCACCAGAATCGTGTTCTTCAATTTTGTGGCGAACTTGGGAGCATAAAGAAAAAGCAGCTGAGGCCCTTAAGCTGACCGCTACCGACATGAAGAAATCAAAATTGATCGATAAAATTATCAAAGAACCCCTTGGTGGGGCACATTTCGATCGCGAGGCAACCTTTAAAGCCGTGCGTTCTGAAATACTCAAAACTTTTGAGGTCCTTAAAAAACTCTCTCCTGAAAATCTCATCGCACTTAGACGCGAGAAGTTTGATCAAATGGGAGTCTTTAATGGCTAAGGTTTCGAGGATTATTAACATTTTTTGAGACTTATAAACACCCTTTGTTGACTCTTTAGAGGATACTTCAGGCGACCAACCGCCCTGTTCAAGAACACAATTTATCTACCTTTAAAACATGGAAGATAGGAAACCAAAAATCGCTCCTGCAGTGACCAATGCAGGGGTCGTGAATTTAGCAAAAGGAAAAATCCCTCCTCAGGCACTTGACCTAGAAGAAGCCGTTTTAGGCGCTATGCTTATTGATAAAAAAGGGGTCGACGAAGTTATTGATATCCTTCAAGTGGACGCCTTTTACAAAGAGGCACATCAACATATTTTTGCCGCTATTCATCAACTCTTTGAGACCTCAGAGCCTATCGATTTATTGACCGTTTCAGCTCAATTGCGAAAAATGGAGACTCTGGAAAAGGTAGGCGGTGATTTTTATTTGGTCCAATTGTCTAAAAAAGTATCCACCTCGGCGCATATCGAATTCCATGCACGCATCATTCTTCAGAAATACATCCAAAGAAGCTTGATTAAAATTTCGAATGAAATTATAGAAAGTTCGTTTAAGGATTCTATTGATGTGTTTGATTTATTGGACGAAGCCGAGTCGAAGCTTTACGACGTGACCCAAGGCAATATCAAAAAATCGTCTGAGACGGCCCAAAACCTTGTTATACAAGCCAAGAAGCGCATTGAAGAAATTGCCAAAAAAGAAGGCTTGAGTGGAGTAGCCACAGGTTTTGAAAAGCTCGACGCACTCACCTCTGGTTGGCAGCCCAGTGATTTAATCATCATCGCTGCCCGTCCGGGTATGGGGAAAACCGCCCTCACCCTTTCTATGGCACGAAACATTGCCGTGATGAAACAAACCCCTGTCGCTTTTTTCTCTTTAGAGATGTCGTCGGTTCAGCTTATCACTCGACTCATTTCTGCGGAGACAGGACTTTCTTCTGAAAAGTTGAGAACAGGAAAACTTGAAAATCACGAATGGGAACAACTCAACGTCAAGGTAAGTGACTTGGAGAAAGCACCCCTGTATATCGACGACACCCCGTCACTGTCAATATTTGATTTAAGAGCCAAGGCCCGACGTCTGTCTTCCCAATACGGAATCAAACTCATCATTGTAGATTACCTGCAATTGATGACCGCCGGAACCTCCAATAAAACAGGGAACCGCGAGCAAGAAATTTCGACTATTTCACGAAACTTAAAAGCACTAGCAAAAGAATTGGACGTCCCTGTGATTGCTCTTTCTCAGCTTTCTAGGGCAGTGGAAACCCGTGGTGGCACTAAACGCCCTATCTTATCAGATTTACGAGAATCTGGGGCCATTGAACAAGATGCCGATATCGTGTCTTTTATTTACCGTCCAGAATATTACGGTATAGACGAATGGGATGACGAAGAGCGCACTTCCTCTATCGGACAAGCCGAATTCATAGTGGCGAAACATAGAAATGGCGGCCTCGATAATATCCGTTTAAAATTTATTGGTCATTTAGGGAAATTCGACAACCTCGAGACTTTCGATTCTCCCTACGAATTCCCGTCTAAAATGAATGAGACCATCTCGCCAGAGCGTTTGCCTTCGGCAGATGAAGCCTTTGGGTCCTCACTAAACGAAGACGATGACGACGTTCCATTTTAATCGTGATATATATATAAAAAAAAATCAGCCGTTAAGCTGATTTTTTTTTGAGTACAATAGGGATTGTTTATTTTACTTTATCGACGATGGCTTTAAAAGCATCAGGATGATTCATCGCTAAGTCGGCTAGGACTTTGCGGTTTAGCTCAATGTCGTTGGCTTTTACTTTCCCCATAAATTGGCTGTACGAAAGTCCGTGAAGACGTGCAGCCGCATTGATACGCGTAATCCATAAAGAACGAAAATTCCGTTTTTTAGTTTTGCGATCACGATAGGCGTAAAGCATGGCCTTGTCTACAGCGTTTTTCGCTACGGTCCATACGTTTTTACGACGTCCAAAATAACCTTTGGCTTGTTTTAAAATTTTCTTTCTTCGTGCTCTTGAAGCAACTGAGTTTACTGATCTTGGCATAGTGTTTTTCTTTTTTGTTACAGGGCGGTATTACTACACTTTGGAAGCCCGCAACAGGGTTAATTAATGTGTTGAAACCTGAACACGGCTTATTTTAAGCGCAATTGTTCTTTGATGTTATCGGCATCACTTTCGTGAACCAATCCTGAGTGAGTCAATTTAAGCTTGCGCTTTTTTGACTTTTTCGTCAAGATGTGGCTCTTAAAAGCATGCTTCCTTTTGATTTTACCACTCCCAGTCAGCTTAAAACGCTTCTTGGCAGAGGATTTTGTTTTCATTTTTGGCATTGCTACGGTGTTTATTTATTGTACTCAATTATTTTTTCTTTGGGCTAATGAACATGGTCATTCGCTTTCCTTCTAATTTGGGGAGTTGTTCAACTTTCCCGAGTTCTTCGAGATCTTGCGCTAGGCGGAGCAACAAAATTTGCCCCTGTTCTTTAAAGACGATTGAACGTCCTTTAAAAAAAACAAAAGCTTTGAGCTTTGCGCCTTCTTTTAAAAACTTTTCAGCGTGTTTTTTCTTGAACTCGTAATCGTGTTCATCGGTTTGTGGGCCAAAGCGAATTTCTTTGATTACCACTTTAGTCGCTTTCGACTTGAGCGCTTTTTCACGCTTTTTTTGCTCGTACAAAAACTTCTTGTACTCTAATATTTTACAGACGGGGGGGGAAGCTTTTGGAGAAATTTCAACCAAATCCAATTCTAATTCCTCAGCCAATTTCAACGCTTTATTCAAGGAATACACCCCAACCTCGACGTTATCACCCACCAAACGGATTTCGTGTGCAGTGATTTTTTCATTGATCCGGTGGGGATCTTGTTTGATAATTCGGCCTGGACGATTGGTCCTTCTTCTACGTATTGCTATGGTCGTATTTTTTTAATTAAATCTCAAATTTTGTCCCACTGGCGTCAATTTCGGCTTGAATTTTCTCAATAAAGGTTTCAAGCGTGAGAGTACCAGTGTCGCCTTCGACGCGATTTCTTACAGAAACCGTGTTTTCGGCCGCTTCTTTTTCACCGACAATCAACATGTAAGGAAATTTACTTAGCTGTGCGTCGCGTATTTTCTTCCCAATGGTCTCATTTCGATTATCGATCAGAGCGCGAATTTCGCTATTTTTCAGTTGATTTGAAACTTTTTCAGCGTATTTTTCGTACTTCTCACTTACCGATAAGATGATGACCTGTTCTGGGGTGAGCCACAATGGGAAATTTCCTCCCGTATGTTCGAGCAAAATCGCCACAAATCGTTCGAGACTTCCAAAGGGCGCACGATGAATCATCACGGGGCGATGCAATTCGTTATCACGGCCTTTATAGGTCAAATCGAAGCGTTCGGGCAGGTTGTAATCGACCTGTATGGTGCCCAATTGCCATTTTCGCCCCAAGGCGTCTTTGACCATAAAGTCGAGTTTAGGGCCATAGAAGGCCGCTTCACCAGTTTCAACTACATAGTTCAAGTTTTTTTCCTTGGCGGCATTGATGATGGCTTGTTCGGCCAAGGTCCAGTTTTCTGAACTTCCGATATATTTTTCTGGTTTTTCAGGATCGCGCAGAGAGACCTGTGCTGTAAAATCTTCAAAGCCGAGTGACCCAAAGACATACAAGACCAGATCGATCACTTTTTTAAATTCTTCATCCAATTGGTTGGGACGGCAAAAAATATGCGCATCGTCTTGGGTAAAGCCCCGCACGCGGGTGAGTCCGTGCAATTCTCCACTCTGTTCATAGCGATAGACCGTACCAAATTCGGCATAGCGCTTGGGTAAATCTTTATAACTCCATTGACGAGCATTGTAGATTTCACAATGGTGGGGGCAATTCATGGGTTTAAGCAAAAATTCTTCTCCATCGGCTGGCGTTTGGATGGGCTGAAAACTATCGGCGCCATATTTGTCGTAATGGCCAGAGGTCATATACAAGGCCTTGTTGCCAATATGGGGTGAAATGACTTGTTCGTATCCCGCTTTTTTTTGGGCCTCTTTTAAAAAGTTTTCTAGTCGTTCGCGAAGGGCCGTTCCTTTGGGTAACCAGAGGGGAAGTCCTTGTCCCACTCTCTGCGAAAAAGTAAAGAGGTCCAATTCTTTTCCGAGTTTACGGTGGTCGCGTTTTTTGGCTTCTTCGAGAAGGGCAAGGTACTCGGTCAATTCTTTTTGTTTGGGAAATGAGATCCCATAAATACGGGTCAATTGAGGTTTGGTTTCATCTCCTCGCCAATAGGCTCCAGCAACGTTGAGCAGTTTGACTGCTTTGACAAAGCCGGTATGCGGAATATGTCCACCGCGACAGAGATCGGTAAAATCGGCATGGTCGCAAAAGGTGATGGTGCCGTCTTCGAGCTGTTCAATTAGCTCGACCTTAAAGGGGTTGTTTTCCTTTTGGTAAAAGGCTAGGGCTTCGGCCTTGCTGGCCGAACGCATTTTAAATTCAAACTTTTCTCGGGCAAAGGTCAAAAATTGTTTTTCTAGGGCAGCGAGGTCTTTTTCCGAAAAACTTTCTTCTCCAAAGTCGACATCGTAATAAAACCCATTTTCTATGGCCGGACCAATGGTAAGTTTTGCCGCAGGGTAGCGCGCTAAAATGCTTTGTGCCAAAATATGGGCCGAAGAGTGCCAAAAGGCGGTTTTACCTTCTTCGTCGTTCCAGGTAAAGAGACGCAACTCGCCATCGGAAGAAATAAGCGTGGAGGCTTCAACCGTTTCATTGTTGAATTGGGCAGAGAGAACATTACGAGCGAGGCCTTCGCTGATGTCTTTGGCAATATCCAAGACGGTCAAAGGATTTTCATATTGACGAACCGAGCCGTCGGGGAGCGTTATTGCGATCATGTATGCATTAATAAAGCGCAAAGATAATGGGATTCCTTAAGGCAAGCAACAGCCATGACCATTTATCGCTTTCTTTTTTTTCCCAAAAAGGCGGCGGCCAAGGTTCGGATGCCCCAAAAACCAAAAATAATGGCGGCACAAAAGAAGACTAAGCCCACCAGAAGCACTGGCCAATAAAATGGATGTCCCTCATTTTTAAAGGCTTGCATTAAAATAACTGGTCCGATAAAGGCACAGAGTATGCCGTAAAACGTACGTTGCAATCCTTGGCGAAGGGCGAGTTGATCCATTTTTTTT
>JBMZTS010000031.1:0-13255 GCA_049623905.1 Flavobacteriaceae bacterium
GAAGGGCAGAAAATCGAGGATTTGACAGAGGTTCATTCGCATCCGATGGCCCTTTTACAATGCAAGGCATTTTTCCAAAATTACCCACATATTCGTTTGATTGAAGCTGCTGATACTGCGGTTGTTGCCCAGACAATTGCCAATGAGAATCTCAAAGGGATAGGGGCAATCGCAGCACTAGAAGCAGCCCATATTTATGGATTAAAGACCTTGGCCACTTCCATACAAACCATAAAGGACAATGTGACGCGTTTTGTTTTTGTTCAAAAGAAAAATGGGTCTCTCCCCCAGGAAAAGATCAATAAAGCGTCTTTGAAGTTGATTTTAGATCACCAACGCGGGAGTTTAGCTACGGTTTTAAACGTTATGAGTGATTGTCGGATGAATTTGACTAAAATTCAGTCGCTTCCCGTTATAGATACGCCAGGTAAATATGCCTTTTTCGTAGATATGACCTTTGACCATTTTGTGCAATACGAAAAGGCCCGAAAAATACTAGCCATCATGGCGCTTGAATTTAAAATATTGGGCGAATACGCCGATGCAAAAAAAAGATGATGACAGCGACAAGATTAGAGAGCGTTAAAGAATACTACTTTTCAAAAAAATTAAGAGAAGTGGCTGGTCTTATAAAAGCAGGAAAACCCGTGCTCAACATGGGAATAGGAAGTCCCGACCTCCCACCGCACCCCAGTATTGTTGCGGCATTAGAGTCTAGTATGAGCCATCCGAAAGCACATATGTATCAGAGTTATCAAGGGCTACCAGAGCTGAGAGCTGCTATGGCTAACTTTTATCAAACCAAATACAGTGTCTCGCTCAATGCGGCAAATGAGTTTCTACCCTTAATGGGATCCAAAGAAGGGATCATGCACATTTCAATGGCCTTTTTAAATAAGGGAGATGCTGTTTTAATTCCCAATCCGGGTTATCCTACCTACAGTGCCGTAACACAATTACTTGAGGCCACTCCACTTTTTTACGATCTAAAAGCCGAAAACAATTGGCAACCCGATTTTGACACACTCGAGGCGTTAGATACCAGCAAGATAAAGTTAATGTGGTTGAATTATCCGCATATGCCAACGGGAGCAAAAGCTCAAAAAGGGATCTATCAACGCCTTATTCAATGGGCAAAATCCAATGAAATTTTATTGGTAAACGACAATCCTTACAGCTTTATCTTGAACGACGATCCACAAAGTTTACTAGCTGTTGATGGAGCCAAAGAGGTTGCTTTAGAATTGAACTCTCTTAGCAAGACCTTCAATATGGCTGGTTGGCGTGTTGGCTTGTTGGCGGGTAATGAAAAAAATATTGCCTCGGTGCTAAAAGTAAAAAGCAATATGGATTCTGGAATGTTTTACGGTATTCAACAAGGAGCAATTGCCGCACTTAATGTTCCAGAACAATGGTATAGTCAGCTAAATGCGACTTACAAAAAGCGTCGTCGATTGATTGAAGAATTGGCCACAGCCATGGAAACCACTTTCGATGCTGAAAGTGTTGGCATGTTTGTGTGGGCAAAAATGGACGATACCCGTCTTTCAGCAGAAGATTATATCGATAAAATACTCTATGAAAAAGACATTTTTATTACTCCAGGAACCATTTTTGGAAGTCAAGGAGAAGGGTATATTCGTTTTTCGCTATGTGTTACAGAAGATCAGATTCAAACCGCTATTAATCGGATAAAGGCATGAAAATTTATGTTATCGGTATCGGTTTAATTGGTGGATCTATGGCCTTGGATCTTCGCCAACTCTACGCTGAAGTAGAAGTGGTAGGAATAGATACAAATGTGGCTCATTTGAAAGACGCTCTAGAGATTGGGATTATTGATCGCATTGGAGACTTAAACGATATCGCAGAGGCCGATCGTGTCATTTTGAGTATTCCAGTAAAAGACAGCCTTGAATTATTGCCTTCACTGCTCGACCAATTAAATGACAATGCACTCTTGTGGGATGTTGGTTCAACGAAAGAGCGATTGTGTCAGGTGGTAGAGAATCATCCCAAACGCGATCAATACTTAGCGGCGCATCCCATTGCAGGAACCGAATTTTCTGGACCAAAGGCAGCCCATAGGAAATTATTTTTTGGGAAACCTCAAATTCTGTGTGAAGCGAAAAAGACCCGATCAGATTTGTTGGCTTGGGCCAAAACTAGTTTTCGTCAGATGGGAATGTACTTGCGTTTTATGGAGCCCTCAGAGCACGATCGACACATGGCTTGTGTCTCTCATCTTTCACATATTAGTTCTTTTATGTTGGGCAAGACAGTACTTGAACAAGAAGAAGACGAACAAAACATTTTTGATTTGGCCGGAAGTGGATTCGAATCAACCGTCCGCTTAGCCAAGAGTTCTCCAGAAATGTGGACCCCTATTTTTGAGCAAAACAAAGCGAACGTCATTGCAATTTTGTCTTCGTATATCGAAAATCTAGAAAACTTTAAAACACAATTACAAAACGACCAGTTTTCAGATTTACATCAACAAATGAAAAGCACAAATCAATTAACAACAATACTTAACGGAATTAAACACAATAACTAAATTATGGAAAACTCAACTATGATGCGCGAATGGTTAAACGATTTTGGACTTTCACATCCTTTGGTGATCGGCGGCCCTTGTAGCGCAGAAACCGAAGAACAAGTTTTAAAAATTGCGCATGAACTCAAGGATACCGATGTTTCTGTTTATCGTGCTGGAATATGGAAGCCAAGAACACGTCCTGGAAATTTTGAAGGGGTTGGCGCAATAGGACTCAAATGGTTGCAACGGGTAAAGGAAGAGACTGGGCTACTTACTGCGACAGAGGTGGCGAATAAAGATCATGTTAAATTAGCTCTTGAGCACGATATTGACGTCCTATGGATCGGCGCACGATCTACCGTTAGTCCCTTTATTGTCCAAGAAATTGCTGATGCTCTTGAAGGAACCGATAAAATTGTTTTGGTTAAGAATCCTGTCAACCCGGATGTTGCATTATGGTTAGGTGGGGTAGAACGTTTATATGCGGCCAACATAAAAAAACTAGGGTTGATTCATCGTGGATTTTCAGCTTACGGAAAATCTAAATACAGAAATAATCCTGAGTGGCAAATTGCGGTTGAGGTTCAAAATCGTTTTCCAGACCTGCCTTTAATTTGCGACCCTTCGCACATTACAGGAAAACGCGATATGATCTTTGACACCTGCCAAATGGCACTTGATCTTAATTTTGATGGTTTAATGGTTGAGAGCCATTGCGATCCAGATAACGCTTGGAGCGACGCTGCACAGCAAGTGACCCCTAGTGCACTAGTCCAAATCATGAAAGATTTGAAAATTCGTAAAACAACAATGGATGAGGAAAGTTATCAGTCGGAATTAAAAAATTTACGTGCTCAGATTGATATTGCAGATCAGACAATACTCGACACGCTTGGTCAGCGCATGAAAGTAGCCGAGTCTATTGGTGAACTTAAAAAGCAAAACAATGTCGCTGTTTTACAAAGTAAGCGTTGGAATGAAATTTTAGGAAAAATGGTTTTGGAAGGAGAAACCAGAGGGCTTTCAGAGGAATTTATTCTCCGATTGTTTAAAGCCATTCACCAAGAATCGATTAATCACCAAGAACAGATAGTAAAAGAGTAAAAATAACCGCCATTTGGCGGTTTTTTTTTACATTAAGTGTAAATTAAATAGTAAACGATGTCTTTTTCAAATCTTTCCTTAATGCGTGAAGCTAGAAGCGCAATGGCTCCGCACTGGGGTATTGGTGTTGTAGTAACTTTCGTATATCTGATTTTTGTTGGTTCGACGACCTATATCTTTCCAGGATTACAAAACCTTATCCCATTTATTTTAACGGGACCATTTACCCTTGGGTTTGCTTATTTTTCTTTTGCGATTAGTAGAGGAGAAACCCCCGAATTTAAGCAACTTTTTGAAGGCTTTCAGGTTTTTGTGAAAAGCTTTCTAGCCTATCTGATTTATTCTATTTTGTGTGTAATTGGATTTGTTTTATTCATTATCCCAGGCTTTATAGTTGTAGCAGGTTTTGGTCTTACTTTTTATGTTATGGCAGATCATCCGGAATTGTCTTTTACAGAATGCCTCAATGAAAGCTGGCGATTGATGGATGGTCGTAAGCTTAAATTCATCGGGCTTACCCTTCGCTTTATCCCATGGTATCTTTTAGGGATACTTTGTTTAGGCGTAGGTGTGCTACTAGTTATACCTTGGCATTATGTTGCCATGGCCAAGTTTTATGAGCAGGTCAAGGGGGAGGCTCGGTATAAAGCCTAGTCGGTTTAAATTTTAATTCCCAAGGCTCTTTTTATGAAAGCGCTTTGGCAATCCTTGCAATTGCTTCTCTAATGTTTTCCTCCGATGCTGCATAGGATATTCGGATACAATTTTCATTCCCAAACGCATCACCTGTAACGGTAGCGACATGAGCTTTTTCAAGTAAAAATAGTGCAAAGTCACTGGCGTTTTCAATGTGTTTACCCGCCAAGGACTGTCCAATATAATGCGAGATGTCAGGGAAGACATAAAACGCCCCTTTGGGTTCATTGAGTTTGAATCCAGGGATGTCTTGTAACAGGCTTATAATCAATTCACGACGATGTTTAAATTCATCGACCATGTACTGAATATTGCTTACGGGTGCCTCTAAAGCTGTAATGGTCGCGCGTTGTGCTATACAGTTAGCTCCAGAGGTGATTTGTCCTTGCATTTTGTTACAAGCTTTTGCAATCCATTGTGGCGCTCCGATATAACCGATTCGCCAGCCTGTCATCGCAAATGCTTTTGCTACACCATTGACGGTGATGGTTCTGTCATATAATTCAGGAATCGCCGCTATACTAAAATGTGGTGTACCGTAATTGATGTGTTCGTATATTTCATCGGAAAGGATGAAAATATCAGGATAGTTTTCGAGTACTTTTCCTAAAGCGCGATATTCGGCTTCAGTATAAATTGTTCCACTCGGGTTGTTGGGCGAGTTGAACATGATTAGTTTTGTTTTTGGTGTAATGGCGGCCTCAAGCTGCTCGGGAGTAATTTTAAAGTCATTTTCAATGCTCGAGGGAATAATCACTGATTTAGCCTCTGCTAGAGTGGCAATGGCAGAATAACTTACCCAGTAGGGAGCGGGTAACAAGACCTCGTCACCAGGATCAAGTAAAACCATACAAACATTTGCAATAGATTGTTTTGCTCCTGTAGAAACGACAATTTGATCGGCTTGATAGTTAAGGCCATTGTCTCGTTTAAACTTTAAACAAACGGCTGCTTTGAGTTCTGTATAGCCATCTACGGGCGTGTAAGAATTATAATTATCGTCAACCGCTTGAATTGCTGCTTGTTTGATGAATTCTGGGGTATTAAAATCTGGTTCTCCCAAGCTCAGACCAATTACATCTATTCCTTCATTTTTTAGTTCACGTGCTTTAGCTGCCATTGCGAGTGTGGCCGATACAGGTAAACTGTTTATTCTCGATGAGAGTGCCTCCATAAATTTTCAGTTAAACGGGTTGAACACCCATTTGTTTTAAATGTTTAAAATGCGAAAATAAGGCACTTCGTGTACTTTTATACTCATTGTAGGGTAAATTAAATTCTTTTGCTGTTTTTTTCACAATTTTAGCAATATCTGTGTAATGAATATGACTAATATGAGGGAAAATATGGTGTTCTATTTGGTGGTTTAGGCCACCAGTGAACCAATTAAGGAATCGATTTTTAGTTGAGAAATTGACCGTAGTAAGTAGTTGATGTATGGCCCAGGTGTTTTTCATTGCGCCAGTATCTTTATGCGGTAAAGGCATTTCAGCCCCATCAATGACATGCGCTAGTTGAAAAATTAAACTTAAAATTAGCCCTGCTGTATAATGCATGACAAAAAAACCAATTAAGATTTGCCACCATGCTATCTTCATGAAAAGCATTGGAATGACAATCCAGATACCCGAATAGAGAAGTTTGGTTGCAATTAGAATGACCCACTGCCTGATGGGTTGTAACTTCTTTCGATAGGTGAGCTTTTTCTTAAGATAGCGAGAGATTTGTCTGAAATCTGAACTGATGACCCAATTAATGGTCAAAAGACCATAGATAAAAACAGCGTAGTAATGCTGGAAGCGATGAAAAGAAAACCAATCGCTGTGTTTTGAAAAGCGAATGATGCGTCCAGCATCTAAATCTTCATCATGACCATGGATGTTGGTGAAAGTGTGATGTAAAATATTGTGTTGTACTTTCCAATTATGAACATTTCCTGCCAAGAGGTAGATACTCGCTCCCATTGTTTTATTGATCCACGGATAACGAGAGAAAGAGCCATGATTGCCATCATGCATTACATTCATACCAACACCTGCCATACCAATACCCATTACGACTGCCAGCACTAATTTTAACCAAGGATTAAAGTCGGTCAATAAAATCAGAAAGTAGGGGGTGAGAAATAAACCAAACATGATGACGGTTTTGAGATATAATTGCCAATTCCCTGTTTTGGGTCTTTTCTTTTTTCGGAAGTGTTCGTTGACACGCTTATTAAGTGTTTGAAAAAATTTCTTAGGATCGTTTCGGGAAAAACGAAGTGATTTGGTGATTGTTTTTGCATTCATAGTCGAGAACTAAGTATCTTTGATTTTTTATTAAAACTACAATTTTTGAATCTTATAACGAATTATTTTCCACAACTTTCTACACTTCAAAAGACACAATTTGAAAAGTTAGAGTCTTTATATCGCGAATGGAATACAAAGATAAATGTCATCTCTAGAAAAGACATCGATGCTTTGTATGAAAAACATGTTCTCCATGCCTTAGGAATTTCGAAAGTACAATCGTTTAAGTCGGGTTCTAGAATTTTAGACGTAGGAACCGGTGGAGGATTTCCTGGAATTCCTTTAGCTATTTTGTATCCTAAAGTTGATTTTTTTCTAATAGATGCCATAGGAAAAAAGATAAAAGTTGTTCAAGCCATTTCAGATGCCATAGGACTAAAAAATGTTCAAGCACGACATCAGCGCGCGCAAGAGTTTAAACAACCCGTTGATTTTATTGTAAGTCGCGCCGTTACTAAAATGGAAGATTTTGTTCCTTGGGTGTCAAAAAACATCAAAAATAAAGGAACTCATAAATTGCGCAATGGTATTCTTTATCTCAAGGGAGGCGATTTATCTCAAGAATTGGCTTCTTTTCCTCAGGCTCAGGAATTTGAGTTGTCCTCTTTTTTTTCAGAAGAATTTTTTGAAACAAAAAAAGTAGTGTATCTCCCATTGAAATAGAAGATTACAATGTTTTTATTTCCTGTTTTTCCTTGAGGTTCTTGATTCTTTTTTCAATTCTTTCCTGTGTCTTTTGGAGTCTTTCTAAAAGGAGGGAATCATGATTTTTTTTGTCAAAAAAATCGTGAAAGACGTTCAGGTCATCGACCCAGAAATTAAATGCTTTGTTGTGCCCAAATTTTAGAGAATCGTCAAAGAAAAAATATAAGTCCTCATCAAAACCTTTTCTATGACTAAGTAAGGAGTCTATCTCATCACCCCTATGAAAGTTGTGATTAAAACTGAACTTGAAGGATTGGTGTTTTGAGGTTCGAACGGAGTCGTAACTAATAAGGTTTCCTTTTTCGTCATATTTTTTTGTGACATGGAATTCAACGTCTTGGTCTTGGCCAAAACACAGTGTATTGATCAAGAGAAAAATGAGATAGGCAATGTAGGTTTTCATGCGAATTTATTATGGGGTTAATAACAGTAAATTTATTTTCCTTAAATAAAACCACAAAGAATTTTAACAAAAAATTATTCCCCTAAAAACGGATAACGATAGTCTTTTGGGGTGAGTAAAGGTTCCTTAATTAAACGAGGAGAGACCCAACGCAAAAGATTGAGCTTTGATCCTGCTTTATCATTTGTGCCCGATGCTCTAGCTCCGCCAAAGGGTTGTTGACCAACGACTGCTCCAGTGGGTTTATCGTTGATGTAAAAATTTCCAGCACTGTTTTCAAGTGCTTTCACTGCTTGCTGTGCAGCGTAGCGGTCCTTTGAGAATATCGCTCCTGTTAGGGCGTAGTTTGAGGTTTGATCAACCAATTCAAGAGTGTCTGTGTAGCTGTCGTCTTCATAAACAAAGATAGTTACCACGGGGCCAAACAATTCTCTTTCCATGGTATCGTATTTCGGATTGGAGGTTACCAAAACAGTGGGCTCTACAAAATAACCTATGCTGTCATCACAGTTTCCTCCGAATAAAATTTCGACCTCTTCTGAGGACTTGGCACGTTCAATCGCTTCCTTTAATCGATTAAAAGCGCCTTGATGAATGACGGCTGTGACGAAATTACTAAAATCCTCTGGTGAGCCCATAGAGATCGATTTTAAGTCGCTAACCACTCGTTCTAATATAGCTTTTGACGTTGATTTTGGGAGGTAGACTCGCGATGCAGCCGAACATTTTTGGCCTTGGAATTCAAAAGCACCCCTGACGATTCCCGTCGCGACTTCTGCGGTATCCGCACTGGGGTGCGCGATGATGAAGTCTTTGCCACCCGTTTCTCCAACAATACGAGGATAGGTTTTATAATGATGAATGTTTTCCCCTACTTTCTTCCAGATGTTTTTAAACACAAAAGTTGAACCCGTAAAGTGGATTCCAGCGAAATCTGATGAGGACAATACGGTGTTGGTGATCATTTCAGGATCACCCATTACCATATTAATGACACCTGGGGGAAGCCCAGCTTCTTCGAAAACCTCCATGATGACTTGAGCTGAATAGATTTGGTGATCACTTGGTTTCCATACGATGGTGTTTCCCATTAAAGCGGGTGCGGCCGATAGGTTTCCAGCGATGGCAGTAAAATTGAATGGACTGACTGCATAAACAAATCCCTCGAGTGGACGATAACTTAAGCGGTTCCAGATACCATCACCCGAATGGGGTTGGTCATTGTAAATTTCTTCAGCAAATTGAACATTGAAGCGCAAAAAGTCAATGAATTCACAGGCGGCATCAATCTCAGCCTGATGAATGGTTTTAGACTGAGCCAGCATGGTGGTTGCATTGATTTTTGACCGATAAGGTCCAGCCAATAAATCGGCAGCTTTTAAGAAGATTGTCGCTCTGTGCTCAAAAGAAAGCTGACTCCACTGTTTATGTGCTTCGAGGGCGCTTGTAATGGCCTGCTCAATATGTTTTTTATCAGCTAAACTGTAGGTGCCTAAACAGTGTTGATGATCGTGAGGAGGATTCATCTCAACCGAATTGGCTGTTGATATCTTTTCACCATTGATGGTTAAAGGAACATGAATTTCTTGTTTGTAGAGCGTGCGGTAGGTAGAGAGTACGTTTTCTCGTTCAGGGCTATTAGCAGTATATGATTTGACTGTTTCGTTGACCGCTTTTGGGCTCTTGGAATAACTGTTTAGCATGATCTAATTTTTCTCAAATAAAGAAAAAATAGTTTAATTAAGCGCAAATGTAGCGGCTAATTTAAATGTTGGAATTTCGACTTCAAATTCTTGAGCCGAAGAAAAGTTAACCATAGTATAGTATCCATTCATCGCACCTATTGGTGAAGTCAGTAAACAATTCGACTTGTAAGTGTGGGTTTCACCCGATTTCAAGATGGGCTTTTTACCAATCACACCTGGGCCTTCAACATAATGTGGACGGCGATTAGACTCCATGATTTTCCAATGCCTATTGGTCAATTGGACAACGTCTTTGCTTTGATTTTCTATGCGAATGGTATAGCCAAAAGCATAGTTCAGCTTATTGTTTTTCAAAAAAGCCCCTTCGTACTTGGTGAGTACCGAAATTTTTATCCCTTTGGTGACTTGTTGAAACATTATTATTTACTTAATATTTAGCAAGTTAAGTAAAAATTTAATAAGTTCGACAAGTGTTTTTAAATTCTCTTGATGAATCAAAAAGGTCACTGTTTTAATGAGAATGATCGCCTTTGGCCAAAGCCAATGAGTTCGTCATAGCGTTGGCCTATTCCACGATGATAAACAAGAACGGTGTAGTGGTTTTCGGTATTAGCGTAGGCACCGGAGATACTAGACTTATCTAAGACCTCATCTTTGAGCGAAACATAGGTGTAATTGTAAAAGCCTTGCTTAAGGAGTAAAATTCCTTCATAAACCTCTAAATTTGGGTTGTATATCATCTTGTTTTCTTCGGTCAACTCGTAGTTGTTGAATTTGCCATAGATGTAAATCTCTTCATTGTCCAAGGCATATTGTTTTGCTAGACTAAAATAAACAATGCTGTAATCGGCCTCAATATTGGCTTCCGTTCCTTGAAGGGTTTGAATCAAAAAGTTACCGTTTATATCAGGGTAATAGCTGTAGGGAAAATCTTTCCTGGGAACATCGGTGTAGAGGTAGTGTTGATAAAGCTCTTCTTTGTCGACATAACTAATGTTTGGTGTTGATGCTCTTAAATCTTTGGTGTCAAAAAAAAGGAATTCATTTCCACCACTAAATTGAGTGGGCGAGTCATAGCGATACTCAAAGCGATTCCCATTATTGTATTGTGGTGGTGGAGCAAAAAAAGCACTATTCCATTGACTGTTCTGCAGCAAGACGACCTTGAGATCTATATTAGGGTTTCTCACCTGAAATCCTATAGGTTCTATTGTAAATTGCAGGTTTTGATGGGTGTTAAAATTTTCTAAGTTTTGGGAAGGATAAACGTCTAGTCTGACGTTAGCTTTTTCCTCATAGATTAAAAATTTTCGCTTGAAAACCAATGCATCTGCTGCATCATAAACTTCTAGCATATAGTTCCCCGATACAATAAATTGCGTATCCGAATTGGGCAATGTTAGCCGATAATGCGTATAGCTTTGGAGGGTTCCATAAGAACTTTTGTGGTCTGAAATACGTTGATTATCAAACCCATTGAGGTATTGATTAAGGAAAAGTTCACTGGGTGTCCAATCGCTATTGTAGTGCTTTATGCGGTAGTAATAGTCGTTGTCCTGAGCTAGTAAATCATCAAATGAGAGTGTAAAAGATTCTCCGAGACGAATCAATGGAAATTGATTTTGGTTTTCTTGATCCTCAAACTGGATGGATTTTATGAAATCAACCTCTGTTGATTCTTTTGTGACTTGCCCCAAAAGAGGGGTAAGTAGACACAGAAACAGGTAAAAAGCAATAGGCGACTTCATAAAACGAAGATAAGAAAACTTTAAGGATGATCTATTTGATGCTTCTTGGGTGTGGTAAAGGTTAAACAGATTATTTAGAATAAATATAAATAACCCAAATTACTTTAAAATCGACTTTTTGAAGCAAGTTTTAATTATTAAATTTGCATGCATTTTAGAATTTAACTCTGTAAACACATGTCCAAAGACATACGCATTCGGAAAGGTTTCAAATTGAATCTTGACGGCGAGGCCAACAAAATTTTGTTTGATTTAGCTCCCTCCGAAACCTACGCACTAAAGCCAGATGATTTTTTTTCTTCGACACCAAAACTTCTTGTAAAAGAAGGGCAAAAAGTTGAGAAAGGAAGTCCGTTGTTTTTTTCAAAACAAAACCCACGCATTCATTTTGTGTCACCAGTAGCAGGTCAGGTAACCGCTATTGTCCGTGGAGCTAAAAGAAAAATTCTCGAGGTTGTCGTCACGCGCGACGATAGCAATGCTGCTGTCAAACACAAATTTCCTGAACTATCTGCTCTAAAGGCAGATGAGGTTAAGGAAATTCTTCTTAAGTCTGGCGCTTGGCCATTTATAACTCAACGCCCTTATGGCATTATTGCACAGCCAGAAGATACACCCAAATCAATTTTTATTTCGACATATACCACAGCCCCCCTTGATGTGGATTATGAATTTTTATTAAAAAATGATAAAGCAGAATTCCAAAAGGGGATAGATGTCTTGTCAAAGCTGGCAAAAAACATTACCCTTACAGCCGACGCCTCTTTCAAAGGGTTTTTTGAAAAGATAAAAAAAGCGGAAGTGGTTGGAGTAGCTGGCAAGCATCCCGCTGGAAATGTTGGGGTTCAAATTCATAAAATCAACCCTGTCAATGCGGGAGAACGTGTTTGGGTTGTTCAGCCAGAAGATGTGGTCAACATTGGCCGTTTATTTTCTACAGGTGAATTTTCAGCTCAACGCACCGTTGCAGTTGTTGGACCCTCAGTGAAGAATCCTCAATACTATAAAACCACTATCGGAAGTTCTGTTCATGCTTTGCTCAAAGTAGCTGAAGTCGATCAAGAAAAACCTAACCGTTTTATTAGCGGAGATGTGCTTTCTGGAATGGTCACTTCTCCAGACAGTTATTTGGGGTATTATAATAATTTGTTTACTGTCCTTCCAGAGGGGAATCATTACCGTATGTTTGGTTGGTTGCCTTTTGTGGATAACAATATCCCCAGCATGTCTAAAACCTCCCTTTCATGGCTTTTAGGAAAGCGCAAAGCCAAGGTTAATACCAATCTAAACGGTGAAGAACGGGCACTAGTTGTGACTGGAGAAATGGAAAAAGTCCTTCCTATGGATATTTTTCCCATGCAACTCATAAAAGCATGTATGATAGAAGATATTGAACGCATGGAAGCTCTCGGAATTTATGAAGTGGTTCCAGAAGATTTTGCTCTAGTCGATTACTCCAACACTTCAAAAATTGAAGCGCAAGAGATTATTCGAAATGCCATTGAACTAATGATTAAAGAAGAAGGATAAATAAAAGCTATGAATTTTATAAGAAAATCACTCGACAACATCAAAAAACCATTTGGTAAAGGAGAGAAGTACGAAAAGTTTGCACCCGCAATCAATGCGTTCGATACTTTTTTGTTTGTTCCCAACCACACTACACAAAAAGGGGCTCATATTCGTGATGCTGTAGATTTAAAGCGAACCATGGTTACCGTGATCATTGCGCTTTTACCGGCTTTAATATACGGGATCTACAATACAGGGTATCAGTATTTTATTCAAACAGGCGAGGCATTTACATTTTTGGATGCTTTTATTCACGGTTCATGGAAAATTGTTCCGATGATTGCCGTTTCCTATATCGTTGGTTTAACCATCGAATTTATTTTTGCCGTTTACAGAGGGCATGAAGTTAATGAAGGTTATTTGGTTACGGGACTATTGATTCCCATGATCATGCCGGTAGATATTCCATTATGGATGGTAGCGATTTCAGTTGCTTTTGCTGTCCTAATTGCTAAAGAAGCTTTTGGAGGAACAGGAATGAATATCCT
>JBMZTS010000032.1:0-13122 GCA_049623905.1 Flavobacteriaceae bacterium
AAAGTAAAAATAAGTTTAACAGGTCAACTAAAATTAATTCATATGTCATAATAAGAAGTTTTTCTTTTCATGTAAAAGCCACAGTCTTTTTACTTGATAATAATAAGACTGCCTAACCCATTACGATTCATAAATAAATATAGTGTTGTGGTTTGATTGAAGGTTATGGAAAGAAAACTTCTTTATTGTTACAACAGGTGTGTCCAGTAAATTTTAATAAAGTAAACACAGAAAATAAAGGCGACTGTAAATTTTAAAAAGACGCCAGTTAAAAACCCTATCAAGGAGCCAAATGCTGCTTTGAAAGCAAGTTTATTCGGTGTTTGATTCATCCGTTCACCCACATATGCCCCTGCAAATGGTCCCAAAATAATTCCTAAAGGGCCTAAAAACAGTAAACCTAAAATAAGGCCGACGGTAGAGCCGATCACCCCTTTTTTTGAACCGCCAAACTTTTTTGTTCCTAAGGCGGGAATAATGTAGTCAAGTAAAAAAACGCTTAAAGCGATAATAAAAGTAATGGTCAATAGAGAGGGGTTGTCTTCAATTCGAGAGCTTTGATGTAATAAAAAAAGCCCGCACCAACCTGTAAGTGGCCCTGGAAGAACAGGTAAGAAGCTTCCGGCAATTCCCAAAAGCGCAAAGAAGAATCCTATTAATTCAAAAAAAGTGTCCATGAGAATAGATTTAAAAGTGTCTCAATAAACTAAAAAAAATTGTAATTTTATCAATCAATGGCCCCTAAATAAATTAATACATTTCATATGAAAAAAATAACGTTTACTTTTTCCTTGCTCACTTTGCTTACCCTTTTTGTCAGCTGTGACTATTTTTCCACATCGACGCACACGCCACAACAAATTAAAAAAGCGTCACAGTGGTCTGAAAAAGATCAAGCACCAAATTTTGAAGAGTGTCAGGGGCTTGCACAAGCAGAACAATTTTCGTGTTTCAAGGATAGTATCGCCAGTGTGGTAGATACGGCTTTGAGCGCTCAAGAATTTAAGGCAAACCAAGAAATTGATGAAGTCATTATCTTGGTTCTACTTATCGATGAAAATGGCCTTATTAGTTTGAGCGAATTGGAAAATGATTCTTACGTCTCAGATGCAATTCCAGAACTTACAGGAGTATTAGAAGAGGCTGTTAATTCTTTACCAACAGCTATTCCAGCAACCAAAACAAATGTAGGTGTTGTTGTGCGCTCACAACTGAAATTGCCGATACGAGTGGTTGCCACTGTTCAATAAGTTATGTCGGAACGCATCATCTTAGGCATTGATCCGGGAACCACCATAATGGGTTTTGGTTTGATCAAAGTCGAGAACAAAAAGATGATATTTTTACAACTCAATGAATTGCAGTTGTCTAAGTACAGCGATCATTACGTCAAGCTAAAATTAATTTTCGAACGGACTATCGCTTTAATTGAAACGCATCATCCCGATGAAATAGCAATTGAAGCGCCTTTTTTTGGAAAGAATGTTCAATCCATGCTCAAGCTAGGTAGAGCCCAAGGGGTCGCTATGGCTGCTGGACTTTCTAGAGGAATTCCCATCACAGAGTACTCTCCTAAAAAAATAAAAATGGCCATTACAGGCAACGGTAATGCCAGTAAAGAGCAGGTGGCTAAAATGTTGCAAAGCCTACTGGGGTTAAAAGCCTTACCCAAAAACCTCGATTCTACTGATGGCCTCGCCGCGGCTGTTTGCCACTTTTTTAATGCAGACAAAGGAAGTACTGGGAAAAAGTACACGGGATGGAAAGCTTTTATCTCGCAAAACCCCGATAAGGTTAAGTAACAAAAATGGCAGGTATCTATCTCCATATTCCATTTTGTAAACAGGCGTGCCACTATTGTAATTTTCACTTTTCTACCTCTATTAAACAAAAAGAGCGCATGCTCTTGGCGATGAAGAAGGAAATCGAAATGAGACAAAATGAGTTGCCAAAAATCCCGCTTGAAAGCATCTACTTTGGTGGAGGAACACCCTCACTGCTTTCTCCCGAAGAAATCACTCTTTTGCTCGAATCTATTGCGCGGCACTACACTATAGCGGAAAAGGCTGAAATCACTTTGGAGATGAACCCCGACGACTTTAGAGTAAATTATCTTGAGGAGCTGAAATCTGCAGGCATTAACCGATTGAGTATTGGGGTTCAATCGTTTTTTGATGACGAGTTAGAATTTATGAATCGTGCCCATCAGGCAGAGGACGTTTTTCGTTTAATGCAAGCGGTTAGTAAAAATTTTGATAATTTCTCTATTGATCTCATTTATGGAATTCCTGGGAGCTCGGTCGCTCGTTGGCGAGAAAACATTGATATGGCTCTGTCATACTCCCCCACTCATGTATCGAGTTATGCGTTAACGGTTGAACCTAAAACCGTTCTGGCCCATCAAGTAAAACAAGGCACGATTGAACTTTTAGATGAAACCGTGGTGGCTCAACAATTTGATGTTTTAGTTGAGGTTTTAATGCGCAATGGCTATGAGCATTATGAGCTATCTAATTTTGGAAAACCCCATTTTCACTCCGTCAATAATTCTGCATATTGGGAGGGGAAACCCTACTTAGGTATAGGACCTTCGGCACATAGTTTTTTTAAAAATCAGCGCAGTTGGAACATCCAAAATAATCAAAAGTATATGAAAGGGATTGAAACTGGTTTTCTGCAAAGAGAAACCGAGCAACTTTCGAAAATTGACCAGTACAATGAATACATCATGACTGGTTTGAGAACATCGCGTGGAGTAAGTCTTGAAGCGATTGAATTGAGATTTGGAAAAAATTTTTCAGACTTGTTAGAACAACAGGCCGAAAAGCACCTCTTCAATCAGCATTTGTTTTGGGATGGTGATGTTTTAAAAGTGACCCAAAAGGCCAAGTTCTTGGTCGATGGCATCGCTTCAGATCTTTTTCTGATTCAGTTCTGAGCTTGGCTTGTCTTTAGGGTTGCAAAGTGTTTATAGAAAAGCGGGATGGTTTCTATGCCCTTAAAGAAGTTAAATAAGCCAAAATGTTCATTGGGTGAATGGATAGCGTCACTGTCAAGGCCAAAACCCATCAATACACTTTTAACGCCTAGGATTTTTTCAAACAAAGGAACAATAGGGATGCTTCCACCATCGCGTTGTGGAAATGGAGCGACCCCAAATGTTTCACTGTAAGCTTTATGAGCTGCTTGATAGCCAATATGATCAATTGGCGTAAGGTAGGGTTCTCCACCATGATGAGTGATTACATCAACGGTTACACTTTTCGGCGCTATGGCTTTAAAATGTTTTTCGAACAGTTGTCCGATTTCTACCCAGTCTTGATTGGGAACCAAGCGCATGGAAATTTTGGCATGTGCTTTACTAGCAATCACTGTTTTCGCTCCTTCACCAGTATATCCTCCCCAAATTCCGTTGACGTCTAGCGTTGGTCGAACGGACTGGCGTTCACTTGTTGTATATCCTTTTTCACCGTGTACATCACCAATTTCAATCGCTTCCATGTATTCATTTATATCGAAAGGTGCTTTTGCCATTTCTTGGCGTTCTTTTTCGGTAAGTTCAATGACTTTATCGTAAAAACCAGGGATCGTAATTTTATTGTTCTCGTCTTGCAAATTAGCGATCATTTTAGCCAAAATATTGATAGGGTTGGCTACTGCACCGCCATAGATTCCAGAATGTAAATCCCTGTTGGGTCCAGTAACGATGACTTCCATATAGCTTAGTCCCCGCAAGCCTGTCGTAATTGAGGGGAGGTCATTGCTGATCATTCCAGTGTCTGAAATCAAGATGACATCACATGCCAAACGATCAATATTTTCTCTGATAAATTCTTCTAGATGATTACTACCGACTTCTTCCTCTCCTTCAATCATAAATTTGACATTACAATTGAGTTGTTGGTTTTCAATCATCCATTCAAAGGCCTTAATGTGCATATACATTTGCCCTTTATCGTCGCAAGCTCCTCGTGCAAAAAGAGCACCTTCCGGATGTATTTCAGTTGACTTGATTACCGGTTCAAAAGCGGGACTATCCCACAGATCTAGTGGGTCTGGAGGTTGTACATCATAGTGGCCATAAACAAGAACAGTTGGAAGATTACCGTCGATTAAGTACTCGCCATAAACGATAGGATGTCCTTTTGTTGGTGCCACTTCGACCTGCTGACAACCTGCTTTGCTAAGAGCTTCGGCAACCCATTGTGCCGCTGTTTCAACGGCATCATTGTAAGCAGGATCGGCACTGATAGAAGGAATTTTCAAAAATGAAATGAGTTCATTGAGATAGCGATTTTTATCGGAGTCAGAAAGTTTAACCATGGTATTGCGTTGAAAAAAATATTCTTACAAAGATTTGTGTTTTTTGGGAAGTAAAAAATTTATTTTATAAAAACTTACCTATATTTGTGCCCGTCTATAAACAACTGCGGGTGTGGTGAAATTGGTAGACACGCTAGATTTAGGATCTAGTGCTTCACGGCGTGGGGGTTCGAGTCCCTTCACCCGCACAAAAGTGAAAGCCTGTAGATTCTACAGGCTTTCGCTTTTAAATCTCTAACTAATTTCTAATGTGTTTAAGGAATTTAATGACATTAGGAGAAATAAATCGGATATAATGTCAGAGGAAATGATTCGCGAGAAAGAAGCTTTTGGCGGCTGTCTGTTTACGGGCTGCGTTAGTTTTTTAGTTGGCTCCCTTCTTTTGATTATGTTTATATTTTTCCGCTCATTTTTTGACTTGGAAATTGCTGAGCTTAATATCGTCTAGACCTTGTTGATCAAATGGATATTCCATGTCATCTTGAATATTGTAAAGGGAGATCAAAATAAACTCACTGAGTAGTACCACGAAATAAGTTAACCATTCGGGGTTGTCCAAACCAATTTTATTGATAATAGTTGGTGTATAGATCAGGGGAAAAATATAGATAAACACTTTACAATAGGCTTTTAAACTGATAGGTGTACGGTGCACATGAATCGATAAACTGTTTTCAATACCTTCGTGCGCTTTGTGAATAAACCCATTTACTTTAGCTTTGGTATTGTTCGAAATCGTTTCGGGATGTTCTCCCATAAAGGTGACGAATTTTTCAAATGCGTTGTCCAAATCATCTCTGTTTGGATTAGTGCCGTTGAGGTGTTCAATAAGTTGAGTAGGAATATCTTCACAAAGAGCTATAGCCGTTGCTTTCTGGTCAGCGAGCATCTTGCCGTTACCGCTAATTGTATAACGTATACTGAGGATGGCACTTCGCATTTTACTTAAATGTTCCAGTGCTTTTTCTCTTCGTCGAAAGGCCCCTCGTATGGCAAAGACCAGTGGGAAAATAATGGCTATACTGATCAAGGTTAAGTCAATATTGTAAATTATTTCGTAGTCGTAGCAAATGTAAGGTACGATAGCAGAAATCAATACCGTTATTAAAGTTCTTCGATTTATAATGGAGAAATACTGATTCACTTTGGATTTTATTTTTAACTTTAAATTATTAACTATATATATCGCAATATATGAAACAATTCATAATCCTTTTCTTTTGCGTGTCATTAATCTACGCTCAAGAAGACAAAAATCGACTCTTTTCTTCCACTGAGATTATGGAAGCTCAGCTGACATTTTCTACCAAGCAACTGAGAAAGAGCTATAACGACACCCTTTATTTTGATACCCCCCTAAGATATAAAGTCGACGGGGAATGGAAAGAAATGACCATTGGGATTCGTGCGCGTGGTAATTTTAGACGCTCCACGTGTTACTACCCGCCAATTAAGGTGGACCTAAAAAAGGGACAAACCAAAGGCACAGTCTTTAAAGGACAAAAGAAATTAAAGCTCGTTCTTCCTTGCCTTCAGCAGAAAGATAAAAACGACAACATTTTAAAGGAATTGATGGTTTATAAAATGTATGAACTCATTACCCCTTATCATTTTAAAACTCGACGTTTAAAAATTGAATTTGTAGATTCTGGAAAGAAAAACTATACTCCAGAAACAATCAATGCCTTTTTGATTGAAGACGATAAAAAGATCGCCAAACGCCACGATGGAAAAGTTTTTGAACGCTATATTCACCCTCTTGCAATGGATAGCCAATTATCTATTCGCAATGCTTTGTTTCAGTATATGATTGGCAATACTGACTTTTCAGTAGCCTATCAACACAACGGTAAGTTGTTGTATATTGACAAGAGCATCATCCCTTTACCTTATGATTTCGATATGTCTGGCTTTATTAACCCCAGTTATGCTGTGGTTAATCCAACCCTCGGAATTGATAATATCAGAGAAAGAAAATACAGAGGTTTCAAACGTGATGTGGCTGATTTTTCTGAAGCAAGAAGCGTCTTTATTTCTAAAAAGCAAGCCCTTCTAGACGTAATGAATTCCTACAAATCAGATTTTGACAATCCCAAAGAATTTGAGGAGGCGTATACTTTTATTGAAAGTTTTTACCGCATTATCGAAAGTGAGGAATCGTTTCAGAAAAACATCATTGACGCGGCACGAAAAAAATAGAAATAATACTATTTATTTTTTAGGTAACACCGCTATCATTTTATCGAATATGGCGGTGTTTTCATATATACCACTAAAAGAAGATGCCCCAACACCTACAGCAAAAACCGGAACCATAGAAGCAGTGTGACCCCCCGTGACAAATCCCCCTTTGGGCATAAAAGTTTTTCGGTTACCCGATGAAATGCCTAAACCTCCTGTTTCGTGATCAGCCGTAACAATCACCAGAGTATTGCCATTGGCCTTTGCAAAATTTAGGGCCACACCAATCGCTTGGTCAAAGTCTAGAAATTCACTTGTGATATAGTCTAAGTCATTGGCATGCCCACCCCAATCGATTTGAGAACCTTCAACCATCAGGAAAAAAGGAGTTTCTTTTGCTGTTAATTTGTTGAGCATACTTTTGAGACCATCGGCTAATTTTGGTTTTCTTCCTTCACTAATGCGGACGGGTTCATCATCATTTGTAAAATAGCCCACCTTTTCACTTGTGGCTTTGTCAAAATCTTTAAGCCGATTGACAATGCTCCAATCGGTCATTTCATCAAGTAAATTCCGTTTATCTTCTCTGTCGGTAAAGTGTTTTTGTCCCCCTCCAATAAAAAAATCAAGTTGACTTTCTTTTAGCTGTAGGGCGATGTCTTGATATTGTCTTCGCGATGGAACATGAGCATAAAAAGACGCGGGGGTGGCATGAACAATACTTGAAGTAGCAATAAGTCCCGTTGTATATCCTTTTTCCTCGCTCAAGGTTAGGACTGAATCGGGAGAGGCGTTTTTAGCACTGACCCCTACCACACCGTTGTATGTTTTGACTCCGCAGGCCATTGCCGTTCCACTAGCAGCAGAATCGGTGACCAAAGAATTAACAGAATGTGTTTTTGCTAGGCCGACAAAGGGGAATGCTTCTAAATGCGTGGTATTGCCATTGGCATACATGCCCGCGGTGATTTGTGAAAGTCCCATCCCGTCACCAATCATTAGAATGATGTTTGTGGGTTGGTCTTGACAGAAACTCATCTGTGTACTGATCAATAAAAGACAGGAAAAAAATAATTTTTGCATAAGGGTAGATTACTTTCTCAAAAGTAAGGAAATCAAAATTAGAACAATTTTTTTAGGAAAGAAATTATTTTGTCTGTCCCACCTTTTCCTTGCCAAACATAAGTAAAGTTGGTTGTTCCCATTGCTTCGCATTGTTGGTCATGGTCTGAGAGTTTGCTCCAAATGAGTTCAAATTCTTTTGGATTCGAAACACTTTTCATGCCCCCATTATCTATCAGGTCTCTCGCTTCGGGATAGCGTTTATAGTTTTTCCCTACAACAATGGGAAGGCGAAAAACGGCCGCTTCCAGAGTATTGTGGAGGCCACCTTTTCCCATAGCTCCACCGATGTAGGCAAAACGGGCATAGGCATAGGCCGAAGAAAGTACGCCAATGCAGTCGAGAATCAGCACTTTTTTATTTCGATCTTCAGGACTGTGGTAGCTTGTCCATTTGGCAAAAGGAATTTTAAGTTGTTTTTCAAGCGATTTAATACTGAAAGCATCAATTTTGTGGGGGGCAATAATCCATTTTATCCGAGAATCTTCTCTGCAACACTTCAGGATAATCTCATGATCCTCTTTCCATGTACTCCCTGCAATAAAAGCTTTTTCGTTGAGAAGAAAATCATCCAAAATCGGATGGGTTTTTTTATCACTTAAGGTTTCCAATACCTGGTCAAAACGAGTGTCACCCACCACTGTTACAGCATTAATTTCAAGTTGATGAAGTAATTCTTTAGATTCCCGATTGAGTACAAAAAAATGATCGATGTTTTTTAAAAGCTGCGGAGTACCAAAAGAAAAGGATTTAAAAAACAGTTGTTTTTTACGAAAAGAACTGGAGATCGAATAGAGGGCTATATTTTTCTGCTTAGTGCAATAGATCAGGTTTGGCCAAAATTCATATTTGACGAGAAAAAGCGCAGTGGGCCGAATCAAATCTAAAAAAGCATTAAGGTCTTTCTTGCGATCCAATGGAAGATAACAAACGACATCGGCCAATGAAGTGCTTTTGTGTATCTCATACCCTGAAGAGGAAAAGAAAGTTACGACTAGCTTGGTGGTGGGAAATTCTTGCCGAGTTCTTTCTAACAACGGGCGAATTTGCTCAAATTCTCCTAATGATGCGCAATGAAACCAAAACAGCTTGTCATGGCCCGTTTGTGAAAAAGTGGTTAGGGCCGCTGGGAGGCTTTGACGTTGTTCAACAAAGGCCTTAACACGAGGTATGAAAAATTTCACCAGACACGCAAGGCGAAAGCTTATTTCATATAGAAGCGAATACAAATACAACATATCTAAACAAAAATACTTCTTCTTATGGTAGCTGAAAAACGATTCTCTTTTTAACTTTGCTAAAAATTGTTAGATGGAACCCATCAGAATGGTCGACCTTAAGGGTCAATATGCTTTTATCGAAGACGAAGTAAAGGAAGCGCTCAACGAAGTGTTAACAAACACCACTTTTATTAATGGTCCTGCTGTTAAAGATTTTCAGACCGACTTAGAGCATTACTTAGATGTCAAGCATGTCATTCCTTGTGCCAATGGAACAGATGCTTTACAAATTGCCTTGATGGGTCTAAAGCTTCAGCCAGGCGACGAAGTCATAACAGCCGATTTTACCTTTGCAGCAACCGTTGAGGTGATTTCTCTTTTAAATTTAACTCCTGTTTTGATAGATGTTGATTCTAAAACCTTCAATATAGATCCAGCACAAATTGAAGCGGCCATTACCCCTAAAACAAAAGCAATTATTCCCGTTCATCTTTTTGGCCAGTCAGCCGACATGGATGCCATAAATGCGATTGCTAAAAAGCACAATTTATTTGTGATTGAGGACAATGCTCAAGGAATTGGCGCGACCTATACCCACAAAGATGGGCAAAGAGCAAAGACAGGAACATTAGGCGATGTAGCGGCAACCTCATTTTTCCCCTCCAAAAATCTTGGAGCATATGGTGACGGCGGTGCCATTTTCACCAATAACGATGAACTGGCACATTTTATTAGGGGTATTGTCAATCACGGAATGTATCAGCGTTATTATCACGATGTTGTTGGGGTTAATTCACGTCTCGATTCCATGCAAGCCGCTATTTTGAAAATCAAATTACAATACCTCGATTTTTACAATGAACGAAGAAAAGAAGCGGCTATTCGTTACACCTCTCTTTTAGAAGCTCATCCAAATATTGTCACGCCTTATCGTGAAGCTGCATGTACATCTCATGTGTTTCATCAATATACTCTGCGCATTGTCAATCACGACAGAGATGGTTTAGTGAAGTTTTTAAACGATAACGATATACCCTGTGGCGTGTATTACCCTGTTCCGCTTCACCGACAAAAAGCCTATGCACGTGCCAATGTAGATGAAAGCAAATATCCTGTGACCAATCAACTGGTTGAAGAGGTTATTTCACTTCCAATGCATTCCGAATTAAAAGAAGATCAAATCAACTTTATTGCGCAAAAGGTACTCGAATTTTTGGGTTAATTTGAACATAAAATTCAAATAACCCCCCAAAAATGCTATCTTCATATTAAAACAAAAACAACCATGAGAAATATTCTATTTATAACGCTACTATTTTTTGGCCTCTTACTTTCTGCACAAACCACCTATCTTCACTGTGGAAGTTTGTTTGATAGCACAACAGGTAAAATAATAAATGAACAGACGATTGTCGTTGAAGCCAACAAGATTGTTTCGGTACAAAAGGGCTATACAGAGGTCCCTGAAGGGGCAGTTTTGGTCGATTTAAAAGAAAAGACAGTTTACCCAGGCTTTATCGATATGCATGTTCATATTGAAAGTGAAAGTAATCCGAACAGTTATTTGAACCGTTATCGTTTAAATGAGGCAGATGTAGCCTTTGATGCCGCCCTTTATGCAGAGAAAACACTAATGGCTGGTTTTACTTCTGTTCGTGATTTGGGAGGATCTGGAGTTAATATTGCTTTGCGAAATGCCATTGCCGCAGGAAAGGTTTCTGGACCTAGAATATTTACAGCAGGGAAAACACTTTCTTCTACGGGTGGACATGGCGATCCTACCAATGGAAATAGCGCCAAGCTTCAAGGTGATCCAGGTCCGAAAGAAGGCGTAGTCAACTCACCTGCTGATGCGAGAAAAGCGGTCCGACAGCGCTATAAAAATGGTGCCGATTGGATAAAAATAACAGCAACTGGAGGAGTGTTGAGTGTAGCAAAAAGTGGGCAAAATCCTCAATTTACAGAAGAAGAAATTAGTGCCATTACCAGCACAGCTAAAGATTATGGTTTGCAGGTTGCCGCCCATGCCCACGGCGACGAAGGCATGTATAGAGCGGTTGAAAATGGTGTTAAAACCATTGAGCATGGCACCTTGATAAAAAGACGAACCATGCGTTTAATGGTTGAAAAAAACGCCTTTTTGGTCCCTACTATTAGCGCAGGAAAATTTGTAGCTGAAAAGGCCAAAATCCCAGGATTTTATCCTCCTATTATCGTTCCAAAAGCGATTAAGATTGGGGCGCAAATTCAAAAAACTTTTGCCAAGGCTTATAAGGCTGGGGTACCCATTGCTTTTGGAACCGATGCCGGTGTATCTTACCATGGCGATAATGCAAAAGAATTTCGCTTTATGGTCGAAGCTGGGATGCCAGAAAGCGAAGCAATCCAATCTGCAACTATTGTCAATGCAAAAGTACTTGAGCAAGAAAAGGAATTAGGTCAAATTGCGCCAGGCTTTATTGCCGATATCGTCGCTTCGAATGACAACGCCTTGGAAAACATCAAAACCTTAGAGAAAATTACATTTGTGATGAAAAACGGGAAGGTTTACAAAAACGAATAAGCCTATTCTTCTGAAGACGCATCGATTGTTCCAGAACTTGTTTCGGCCGTACGATCAATTTTTTTGACCAATCCTTGAAGGACCTTTCCAGGACCAACTTCAGTGAAATGTATTACGCCATCACTCAACATCTGCTCAATACTCTGTGTCCAGCGAACCGCTGCAGTTAATTGTGCAATAAGGTTAACCTTGATTTGATCGGCATCGGTCACTCCTTTAGCGACTACATTTTGATAAACAGGACAGATGGGCGAAACAATCGTGGTTGCTTCTATGGCTGCGGCGAGTTTCGTTTTTGCCGGTTCCATCAATGGGGAATGAAAAGCCCCCCCGACAGGAAGGGGTAGGGCACGTCGTGCCCCCGCTGATTTCATGCCTTCACAAGCTTTTGCTATGGCTTCTTTTTCACCCGATATAACTAATTGTCCCGGACAATTATAGTTAGCTGCGACAACCACTCCAGGAGTTTCTGCGCAAATAGCTTCTATTTTATCATCTTCAAGGCCTAAAACGGCAGCCATAGTTCCTGGCACGTGATCGCAGGCACTTTGCATGGCTAAGGCACGTTGATGCACCAAGCTAAGACCATCTTCAAAAGCGATTGCCTTGGCTGCCACTAGAGCTGAAAACTCACCCAATGAGTGTCCAGCGACAGCTTGAGGATGAAACCGATCGCCCATCAAACGACTTAAGATCACCGAATGTAAAAAAATAGCGGGTTGGGTGACTTGTGTTTGTTTGAGTGCTTCGGCATCGTCACCAAACATTAGCTCAGTAATCTTAAAGCCGAGTATTTCATTGGCTTGATTAAAAAGTGTTTTTCCTTCAGCAGTGGCCTCGTATAAATCTTTTCCCATTCCTGGAAATTGAGCCCCTTGTCCGGGAAACAAATATGCATTCATCATATTAGTGTTTTTGATAGGTGAGGTATGAAAAATTATAAGGTTGTTTTTCAGTTCTTTGATGGTCTTCTTGAGCAATAAGGGTCCACAGGTTTTGGTCAATATCAGGAAAAAACACATCAGCATCAAATTCATGATGAACACGTGTTAACTCTAAACGATCACAGAACGGCATAAAAAGACGATAAATTTCTCCGCCACCAATGATAAACGGCTGGGGGTCTTCTTTAACTAATGCTAGGGCAGCTTCTACCGAATGTACTACTGAAGCCCCTTCGGGATGGAAATCCTTTTTAGTGGTAAGGACAATATTAGTGCGATTGGGTAAGGCCCTCGGCATAGATTCAAAGGTTTTACGCCCCATGATGATAGCGTGCCCTGAAGTTAGGCGCTTAAAACGTTTTAAATCATCAGAGATATGCCAAATCAAGTCATTGTTCTTGCCCAGCGCATTATTTGTTGCGGCTGCAGCAATCATCGTTAAGGATTTTGGTGTTGACATATCTGTGACCAGTTGAGAAACCTCTTCATCTTTATCGAATAAAAGATCGTCGTTTTTAATTTTTATAGCTTGAGCACTCAAGGTATGAAATATCATTTTTTAACGCCCCAAAAATAAACCAATAAATTAGACAAAAGAGACTTTTGCGCTCTAAAGTTTTCACCACGTATACATTTAATTGTTGACATTTATTTTATCCTTTAAGTCGATTACAACACCCTTTTAGCTGCCTTGTTAGCCTAAAAAGAGACAAAGGGTTTTATCGAAATCTATTACTTTTATAGAAAATAATATCATGCGTGATCAGTT
>JBMZTS010000033.1:0-13009 GCA_049623905.1 Flavobacteriaceae bacterium
AAAATATTCCATGCGTCAATCTCCTGCTCTCGTCTTAATTTTTCATAACAGCGCTTCCCCTCTTGGCCATAGTTTTCCAGGTTTTTAGAAAAATTAATCCATGCCAATGGAAAATGGTCGCCAAAGTGTTCTGTGGTGTCCAACCAAACGTTGGGTTTATGCTTCGGATGTATAGGCTCGTTCGCATAAGGAAAAATAACGGTGGGAAATTGCAGCCCTTTGGCCTGATGGATGGTCATAATACGCACGCCATCGGCAGTGTCTGGCATGGCGAGTGTTTTGTGTTGACCTTCTTTTTCCCAATAATCAAGAAATAAAAAAGCATTTGAGCCCTCTTTTTGACCGTACTCGAAAACAAGGTTTAAAAAGCTTTGAATGAAGATTTCGGTTGACTTTAACCCTGGAAAAACAAAACAGGCCATTTCCATCACCCCATACAATGTGTTTCTCTCAAATAGGTTGAGATTAAAGTCTATCTCTTCATCGTGCCAAATCTGACAAATGGGTTTTTTCAAGTTCGCCACTAAATAATCGTGCTGATCTTCTGAGCGATGCTTTACAGAAAAGAGATACGCCAAGTGTTCTTTTTTATAGCGCTTATCCTCTGGGTGAACATACATGTAAATTAAAGTCAAAAGAAAATTAATTTCATTTGATTTGGAGAGCAACAACGATTCGGAGGATACAAAAGGGATTTTACCAGTCATCGCTCGAGCAACTTCCACTGCTTGTTTTCGTTTTCGGACCAAAACGGCGATGTCGTGGTATGGAATTCCTCTTGAATAACATTGGTTTACATGCGTAATTACTTGTGCCGAATGTTGTGTTAATGTCTCCTCTGATTTCTTCTTCTCTAAGAGGTCAATTTGAACATAACCCCCTGCTAAACCAGTAACCTCTTGTTGGGTTGAAGAACCAAAAATTGTTTTATTTTCTGAATATTTGAGATAACGTGTCAAGCTTGAATAAAGGGAATTGTTGAAACCGATAATTTGATCTGCGCTGCGATAGTTGGTCTTTAATGTTTGAATCTCTTTCTCGATTTGAAACGGATTATTATCGCTCAAAAGGCCGATAAACTGATCTACATCTCCTCCACGCCATCTGTAGATCGATTGTTTGGGATCACCGACCAGCAAAAGTTGCCCCACGTGACCATCATTATCTTGACTCACCAAAGCGTTTTCAATCAGTGGAATTAGATTTTGCCACTGCAAAGTAGAGGTGTCTTGAAATTCATCTAAAAAATAATGACGATAGTTTTCGCCTAAACGTTCATAAATAAAAGCTGAAGGATGTTTTAAAATCTCTTCAGCAATCCGTTCATTAAAAGTCGATAATAATATTTTATTCTCTGCTTTTTGATGTTCCTCTAATTGTTTGGCGAGTCGTGCGAGTAAGCGAAGGGGTACCCATTGTTTGGTAATGTCCTGAAGCAACATTAGGGTATAATAATTCGTCCGCGCCTCAGTAAAAAAATCGAGAAATTGTGGCAGTAAAGACACAATACGCTTTTTCTTGTGCTCCTCAATTTTTGATGGATATATCCCCTTACCTTCTTGAAGTTTTTGGTAAAAAGTGCCACTATCAAAAGAGTCGAAATCTCCCTTTGAGAGTTTTAAAAATCGTTTGTATAAGGTCCCATACGAAAAATCGCTCTGTTCAAGTTCATTGCGTTGACAAAGCGCTATGGCTTCCTTTCCAATCCGTATTAAGGTTTCTGAACATTTTTTGTGTTGAGTAAAAAGATATTTTTGCTGGGCCACTTTTTTTTCCTCACTTAATCGAGCAATGGCTTTTATTTCATGGCGATCATTTTCACTCAAAAGTAATTTGGCACTAACTAAAAGGTTTTCTTTGATGTCCCAACTGTTTCCTTCTCCATCCATTTTAGCAAATGTGAACTGCTCTAGGATTTCGGTGATTTCCTTCTCTTGGCCAACTAGCTCGAGTAATTCGTCTACGATTTGTTGCAACATCAGGTCTACTTGCAATTCGACGTTGAAATTGTATGACAATCCGAGATCACGTGAAAAAGAGCGGATCACACGATGGGTAAAGCTATCGAGGGTAATCACGTCAAAAGCGGCATAATCGTGCAAAATCGCATTCAATAAACGCTGGGAGCGTTGAGCCAATTCTTGTTTGGATATCCCCAAAGTAATCATGATCGCTTTAGCCATCTCATTTTTTTGAAAATCTTCCCCTTGTCTTGCAAAGGCATTGAGTTGAGCCAAAATCCTAAACTTCATTTCAAAAACCGCCTTGTTGGTAAATGTCAAGGCCAGCCTACGGTGAAAAGCCCTAGGGGACTGACTTCCCAAAAGAGATTCAAGGTATTTTTGGACCAACAGGAAAGTCTTGCCAGAACCCGCCGAGGCCGTATAAATTTGGAAAGGATTTGGAATGTGATGTTGATCCATGATGGAATAAATGTAATTAATCTTTAGATTTGTAAGACTAACATTTAAAAAAAAAGATATGGCTTTTGAATTACCAAAATTACCCTACAGTTACGATGCGCTTGAACCGCATATTGATGCCCGAACCATGGAGATACACCACAGCAAGCATCACAATGGTTATACCAATAATTTAAATAACGCCATTGCTGGCACCGCTTTAGATGGACAAGCAATTGAAACCATTTTAACAGATTTAGACCTCTCTAATGCTGCTGTACGGAACAATGGTGGTGGTTATTTTAACCACGCCCTTTTTTGGTCGACTATGGGACCCAATGCTGGTGGTACGCCATCAGGAGACTTGGCCAAGGCCATTGACGTAGCCTTTGGCTCGTTTGATGCGTTTAAAACCGCCTTTAGCAAAGCCGCAGCAACGCGTTTTGGTTCTGGATGGGCCTGGTTGTGTGTACATAAGGGTGGAACGGTTGAAGTTTGTTCAACAGCAAACCAAGACAACCCCTTAATGCCCAATGTGGGGTGCAGCGGATACCCTATTTTGGGACTTGATGTTTGGGAACATGCTTATTACCTTAACTATCAAAACAGACGCCCTGACTATATTGCAGCCTTTTTTAATGTTGTGAATTGGGAAGCGGTTAGTGCGCTATACGCCGAAAAAGCTTAATTAGATTGAAATGAATTGTTTTCAAAAGAGGGTCATCGGCCCTCTTTTTTTTGTGGAAAATAAAAAAGGAGGAATAAATTCCTCCTTTTTTGCCCCAAATCTTACCATGAACTTAACCTACTTATGTTCTGGTGATGTAAAAGTGCAATTTATGCTGAAAGTGCAGTAAAAAAATCGTTTAACTGCGTTTTTAACCGATAAACTGTCAATATGCGCGCTCCGACTTCCCTTCAAAGTAGTTCATAAATGCCCGATTAACTACACGATTTCCTCCAGGTGTCGGATAATTCCCCGTAAAATACCAATCTCCTTTGTGCTCTGGACAGGCCGAATGCAGCCCTTCTACCGTCTGAAATATGATTTTGACAGGACAATCGATAGAAGTATGCGTTAATAATTGCGTGATCTTTGCCGAGACCGTCGCCTGATCGAATGGCGCATAGAGTGCTTTAACGTGATTCGTTGCTTCAGAATCTTCATTTTCAATACTTGAAAGACAATTTTGGTAAATTTCTTTTAATATTTTTTCGAGACTTCCGTGTTCTCTATGCAGTTCAACAGCGGCCTGAAAAGCAATAAAATCTTCCAATTTCGCCATATCTATCCCATAACAATCGGGATAGCGAATTTGTGGAGCACTCGAAACGACAACAATTTGCTTGGGTGAGAGTCGGTTAAGCATGGTCAGAATACTTTGCCTTAAAGTAGTTCCTCGAACAATACTGTCATCTATAATCACCAGACTATCTGAACTTTTAACAATTCCATAGGTGATGTCATAGACATGTGCCACCAGATCATCGCGACTGCTATCGGCGGTAATGAATGTACGTAACTTAGCATCTTTAATCGCTATTTTCTCAATTCGTGGACTTAAATTCAATAGCAATTTTAAACGCTCTTTATCCATAGAGCTGCTCTCAAGCTCCTTTAAAATTTGAGTCTGTAAATGTCTTTGTGCCGCCCCAACAAGGCCGTAAAAAGAAGTCTCTGCAGTATTGGGAATGTATGAGAAAACAGTGTTTTTTAAATCGTGATCAATGGTTTCGAGAACCTGAGGGAAAAGCTGTTCACCAAGGTTTTTCCGTTCTCTATAAATGGAGGCGTCACTTCCCCGTGAAAAATAAATTCGTTCAAAAGAACATGCTTTTTTTTCGGTAGGTTCCAAGACGGGGTCTATTGATGTTTTTCCCGATTTTTTGATGATTATAGCATGTCCTGGATCTAATTCATTAATGCTATCAAGTGGAACGTTAAAAACAGTTTGTATCACTGGACGTTCAGAGGCTACGACAACGATTTCATCATTTTCGCAGTAAAAAGCAGGGCGTATTCCTGCAGGATCTCTTAAAACAAATGCATCGCCGTGACCAATCATCCCAGCCATAGCATACCCGCCATCCCAATTTTTAGCAGCCTTCCTTAAAATCTTCGAAATATTTAAACGCTCGGCAATCTGTGATGAGGCTTCAAATTTGCTGAACCCCTCTTTTTTTAATTTTTTGTAGAGCTTGGCCACCGCATCATCTAAAAAATGACCGATTTTTTCCATCACCGTTATGGTGTCCGCTTTTTCTTTGGGATGCTGTCCTAGTGAAACAAGGTTTTCAAAAAGTTCATTGACATTGGTCATGTTAAAATTACCCGCGACAATTAGATTTCTATGCATCCAATTATTTTGACGCAAAAATGGATGAACATTTTCAATGCTGTTTTTACCAAAAGTTCCATAGCGAACATGGCCTAACATCAGTTCCCCAACGTAGGGCACTTCTCTTTTAAGTAAATCGGCGTCTTTTTGGAGGTCGGGATTACTTTTGATTTTCTCTTGTATCCGATAACTGATTTGATTGAATACGTCCTGAATGGGTTGCTGCTGGCTTGACCGGACTCGACTAATATAACGCTCGCCTTGAGCCATGTCGTATTTTATGCTGGCAAATCCCGCACCATCCTGACCGCGATTGTGCTGCTTTTCCATCATCAGATACATTTTATTGATCCCATAAAGTGCCGTACCATATTTTTGATGATAGTAAGACAATGGTTTTTTTAACCGAATCAAGGCAATTCCACATTCGTGCTTTATGGCGTCACTCATAGGGTTAGTGTTTTATCATCCCAATCGAAATGTGTCAGTGTTCTAAAGTTAAGTATTCGTTCTAAAAGTGCTTCTTTTTTAACATTTTCAATGGCTTCGACTCCAAAAGCTTCGACTGTAAAGGACGCAAAGACAGAACCGACAACAAGGGCCTGTTGCAGGGTTTTAAAGTTGATCTCATCGGCTTGGGTTAAAAAGCCTGCAAATCCACCAGCGAAACTATCACCTGCGCCTGTGGGGTCTACCACCTGATCTATCGGATAGGCAGGAGCAACAAACACCTTCCCCTCGCCATAAAGTTGAGCACCGTGCTCTCCTTTTTTAATTATGACATACTTTGGCCCCATGGCGTGAATCTTTTTTGCAGCTTTGGTTAAAGAATACTCCCCAGATAAAATCCTAGCCTCCTCATCGTTAATAGAAATCAAGTCTACTTTTGCTATGACTTCATCGAGGGTTTCTCTAAAGTGCTCCATCCAAAAATTCATGGAATCTAAAATGATGAAACGCTTGGAATTATCCAATTGTTCTAGGCTCATTTTTTGTACGGCGGGATGTAAGTTTCCAATGACCACAACGTCGCCATCTCGATAGCTTTCAGGAACTTTGGGCGTGAAATTTTCCAGAACATTCAACTGAGTGTCTAGCGTGGTTCTGGTGTTCATGTCATCGTGATAGCGCCCACTCCAAAAAAACGTTTTTTGTCCCTCTACACGTTCTACTCCCGATGCATCAACCCCTACCGAGGTTAATTTTTTCAAATCCTCAGGATGGAAATCTTCTCCAATAACAGAGACAAGACCACAGTTGACAGAAAATTTTGAAGAAGCTAGAGCAATATATGTTGCAGCACCACCAAGAATGCGGTCGACCTTATGGAAAGGGGTTTCGATAGCGTCATAGGCCATTGTACCTACAACCAATAATTTTTTATTCATATGCAAAAATAAACTTCTTTTCAGCTTTAGGGAAACATTTCTATTGTGGTTTTCTATTTTTTTTGAACCAATTGTTCATAATAGGTGTCCGATTCAATGGCCATCTCTCTGGCCGCCTTGACCGCCAAATAATCACAGCGTTCATTTTGAGGATGATTATTGTGTCCTTTTACCCATTGGAAACGAATACGGTGGTGTGGATAGATTGCTAAAAAGCGCTTCCACAGGTCAGGATTTTTTTTATCCTTAAAGTTTTTCTTTTCCCAGGCAAAAACCCATTTTTTATCAACAGCTTCGATAACATATTTAGAGTCTGAAAAAACAGTCACTTCTAAAGGTTTATGTTTGAGCAACTCCAATGCCGTAATCACGGCTAATAATTCCATGCGATTATTCGTTGTATGCTTAAATCCACGCGAAAATTCCTTGCGGTATTCTTGACCAACCCATTCGATAATGATGCCATATCCTCCTGGCCCTGGATTACCCAGTGAGGAACCGTCGGTGTAAATGTGAATTTTTGCCATTATTTCAGAAGGTTTTCAATGACCTTTGGAAAATATTCATACTCAAGGTTCTGAACTTTTTTCGCAATTTCATATGGTTGGTCTTCTGGCTGTAGATTGGTCTGCGCTTGAAAGATTACTTCTCCCTCGTCATATTGGGCATTGACGTAGTGAATCGTTATTCCCGACACCTTGTCTCCAGCGGCCTTTACGGCCTTGTGCACGTTCATCCCGAACATTCCTTTTCCCCCATATTTAGGGAGAAGTGCAGGGTGAATATTGATGATTTTATTTTCAAATTGATGTATCAGCTCTGACGGTATTTTCTTCAGGTAGCCAGACAAAACAATCAAATCGGGTGCTTGGGCCTTACAATAGGTCAAAAGGCTGTTAGATGATGTTGTATCGAGCCAATGACAAGGTATCTGTAAACGTTTGGCTCGTTGGTATACACCCGCCTCTTTTTTATTACATAAAACACTATGGACTTCCACCTCAGAGCTGTTTTGAAAATACCGAATGATGTTTTCGGCATTTGTTCCGCTACCAGAAGCTAAAATGATAATTTTTTTCATCATATGTTAAAAAACAAAATTAGGGTAAAATCCCCATAAATAAAAGGCTTGAAAGGCTTTTAAAAAGCTGGTGTTTATTAAAAAAAGTATTTTTAACTTCTTTAAAACAGTCTATGCTGTAAAGTTTTTATATTTTTGCTTCCGAACAAAATTAAAACCAATTGTATTATGTCTGACATTGCATCAAGAGTTAAAGCTATTATTGTAGATAAATTAGGTGTAGACGAGAATGAAGTAGTTACTGAAGCAAGTTTCACTAATGATTTAGGGGCTGATTCCCTAGATACCGTTGAATTAATCATGGAGTTCGAAAAAGAATTCGACATTCAAATACCAGATGACCAAGCAGAAAATATTGCTACGGTAGGGCAAGCTATTCAATACATAGAACAAGCAAGCTAAAATCAAATTAAGGTTAAAATGAGTCCAAGACGCGTCGTAGTTACCGGATTGGGAGCATTAACTCCAATTGGAAACACCGTTCCTGACTATTGGGAAGGATTGGTTAGTGGAAAAAGTGGAGCTGCCCCAATCACCTATTTTGATGCAAGTGAATTTAAAACTCAATTTGCTTGTGAATTGAAAGGGTTTAATGCTCTCGATCATTTTGATCGGAAAGAAGCCCGTAAGCAAGACCGCTTTACACAATACGCTATTGTATCGTCCGATGAAGCCCTTGCCGATGCTGAGATTTCTACCGACCAAATTGATAAAGACCGTGTTGGTGTTATTTGGGGCGCTGGCATAGGTGGCTTAGAGACATTTCAAAATGAAGTGCTCAACTTTGCCGCCAATGACCTAAAGCCACGCTTTAATCCGTTTTTTATTCCAAAGCTCATTGCGGACATTGCTCCTGGAATGATCTCGATAAAACACGGGTTTAGAGGACCCAATTTTGCTACGGTTTCGGCCTGTGCCTCCTCCTCAAATGCCATCATTGATGCCTTAAATTACATCCGCCTGAATCACGCCGATGTGATTGTTGCTGGTGGCTCTGAAGCTGGCGTCACTTATGCTGGAATTGGCGGATTTAACGCTATGCATGCCCTATCCACTAGAAACGATGATCCTGCGACGGCCTCGCGACCTTTCGATAAAGAGCGAGATGGCTTTGTTTTAGGTGAAGGAGCTGGAGCTCTTGTTCTAGAAGAATATGAGCATGCCAAAGCTAGGGGAGCTAAAATTTACTGTGAATTGGCCGGTGGCGGCCTTTCCGCTGATGCCCACCACATGACAGCGCCACACCCTGAAGGAATTGGCGCCAAAAATGTAATGCTCAATTGTTTGAGAGATGCAGGCCTTTCACCAAACGAGGTCGATGCCATCAATATGCACGGGACATCAACCCCACTAGGAGACATTGCCGAGTCTAAAGCCATTTTAGATGTTTTTGGAGACCACGCTTATACGATCAACATCAATTCAACAAAATCGATGACAGGTCACTTACTTGGAGCTGCTGGAGCGGTTGAGGCAATTGCCTCTATTCTTGCCATTTCAAATAAAATGGTTCCGCCGACCATCAATCATAAAACACCAGACGAGGATATTGATCCAAAGCTAAATTTCACTTTTGGCAAAGCCCAAAAACGCAATGTCAGGGTCGCTTTATCCAATACTTTTGGTTTTGGCGGACACAACGCCTGTGTTGTTTTTAAAGAAATTGACTAAATTGCTCTGTGCAATTTTTATCACAATTTTGGTCTAATCAATTCGCGCATTCACAGCGTCAAACTGCGCTGAAACGACTTCTTGGATATACCCCCAAAAACAGAGTGCTCTATGAAAAAGCCTTTACTCACCGTTCGGTGAACGTCAAAAACGACAAAGGCGTCGCCATTAATTTTGAACGACTCGAATTTTTAGGGGATTCTGTTATTGGTACCATTGTCGCTAATTTTCTGTTTAAGTCCCTAGAGGAAGACAATGAGGGTGAGCTTACGCGAATGAAGTCAAAGATTGTGAGCCGCGAAAAACTCAATGCGATTGGCAAAGACCTCAATCTACTCGAGCATTTAATCTGTACAGGGAATAAAAACAACTTTAAAGACGATATCCATGGAAATCTTCTCGAAGCACTCATCGGAGCTGTTTTTATTGATAAAGGATATGAAAAGTGTAAAAAAGTGGTGTTTAAAATCATTCTCGACCCCTATATTTCTCTAGACGATGTGCGAAAAGAAATCATCTCCTACAAAGGGGCGATGATAGAATGGGGGCAGAAAGAAAAACACAAAATCGAATTTATTACCACAAAAGAAAATAGTCGTGACGATACCATTAATTACCAATGTCATTTACACCTTAACGATTCTCTCTTAATTAAAGTAAGAGAAGTCTCAAAGAAAAAGGCAGAAGAAAAAGCAGCTAAACGCGCTTTTAAAATTTTGAAAATTAAACGGGATATCTAACTTTAATCCCTTGAATATGCCTAGAAAATTGTACTTTTACGAGATATTAAACACAGGCTTGTTTTCAAAAAAACAATGTTTCAAAAACGATTCACATTAGAGACCGATACGACAGCTGACATGGGCTTCGAGCTACTAGCCATTCACAGTCCGTCAGAGAGTTTTTTTCTAGCCTACAAGCTAAATTCAGTGTTAAATGCTCTTTTTGTAAACGCCACAGAAAAGAAACACTTCAATTCTGATGAGCCTTGTTTTTGCCGGTTTTTGTGGCAGCCAACCTCAGGACAAGAATCTTGGGAATTGATTGCCAACCACTACTGGTTTAAAGAACAAAACAAACATAACACTACATTATTTGCCGTTGCTGTCGAAAAAAAACAAAGTTTACTCCCTGCCTTAAGTCGGGTAGACTATTTTTTAAAACTCCCCGAAAACACACTCACAGCTCAGAATCTATCGAAAATTCAAACCTTGAATGAAGTAGACTATGTCTATGAAATAACCGAACCAAAAATCAAATTGAATCCAAACTTAATATTTGAGTAATGCCGGAAGTAAAGAAAACAAAAATTGTAGCCACCTTAGGCCCTGCTTCTTCAAGTGAAGAAACCATTGAAAAAATGATCTTTGCAGGAGTCAACGTGTTCAGAATCAATTTTTCCCATGCCGATCATAGCGATGTAGAGGAGCGCATTAGAATCATTCGCGCTTTAAGTGAAAAACATAAAACCTATATTGGAATTTTAGCCGATCTTCAAGGGCCAAAACTCCGGGTAGGAGTTATTGAGGAAGGCGCTGAAGTCGCTCCAGGAGATACCGTAGAATTTATTACTACAGCACCCTTTGTGGGGAATGCAAAATGTGCTTACATGACCTATCAAAACTTCCCTCAAGATGTTACTGAGGGTGAGAAAGTCTTGTTAGATGATGGCAAACTCATCTTTGAGGTGGTTTCAACAGACAAGAAAGAAAAGGTGGTAACCAAAGTCATCCAAGGAGGCGCCTTTAAATCCAAAAAAGGGGTCAACTTGCCCAATACTAAAATTTCTCTTCCCGCCCTAACAGACAAAGACATTGAAGATGCTCTTTTTGCCATTCAACAACAGGTCGATTGGATTGCATTGTCATTTGTTAGAAACAGTGACGATTTGATCGGTCTTCAAGAGCTTATCGATAAAAATTCTGATCATAAAATTCCTATCATCTCCAAAATTGAAAAACCCGAGGCGATTAAAAACATTGATAAAATCATCGCTTATTCCGACGGTATTATGGTTGCACGTGGGGATTTAGGGGTCGAAATTCCCGCTGCTGAGGTTCCGCTAATACAAAAACAACTGGTCAACAGAGCAAAAAAAGCACGTATCCCTGTGATTATCGCCACGCAAATGATGGAGACCATGATCGAAAGTCTAACCGCAACACGTGCTGAGGTCAATGATGTTGCCAATTCAGTGATGGATGGGGCAGATGCAGTGATGCTTTCGGGAGAAACTTCAGTTGGAAAATATCCTGTCCAAGTAATCGAGACGATGACCTCTATTTTGAAAAGTGTTGAAAATTCTTCCTTAATTAAAGTGCCTCAAACACCACCTTACGTTAGGACCAAACGCTTTATTACAAAGTCCATTTGTTATCACGCCGCCAATATTGCCAATGAAATCAATGCTGCAGCCATCTGTACATTGACCAATAGCGGATATACCGCTTTTCAAATTTCAGCTTGGCGACCAAAAGCACATGTACTTGTTTTTACATCCAATACGAAAATCTTATCTCAATTGAATTTACTCTGGGGTGTTAAAGCATTTTACTACGATAAATTTGAAAGTACCGATAAAACGGTTGAACAAGTCAATGCAATTGCGCTAGAAAATGGCTGGGTTCAAAAAGGGGAAATGCTTGTAAATCTTGCCGCAATGCCCATTATTGATAAAGGAATGGTCAACACTTTACGTGTCTCTCAAATTTAGAACGGCAAAACAAGTTGGACCTTGAGTGCCTTTTTTTCATCTTCGCTTTTGGAGGATTTCTGAGGGGTATTCAAATTGGAGATGGTCACCCCTATTAATCGCACTGAATTTTTGAGCTTCTCTTGATAGAGTAATTGTACTGCATGCGCAACTATCATGCTTTTGTCAGAAATAAAAAAGGGCAATGTTTTACTGCGAGTTTGAACAACAAAATCACTGTATTTAATTTTAAGAGTAATGGTCTTACCCGACATCTTTTGGCGTTTAATTCGCTTGTCCAATTCTTCTGCAACGATTTTAATCTTATCTTCTAAAAAAAGTTCACTGGTTAAGTTTTCCGAAAAGGTGCGTTCTGCTCCCATAGATTTTGGTACGCGTACGGGCTTAACCGCACTAGTATGTATTCCCCGTACGGCGTTATAATAGTAACGCCCTGATTTTCCGAAATGTTCCGTTAAAAAGTCTTCGGATTTGTCTTTTAACTCTTTGCCTGTAAAAATCCCAAGGCCATACATTTTTTTAGTCGTGATTTTGCCAATGCCATGGTATTTTCGAATATCTAAAGTCTCTAGAAATGAAAGAACTTCTTCTGGTGGAATGGTCTTTTGCCCATTGGGTTTGTTATAATCACTGGCAATTTTTGCGATTAATTTATTAATTGAAATCCCAGCGGAAGCCGTCAACCCTGTTTTTCGTAATATTTCAGCACGAATATCAGTGGCTATTTGAGTCGCTGAGAATTGATTTTTCTTATTGAACGTGACATCGAGATAGGCCTCATCTAAAGATAAAGGTTCAACAAGATCTGTATAGGAATAGAAAATAGAACGGATCTCTTGAGAAACTTCTTTGTAACGCTCAAATCGTGGTTTTACAAAAATCAGGTGGGGGCAATTTCGTTGAGCGATTAGCCCGCTCATAGCGCTACGCACTCCATATTTTCGGGCTTCATAACTCGCTGCTGCTACTACACCCCGAGCACCACCCCCACCAACAGCAATGGGCTTGTGTCTTAGATTTGGATCATCGAGCTGTTCCACAGAAGCAAAAAAAGCATCCATGTCAACATGTATGATCTTACGTGAATTGAGCGCAGCATCCATTACTCAAAATTACATATCTTGAGGCAGGTAAATAAATGAAATGATTGAAATCGAAAGAAAGTTTCTTGTTACTTCACAAGACTTTAAAACAGCAGCTTTTAAACAATCGGCGATACATCAAGGATATTTGAGCACCGATCCCGAGAGAACGGTCAGAATTCGAATTGTTGATCAACTAGCCTTTTTAACCGTTAAGGGAAAAGGGAGTCTGTCGGGAATGAGTCGCTTTGAATGGGAAACAGAAATCCCTAAAAAAGATGCCGCAGAACTTTTAAAGCGGTGCCTCTCCTCTCCTATAGTTAAAAAACGCTA
>JBMZTS010000034.1:0-12850 GCA_049623905.1 Flavobacteriaceae bacterium
ATTGATGTGAATTCAATGACCATAGTCCAAAAGTTGAAATTGTTACAGCTATCATTACATTTCGAACTCCCTAAATTACGAAGCACAGAAAAGACTGAAAAAACCTTATGAAGATGAGCCTATTTTTCACAGAAATATCAGCACATAAAACACAAACTGTTCGGTATTGAGTTTCGCGAAAACACATGAAAAAACCCCCAATTTTGTTGGAGGTTTAGTGGGTGTTATAGGATTCGAACCTATGACCTCTACCCTGTCAAGGTAGCGCTCTAAACCAACTGAGCTAAACACCCTAATTCTAGGGCGAATATACAAATTCATTTGAGACCAAAAAACTGAAGTGCTGAAGAAAAAATATCACCGTGGTGTTTGTTTTATTTATAACTCAATTTATTAGTTTTGTTTAAAATCAAACTTATGATTATTGGCGTGCCTAAAGAAATTAAAAACAATGAATCACGTGTTGGACTCAATACTGCAAGTGTTGCGGCATTAATTAAGCATAATCACAAAGTCGTTGTTGAAACCAATGCTGGGGAAGGAAGTGGGTTCTCCGATAAAGATTACCAAGCAGTAGGGGCTACAATTTTAAACGACGCTAAAGAAGTCTATGCCGTCGCGGAGATGATTGTCAAAGTCAAAGAACCATTATTACCTGAATATGCACTGATTAAAGAAGGACAAATTATTTTTACTTATTTCCATTTTGCTTCTTCCCTTGAGCTAACCCAAGCAATGATCGATCGCAAGGCGGTTTGTATAGCCTATGAGACCGTTGAAGATGAAAACAAACGCTTGTCGCTTCTTACACCCATGTCTGAAGTTGCAGGACGCATGTCTGTTCAACAAGGGGCAAAATTTCTCGAAAAACCACAACACGGTAAAGGCAAACTTCTCGGAGGTATTCCAGGAGTAGCACCCGCTAAAGTCGTGATCATTGGTGGTGGTGTTGTTGGAACAGAAGCGGCTAAAATGGCTGCTGGTCTGGGAGCACAGGTCTTTCTTTTCGATATCAATCTCGATCGCCTCCGCTATTTAAGTGAGGTTTTACCTCCTAATGTCATTCCGCTCTATTCGTCGGAAGAAAGCCTTTCAAAACACCTTTGCGATAGCGACTTGGTCATTGGAGCCGTTTTAATCCCTGGAGCAAAAGCACCAAAAATTATCACAAAAGATATGCTGAAACAGATGGAAAAGGGCACTGTTTTAGTCGATGTCGCTGTTGATCAGGGCGGTTGCTTTGAAACTTGCAAAGCGACTACCCATGAAGAGCCTGTATTTATTGTAGAGGATATCGTCCATTATTGCGTAGCAAATATTCCTGGAGCTGTTCCCATGACCTCCACCAATGCCTTGAATAATGCCACTTTAAACTATTCTCTTCTAATCGCCAACAAGGGATGGAAAAAAGCATGTCAAGAAAATACCGCTTTGCAACATGGGCTTAATATCGCCCATGGGAAAATTGTCTATAAAGCAGTGGCAGATGCTTTTGAGCTTCCATTTTATGAGAATGTCGATTGATTAAGTATTTTTGAGGAAGAAACAAGCCATGTTAGACACACTTAAAACCATTGTTGGATCAAAAAACCTCCTCGCAAATGGTGAAGAAAAAGCACGCTTTAGCCATATTTGGAAAACCGATGTTCCTCTAGAGGCCTACGCTGTCGTTTTTCCAACTTCTACAGAAGAACTTTCTGCCGTCATGCAGCTTTGCAATGAGCACAAACAAAAAGTGATCGTTCACGGTGGCGTAACGAATCTAGTTGGGGCAACCATTACCAATCCAGATCAATTGGTCATCTCACTTGAAAAGATGAATCGTATTGAGGAAATCGACGAAAAAAGTAGAACCATCACTGTTCAAGCTGGGGTGATCTTAGAAAATGCGATTGACGCTGCCGCTGAAAAACAGCTTTTCCTACCCCTGAGTTTTGGCGCTAAAGGATCGGCACATGTGGGAGGAGTCGTCTCTACAAACGCAGGAGGACTTCGTGTCTTTCGCTATGGAATGACCCGTGAAATGGTTTTGGGTCTAGAAGCAGTCTTGGCCGACGGAACCGTGGTTTCTTCCATGAAGAAAATCATTAAGGACAACTCTGGCTACGATCTAAAGCAACTCTTCATTGGATCAGAAGGTACACTCGGAATCGTCACAAAAGTTATTTTTCGACTTCAAGAAAAACCCCAAAGCCGATCTTCTGCTTTGGTTGGAGTTGTCGACTATGACAAGGTTATTGCACTACTTAAATTTATGGAAAAAGGCTTAGCAGGAACACTAACGGGCTTTGAGCTAATGTGGCAACGTACCTATAAAGCCATGACTCAAGCCCCGTCGGAATATCATTCGCCACTCCCCCATACTTTCCCCTATTATGTATTTATTGAAAGCCTAGGCAGTGATCAACAAAAAGATTTTGAACGCCTAGAAAACCTTATGAGTCAAGCTTTCGAAAAAGAACTCATCGGGGACGGTGTTTTAGCACAAAGTGAACGCGAGTTGCAAAACATTTGGAAGATTAGAGAAGATGTTTCAGTGCTTGCCGACCAAGCCCAATATGACCAACATTTTGATATCAGTCTTCCTATTCCTGTTATTGGAAAAGAGGTAGATATTGCCATTGACAAACTAGAACAGCTTCCTTTTGTTGAAAAAATCTTTCCTTTTGGTCATGTTGCCGATGGCAATATCCACTTTATCATTGGGAAAAAAGAAAATTCAAAAGAAATTATTCAAGAGATTAATGCTATCATTTATGCCAACCTGTCCAAGAATAAAGGGTCTGTTTCTGCTGAACATGGGATTGGCTTGGATAAGAAAAGCTTTCTGACAAGCTCACGCACTGAAAACGAAATAGATTTGATGCGAACCCTCAAAAAGACTTTGGATCCAAAAAATATTTTAAACCCCGACCGCATCATCAGCGTTTAAGGATTTGTTTCTTTCAATTTAATTGTGAAATTTCTGATATTCAAATCATAAGGGTATTTCAGGTGCTGAATATAATACTTTGGCACACTATTGGGATCCGAAATCAACGAGAAATTAGTCGCCTCTAGCGAATTAGTATAACCATCGCCGTCCATATCATTGTCTGCATCATTAGCAATGCCATCACCGTCTATATCGAACGAAGGTGTAACGATCGTTGTTGGGGTAGTCAGAGTAGGATTGTCTGAAGCTAAAGCGTCATATGGATATGCATATTGTTTTACCAACATGTCTTGCGCTTCCCTAACAATTTTAATCTCAAACGAGGAAAGTGAAGGTAGCTCTAATTTGACATGCTTAAAATAGTTGTCACTGACGCTGGAAGCAATCCAAATGGGAATCCCATTGTACTCAATTGAAAATTGCTTAGACCCTGGATAAGTTGCTGGTGAATCTACTCTAGTATTAGAGGTTGTTGCGGTATCCTCTGGATCAAGATAGCTAACTATGGTTGGAGAGCTTGGAGAAGTACTGACAATTGAAGCATTTTCAATATAAATTACCGGAACCCGTTCGAGCTTATAATCAAATTCTAGAATGAGATTATTGGCAGGAAAATCGACAAAGCTTTTTGTCGCTTCTACTTGGTGAGTTACATGATAAGGGATAATGGTCCAATTGTTCAATGATTGAGCATTAGTAATACTTGCAGTGACAAAATCATCGGGGGTTGACGTCCCAGAAACGGTCCAGCTTGTGGTCTCTAAACCATCGAAAACAAAATCGTCTTCGTAATAGATTTCAATAAAGTTTTCGTAAAATCGTTTGTCTTTATCTTCAAGGTTATAAACCTCTAGCCCTACATCAAAACGTCCGAAGTTTTGATAGGTAACCGTTTCGGTGACTTCGCTAACATCATCGTTGGTCAATCCACCAGGAAACGACCAATGTAGACTGTCAATATTACCTGCAGAGGCGATAAAGCTCACGTCAAAGGTTGGAGAGCCACTAGTGGTGTTTACTCCTACGGACCTTGTAGATGAAAAGAAAGAGGCGTTGATACTTCCAGTATTCTCCCAATTGGGGTTCAGTGAATTTTCTTCGGCAGCTTCTGGAACAAAAACAGGAGGGGTACAAGCCACCATTAGTGCTACACCTATCAACCAATAGCTGAATTTTGTATTAACGCTCATAAAACAAAAATAAGTTTATTTATTATATTTTATGAAAATCGCACCGTCTTTAAAAACATTTTCGCCTTTCGCGCTAAAATAAGGACTATGACTAAGCTGCATTTTCTTTTTTGATCAAATTCAGGGCAGATCCTTCTTTGAACCATTCGATTTGCTGAGCGTTATATGTGTGATTGGCTAAAATGGTGTCTTTTGATCCATCAGCATGAACCACCTCAATGGTGATTTTTTTCCCTGGTTCAAAATCTTTTAAGTCGATAAAATGGAAGGTATCGTCTTCTTGAATTAAATCATAATCCGATTCAGTGTCGAAGGTAATGCCGAGCATTCCTTGCTTTTTAAGGTTGGTTTCGTGGATACGAGCAAACGATTTGACTAGTACCACTTTAACGCCTAAGAAGCGTGGCTCCATGGCTGCATGTTCACGGGAAGACCCTTCACCATAATTATGATCTCCTACAACTACCGTCTCAACGCCAGCCGCTTTGTATTGACGCTGAACGTCTGGTACGCCTCCATATTCTCCATTGAGTTGGTTTTTAACAAAGTTGGTCTTTTCATTGAATGCATTGACCGCTCCGATAAGACAATTGTTCGAGATGTTATCTAAATGACCTCTAAAACGCAACCAAGGACCAGCCATAGAAATATGATCTGTTGTACATTTGCCTAAGGCCTTGATTAGCAACTTAGCCGCTGTTATATTTTCACCATCCCACGGTTGGAATGGGGTTAACAGTTGAAGTCTTTCCGAGGTTTCTTTGACCACTACTTCTACAGAAGAACCGTCTTCGACAGGAGGAATATACCCATTGTCTTTAACGTCAAATCCGCGAGGTGGTAGTTCAAGACCCGTGGGAGGGTCTAATTTAACTTCTTCTCCTTTTTGATTGATGAGTGTATCGTTGATCGGATCAAAGTCAAGTCGTCCAGAAATGGCTACAGCAGCAACCATCTCAGGTGAGGCAACAAAAGCATGAGTATTGGGATTGCCATCGGCGCGTTTTGAAAAGTTCCGATTAAACGAATGGATGATGGTATTTCTTTCTTGTTTATCGGCGCCTTCTCTTGCCCATTGACCAATACAAGGGCCACAGGCGTTGGTGAATATTTTAGCATTTAAATCTTCGAAAATGCGCAAAAGTCCGTCGCGCTCTGCCGTATAGCGAACTTGTTCGGAACCGGGATTGATTCCAAATTCGGCTTTAGTGACTAAGTTTTTATCAACCGCTTGTTTTGCAATTGACGCTGCCCGAGAAAGGTCTTCATAGGAAGAATTTGTACAAGAACCGATGAGTCCCCATTCGACTTTTAGTGGCCAACCATTTTCTTTAGCTACCTTATTCATTTCTGATACGGGTGTAGCTAAATCGGGTGTAAATGGCCCATTCAAATGTGGTTTAAGCGTGTCTAGGTCGATTTCAATGACCTCATCAAAAAAATCTTCTGGTGAGTCATAGACACCAGGATCGGCCGTCAAATGTTCTCGAACTTCATTGGCCGCATCGGCAACATCGTCTCGTCCTGTTGATCTGAGGTAACGTTCCATAGATTCGTCATAACCGAAGGTTGAAGTGGTAGCCCCTACTTCAGCCCCCATATTACAGATCGTCCCTTTTCCAGTACACGACATGGATTTGGCGCCTTCCCCGAAGTATTCTATTATGGCTCCCGTTCCTCCTTTTACGGTAAGGATACCTGCGACTTTTAAAATTACATCCTTGGGTGCTGTCCAGCCATTTAATTTTCCGGTTAATTTTACTCCGATAAGTTTCGGGAATTTAAGTTCCCAAGGCATATCAGCCATGACATCGACCGCATCTGCACCTCCGACACCAATTGCTAACATTCCAAGACCACCGGCATTGACCGTATGAGAATCGGTTCCAATCATCATACCACCAGGAAAGGCGTAATTTTCAAGAACGACCTGATGAATTATACCCGCGCCTGGCTTCCAAAAGCCGATGCCGTATTTATTGGATACTGACTCTAAGAAATTAAACACTTCAGCTGAATTTGTATTGGCAGACTTTAAGTCTTCTACAGCTCCTGTTTTGGCTTGAATTAAATGGTCGCAATGAACCGTAGTTGGAACAGCGACCTTGGCCTTGCCTGCCTGCATAAATTGCAAAAGCGCCATCTGTGCGGTAGCGTCTTGACAAGCAATTCTATCGGGAGCAAAATCAACATAATCTTTACCGCGCGCATACGGGCGTTCCGTAGTGGTTTCCCAAAGGTGAGAGTAAAGAATTTTTTCAGAGGCCGTAAGAGGTTTTCCCGTAAGTTGTCTCGCTTGTGCAACACGCTCGTCTAAACGCGCATACAAAGCCTTGATCATTTCAATGTCAAATGCCATAATCCTTGTGTTAATTTTAAGTAAAATTACAAAATTAACCCGACTGCTTTCACCAATTATATAGAATTAATTGATGGTCTAAAAAAATATTTTTACATTATTGTATGAAATTATACTATTAACTCCATTTAGCATGAAATCCATTTTTAAAAAATATAAAGCTCTTGTTTTGGTCCTTTTTTTAGGAGGGTTTATCTCTGTCATCGACCGCTATGTTCTCAGTGGTCAATTTAAAGGGATTGAAGAACACAAACACTTCATTTATATCGGCACACTCATCTTTGGATTGGCGGTTGTTTTATCTGTTTTATTGAAAGATGATTCACCCGAAGAATAGCCGTATCTTTAACCCAAAAATGATTCACTTTTCGCGTGAAAATATTCACACCTTAGAGACTCGATACAAGAATAACCTAATCAACAGTATTTCAGGTTATAAATCTGCCAATTTGATTGGCACTCAATCGCCTAGCGGTAAGACGAACTTGGCTATTTTTAACTCTATAGTTCACTTGGGCAGTGATCCCGCCCTTTTGGGATTTATATTAAGACCCACGACAGTACCACGGCACAGCTACGAGAACATGAAAAAAACAGGCGTTTTTACAGTCAATCATATACATCAGGGACAAATAGAGGCCGCACATCACACCTCAGCCAAATATCCAGAAGGTGTTTCCGAGTTTGATCAAACCTCTCTCAAAGCGCATTATAAAGAAGAATGGCCAGCTCCTTTTGTTGCTGACTCACCTGTTCAAATTGCTTGCCGCTATGTCAACGACTATCTTATTGAAGAAAACAATACCCGCTTGGTGGTTGGAGCCGTCGAACACCTTTTTGTTACCAATACTATGCTTTTAGAAGATGGCTGGATTCAATTGGACAAGGGGAACGTTGTTGCGTTGAATGGATTAGATGGCTATACACGCCCCGAGTTATTGGAACGCTTTCCCTATGCAAGACCAAAACATTAATTATGGATTTTATTGCCGCTTCACTTTACGACTATACCGTTAAGCATTCAGATGTCGAACCGCCGTTGCTTGAAGAACTTTCTCGGGAAACACATTTGAAAGTTTTGCAACCTCGAATGTTGAGCGGCCCTTTACAAGGGCGCTTTTTAAGTCTTCTTTCAAAACTTATAGCTCCGAATAAAATTTTAGAAATAGGAACCTTTACAGGGTATGCTACGCTATGTTTAGCAGAAGGACTCTCTAAAGATGGACGTCTTGATACCATTGATAAGAATGAAGAGTTGATCGATTTTCAACGTGCCTTCTTTGACCGTTCACCCTGGGGAGAACAAATCCATCAACTTCTGGGGGAAGCAATAGACATTATACCCACACTGGAAGGCCATTATGATCTTGTTTTCTTAGATGCAGATAAAAAAAATTACCTCAACTATCTCGAGCTTATCCTCCCCAAAATAAAACCAGGAGGTCTTCTGATTTCCGACAATGTTTTGTGGAGTGGAAAAGTTCTCGAACCTACACAAAAGAATGATCTCGATACCGTTGTGTTAAAAGAATTCAATCGCAAATTGGCCGAACACCCTGGGCTAGAAACTGTTCTTCTCCCCTTGCGCGACGGATTAACACTGAGTCGCAAACTTTAGAGTTTTCGTTTAACAGAGTTGGTCAGTTCATCAAAGTCTTCTTTAACCTGATCAATTTCTTTCTTGATTTCACTGCCAATGTTCTGGGTTGGATCAAGTTCAGATGATTTTTGAATTTCAGATTTTATTTCATTGGTGGCTTGTTTGACCTGTGTAATTCCTTTGGCCAATCCGCGGGCTATGGTAGGGATTTTATCGGCCCCAAAAATCAAGAGAACAATAAAAAAAATAAAGATGATTTCTGCACCGCTGATGAATAACATGAACTAATTTTTTATCAAAGATAAATGAAAAAAAAGCAGTGATAAAAATCGCCACTCTTATTCGTATTCGAAAGGTGCGTTTACCCTTTTATTTTGGCTTTAAATTTATCAAAATCAGTATTGGCTTCTTTTTCAGGCCAGGCGTTGTTGTTAAGGTTAACATCTGCTGTTTCGGCATCGGGATCGACTGTTACACCGACCAATTCCTTATCGGTTGTAAGTAATTTTGTGAAAGAGTTGTCGTTTTTACGCCATATTTGAGCAGGATACGTAATACGTTCTTTTGTTCCATCGGCATAGCTGTATTCTACAATAACTGGCATAATCAATCCGCCGGGTTTTTCAAATTCTATCTCATAAAAATATTTTGGAAGCACTTGCCCTGCTTCTAAATTTTCAGCTAAAACTTCCGAGTGCTCTTCTAAATTTCCGCTACCCAATGAGGCCTGAAAGGCATCGCTGTCTTCAGTAATCATAAAAACCGATGGATTTAGATCATCAGCAGACATATTATATTCGGCCAAAAGGTCTTTAATCTGTTGCCCGGGTTGGGGAGAAACATAATAGCGTTTCACTTCTTTAACACCAATGTCTACCACATCTGTTGAATAGAACCAACCTCTCCAGAACCAGTCTAAATCGGTGGCAGAAGCATCTTCCATGGTACGGAAAAAATCTTCAGGGGTGGGATGTTTAAACATCCACCGCTGAGAGTAGGTTTTAAACGCAAAATCAAATAATTCTGGCCCCATGATGGTTTCCCGTAATATATTTAAAGCTGTTGCCGGCTTTCCATAGGCATTGGGCCCGAGCTGAAATACATTTTCTGGATTGGACATGATTGGGCTGATAAAATCTTGATCGCCCGACATATAGCGGACAATTTTCGAAGCCTCTCCACGGCGTGATGGATAATTGGGCTGGAATTCTTGTTCGGTTAAATATTGAACAAAGGTGTCAATGCCTTCATCCATCCACCCCCATTGTCGCTCGTCTGAGTTGACTATCATCGGAAAATAATTGTGCCCTACTTCATGTATAATGACACTAATCATGCCGTATTTTGTCCGATCAGAATAGGAGCCATCAGGGTTTGGACGGCCATAGTTCCAACAAATCATTGGGTATTCCATCCCTTGGTTTTTGGCATGCACTGATACTGCTTTGGGATAGGGATAGTCGAAAGTGTACTTGGAATAAACCTTTAGCGTGTGGGCCACTACTTTTGTAGAGTATTCTTCCCACAGCGGATTCCCCTCTTTAGGGTAAAGGGAAGAGGCGATGACATTTTTATTCCCTATTTTTACGGCCATCATGTCCCAAATAAAACGACGAGAAGTGGCAAAGCCAAAGTCACGAACATTTTTAGCGACAAAACGCCAGGTACTGGTCTTGGTGGCTTTGGTGTTTTCTTTTTCAATCGCCTCCGCTTGAGTGACAATCATCACGGGTTGATCAAATGTATTTAATGCTTTTTTGTAGCGCTGATATTCTTCACGTGAAAGAACGTCTTTTGGATTTTGAAGGCTTCCTGTTGCCTCCATGATATGATCTGCAGGAACAGTTATGCTTACGTCATAGTCCCCAAAGTTTAAAGCAAACTCCCCATTGCCCCAAAATTGATAGTTTTGCCAACCTTCGACATCGTTGTAAACCGCCAAACGTGGGAAAAACTGCGCTATCACATACGCACGATTATCGTCTGCTTCAAAGTATTCATAGCCCGAACGTGCTCTATCGGTTACGTGATCATTGATCTTATACCACCACTTGATTGAAAATGTATATTGCTGACCGCTTTTGAGCGGTTGAGGCAAATCAACACGCATCATGGTCTGATTAATTGTATATGGCAGGGGGTTGCCTGTTGCATCCTTTACGGATTGAATATTAAATCCGCCTACAAATTTTTCGGCGGTAAATTCATCAACAAAAGAATTAACGTCTTTGTATTGTGGAGCTGAGGAAGGGTTTTTAATGCCCTCCATATCGTTTTCATTACGAATGTTTTGGTCTAGTTGAATCCAGAAATATGGAAGTGCATCGGGAGAATTATTGGTATATGTTATGGTCTCATTTCCATATAATTTGGTGTTGGCATCATCTAAAATGATATCCATTTTATAATCTACCTTTTGTTGATAATAATCAACGCCTGGCGCACCAGAAGCTGTTCTAAATCGGTTGGGCGTTGCAAATTCTTCGTATAGTTGTTTAAATTTGTTGTTGTTCTTATGACCTTGCTTAACAGTAGAATCTTGTGCCACTACTACTAAGGTCAAAAACATACTTATTGAGGCTAGAAAGTATTTTTTCATGGTGTATTATAATTGGTATTAAATATACTTTATTTTTTTTTATCGGCGAATCTAAATTCAATCTGGCGTTTGGACCGAGACATTAGATAACTTTTCTTTTGATTTGGGGTGACTATATGCAGTATATTTTGCTGATTATCAAGAAAATCAATCAAAAAAGTCGTGGTAATTGTAAATGAAGAAATCTCGGAAATTTGAGGGATTATTTCGGCATATATTACAAGTAGATCTTCCTGATATTCGTGTCCCAAGTACCGAATTGTCTCCACTGTATCATCGCTTTTTACACTTAGGTTTTTCAAATAAAACGTTTTGATAAAGCGATTGCTTTCTTCGGGGTGAGAATCGGGTGCTAAAACCATGTTTTTTTGAACTGATTTTTGCATTAAAGCCTCAATATCATCAATGAAAAAACGACTGGTCAATTGAATTTGGTTTTTCTCGGGCCGCCATTGAAAAGATGTCGTGCTCAAATAGTAGTCGTGCAGTTGACCCAATCCTAAAGTCAACGGCAGTAATATTAAGAGTAATTGTTCTTTACCTTTCATTGTAACGTTCATCGTTAAATTGATCAAAAGCCTCAATGACTTGTTGATGCAGGTCTTTTTTAAAGACCTCAATCAGGTTAGTATTATCCGAACACCCAAGGACAAAATCGTAAATTTCTTCTTCATTAAGACTGTAATTTTCTATGAAAAAATAAACGCCATAAAATCGAATAATGGCAAAGATAGAATCAAATTTTGATTCCAATTTTCTCTTTTTCTTGAGGCGTTTATAGTAACCCGATAAGTGTTTATAAACGGCTTCCACATTTATTCCTCCAGAAATGGGCAATAGCAGTGTGCTTAATATTAAACTTTTCTTCGAAACGATTTTTTCTTTTCTCACCCCTTTGAACCCAGGAATACCAACATCCGAAAAATTTATTTTCTTTGGGACACTTAAAACATCTTCTCCAAGATTTCCGCTTAAATTATGTGGTTTAACCACCACTTCATCCAATTTATTGACAAATTCATTCAAATAAATGGTCACCTCATCGGTGTAAAAAACAGCTTCGGTAATCTCCAAATCGCGTTGTTGAAATTGAATACCAGAAAAAATAAGTTTTTCGTTTATTGCCACTGAAATTTCAAAATACCCATTTGTGTCGGTTATTTCTGCCGAACCTCTAGAAACATTGACTACATGTATGCCTTCAACGGGGAGATATGGATGTGAAACTTTTCCTTTTAACAGGTGATATTTTTGAGCCGATAGCTTTGAAAAACTGGCGAGTACAAGCGAAATAAATAAAATGACTCTAAAAATCAACGGGTGTTTTTCTTGTATTTTTTACTTTGTTCAAAAAGATATTCGATAAGCTCAAACTCTTTGTCTTTCTTGAACAGACGGTCGGAGGGCAAGACACGGTCTAACTCCTCAAAAAAACCTTTGAGTTCATTGGCTTCAAGTCTGAGGTCTTCGGTGAAAAAACGTTCTTCAAATATTTGTGGGAGCACCTTAGAGGGAATCAATGTTCTTGTTTCTTGATTTTCAGCGTTTTTAATTGTTTTAACTAAAAGGCGGGCAATATTGACAATATTAAGCCCATTGGTCAATTGCCCTTGGCGCATAATCGTATTGTCTATTTTTGTGGACTTGTCTTGAGTGTAGTCGACACGAGAAAATTCTTCTTTCTTCAGGTCGAGAAATTTTTCGGTATTCTCAGGCCCAACGACAATTTCATCGAGAAATGTGATCCGTTCATTGACTTCTACGACCAAACGGTTTTTCTTGATAATGGCTTCAGTCACTATTATACTTTTAATTTTAAACTGAACGGAAGAGAAAATTATTTCATCGCCTGCCTTGGCCATGATTTCAAACTCGCCTTCACCATTTGTAATGCTATTGACTTGGGCGGTATTGTTGACCACATTGGCGGCAATCACATTACTGTTTCTGTAAAGTAGCTTTCCCCTGAGCAATTGTCTTCCCTCTTGGGCATAAGCGCTAAGAAAACAAAATGCTAGAAAGGTTGTTAGGGTTAGTTTCATTCTTAAAATTAAGCATAAAATCACCAACAAAACGAAGATTATATGTTAATTCATTCTTTAAAGTTCATGAGAAAAAAGAGCGGGAGACCGGGTTCGAACCGGCGACATTCAGCTTGGAAGGCTGA
>JBMZTS010000035.1:0-12719 GCA_049623905.1 Flavobacteriaceae bacterium
CAAAGAGATCATTGTGTTCAAAAGCCGTTAGGGCTCCTCCAAGCGCAACAATTCTTCCGCCTTTTTTCAACCACTCGATCAGCGCATTGTCTTCTTTATTTTTAAATAAATCGTAGTAACCGTGAGGAATGATTAAAACGTCAATCTTTTTTAAAAAGTAATCGTTTAATCGTTGATCACTTAATTGAGTGATCGGAAAATTTAACTGCTGTTCAAAAAAGTGCCACAACTCACCATAAGAGATAGGCGAAGCATTTTCACTTTTTAAGAGACCTATTTTTTTATTTATAATGAGTTTCATTTTGTCAGAACCTAAATCTGGCCCTTGTTCGGAAAATCCAGAGGTCAAGTTTGTGACTTCTTGTTGAGTTTCTTGAGCTACGGTGCTGATAACTTCGCCCAGATTTTCAATGTTCTTGTTTTCTCCGCGAAGAATAAAAAGGCTCCCAGCATCCCAGCGTTTTCCACCATTGGTCAGCGGGATTTCATTATAATTTACGCGGATTCCTTTAGCAATTAAAGTAGCGAGAAACTTTCCGTCGAGAAAGCTTTTTCTTTCAGCGGCATAGGCATAGGCATCGGGATCGATTGTGCTTTCCCTTTTTTCAAAGTTAAAGGGGATTGTTTTAACCGCCTGATTACTGGCTACTGCTTTTAAGCCGTAGGCATAGGGCAAGGACCAGGAGGTGATGTCGTAGGTGAGAGAGTCCGAGAAGACCGTTTGCGGTTCTATCAGGGCTTGAATTAGATTTCCTTTTTTTCCCTTTCCATTCAAAATAAGGGCATTTCTACCAATAGAATTGTTTTTGTTTTTTAGGGAATGATAATCAATTCCTTTCAGTGTTGTTTTTTGAGCGATCCCATAGGTGGGAACTTGGTGTTGATCCAATAACCTTTTTAAAGACAACAATTTGTCTATTGGTCCTTCTATCGCATAGGTGGCGTATTTACCTTTTGGTTTTTCGTGATAGGCTTTAAATTCAGCATTGATTTGCTTCACGTTTTGATGCGCAACCTCTACAGTGGAAAGCCCTGTGGTGTAGTGGTGGGCAATTCGGTCTTTAAGGGTGAGCATTGCGTCTGTATCATTGCGAATACTTAAACCTGCTCTTCCGCCTCCTCCTTGTTCGTAGGTCATTCCAATGGCGCCATTGAACATGGGGTAGGTGTCTCCATAACCAGGATATAACAAATCAAAAACTTCATCGGTAAAATATAGCCAGCCCTCGCGATCAAAATAGGAAGCATGGTTTTTACCGATTGTGAGCTGAAATTCTCTCTGAAAATCTGTAATAACTTCATGATAGGGTTCTGTGGCGGGAGCAAAATAATAGGGGCTATTGACATTTTGTTCGTGAAAGTCGACATGAATTTGTGGCATCCATGCGAGATAGTTGGGCAGACGTTGTTGGCTCTCTACTTGATAAAGCCATGCCCAGTCGCGATTGAGATCGGTGTAATAATGATTGTAGCGCCCTCCAGGCCAATCTTCAAAATGTTCATTGGCAATAGGCTTGCTATCAAAAGGTGTACTTTTAACTTGATTGTACCAATTGACATAGCGGTCTCTTCCATCGGGGTTGACACACGGGTCTATGATGACGACCAAATTTTCTAGCCATTCTTTTTTTGTCGTGACCAGAGTGTGTAATGTTTTTAATGCCGCTTCAGTACTGCTTGATTCGTTGCCATGAACATTATAGCTTAGCCAAACAACGCTAAACTCGCCTTCACTTGTTTTGTCACCGTTTTCATAGCCGATAGATCTAAGATGGTCTTTCCTTAGTTCCTCAAGCTGATCAAGGTTTTTTGGAGATGATAAATACACCAGTTGAAGCGTCCTACCTTCATAGGTTTCTCCATAGGCTTTTGTTGTTGCATAAAGTGAATTTTTTGCAAGGTGGTTGACATATTCAATGACTTGATGATGACGTGTGAAACGCGACCCTATTTCATAACCCAAAAATTCTGAAGGAGATTTTAATTGGGCTTGAATCAATGAAAATGACAGGAGCGTTAAAAAAGTAGAGATAATATTTTTCATTGTTTAAAATATAAGGATGTAAAGATATAATTTCTAGGATATTTTTTTTATTCAATTGAGATAGAATATCTTTAACAGAATAAAAAGATGCTATGCCGTTATCCCGTTTGCCATATCGCAATACAGGCTATTTTTCCCCGTTGATTTGCGATTTGTTGGATCAGCACCCTGCATTGGGAGAAATGATAGCCCAACCGATATCACTAAAAGCATTTGAAACTCAAGTCCAAGAAAAACAAACCCAGTTTCCCCATGAACATCGAAAGATAGTTGTTGAGAGTCTAAGACAACAGTATAAAAGTACTGCGCTTTCACCTTCCGTTAAGGAAAATATCGCACTACTAGAGAAACCAACAACGTTTACGGTGACAACAGGACATCAATTAAACCTTCTAACGGGGCCGCTTTATTTTGTATATAAAATTATTACGACCATTAATTTGGCTCAGCAACTTAAAAAGGCACAACCCGACTTTGATTTTATTCCTGTCTTTTGGATGGCTTCGGAAGACCATGATTTTGAGGAAATCTCTTTTTTTAACTTTAACAACCAAAAAGTCAAATGGGTATGTGAAAGTCACAGTGCCGTAGGTCGACTGCCCCTAGAATCACTCAAACCTGTTCTAGACTTGTTTGAACAAAAGCTCGGACAAAGCCAAGCAGCACAACAACTAAAGCTTTGGATTCAAAACAGTTACCGCTCTTCCTCAACCCTTTCTGAGGCTACACGTAAACTGGTTCATGAATTGTTTTCTAAAAACGGTTTGATTATCCTTGATGCGGATCGCTCTGAATTAAAACGCTTGTTTGTGCCCTATGTCAAAAACGAACTTGAGCAAGAAAGTTGTTTTAAAGCAGTTAATCAGACGGTGGAGCAAATACAATCAAACTATTCTAAGGCCTATAAACCTCAGGTAAACCCTAGAGAAATCAACCTTTTTCATTTGACAGATTCCTTGAGACAGCGTATTGTCAAGGCCGACAATGGTTTTGTCCTACACGAAACCAAGCAAGCCTTTTCAATGGAAGAAATTTTAACAGAAGTTGAGCAATTCCCTGAACGTTTCTCCCCTAATGTTTTGATGCGACCACTCTATCAAGAAGTCCTCCTGCCCAACTTGTGTTATATTGGTGGGGGAGGAGAATTGGCATATTGGCTCGAGTTGAAACAGTTCTTTAAGACACAAAACATACTCTTTCCATTACTGCTATTGAGAAACTCCGCGGTGTTGGTTTCCTCAAAAATTAAGAAAAAGATCACACGTTTAGAAATTGACAAAAAAGATTTATTTTTAACGAGGAAAGCTCTCACAGATAAAAAAGTAGCACAAATTAGCGCAATTGATCTCAGTCTTCACCCCTTAAAAAAACAATTGACAGAACAGTTTAATTTCTTGGAAAATTTGGTTTCACAAACCGATGCCTCTTTCGAGGGAGCAGTGAGAGCGCAAAAACAAAAACAATTTAAAGGAATTGACCGTTTAGAAAAACGCTTACTAAAAGCTCAAAGACGCAAATTGAATAATCAAGTAGAGCGTTTAACTTTAGTGCAAGAGAGTATTTTTCCAAACAATAGTTTGCAAGAACGTTATGCCAATTTTTTTGAATTTTATTTGGAATACGGAGAAGATTTACTCCCCCAGATCATGGAAAGTTTAGAACCACTTCAGTTAGAATTCAGTTGGATAGAATTGTCTTAATAAATCTTTAAAATCTTTCATTTCTCTTTTTTCTAGCATGCCGAATAGTTGTATTTTTGGGCATGGAAGAAAAAGTTCTAATTCTCGATTTTGGATCTCAATACACACAGTTGATTGCCCGTCGAGTACGCGAGTTGTTTATTTACTGTGAAATTCACCCCTACAACAACCCTCCCAAGGATCTCAACCCATTTAAAGCGGTTATCTTATCGGGTTCTCCATTTTCTGTAAGAGCAGACGATGCACCACATCCTGATCTAGAGGAAATTAGGGGTAAAAAACCCCTCTTAGGGGTATGCTATGGCGCTCAATATTTAGCGCATTTTTCTGGTGGAAAAGTAAGCCCTTCAGCCACAAGAGAATATGGAAGAGCCAATTTGTCCGAGCTCATATCAGATGATATTCTTTTTAAAGGGATCGCCGTTGGGAGTCAAGTTTGGATGAGCCATAGTGACACGATTAAAGAACTCCCCACTGGTGGTGTTTGCTTGGCGAGTACCTCCGATGTGATAAATGCAGCTTTTCGCATAGCAGACGAAACGACTTATGGTATTCAATTTCATCCCGAAGTTTATCACTCTTCCGATGGGAAGCAATTGTTAGAGAATTTCTTAGTTGCTATTGCGGGTGTAAAACAAAATTGGACCCCAGATTCTTTCGTTTCAATGACTATTAAAAATTTACGCCAACAAATAGGGCGTGATAAAGTTATTTTAGGCCTCTCGGGTGGCGTCGATTCAACGGTTGCAGCAGTGCTTTTGCATCAAGCAATAGGAGATCAGCTAACCTGTATTTTCGTCAATAATGGGTTGTTGCGAAAAAATGAATTTTTTAGTGTTCTCGATCAGTATAAAGACATGGGATTGAATGTCAAAGGCATTGAGGCTGGGAATCGCTTTTTAGAAAAATTAAAAGGCATTTCTGATCCTGAAGAAAAACGGAAGGCCATTGGGAATACTTTTATTGACGTCTTTGACGATGAAGCGGCAAAAATAGAAGGGGCTGCATGGCTAGCTCAAGGGACTATCTACCCTGATGTTATCGAATCTATTTCTGTTAATGGCCCATCAGCGACCATCAAATCCCACCACAATGTAGGAGGACTTCCCGATTATATGAAATTGAAAGTTGTAGAACCTTTGAGAATGCTATTTAAAGATGAAGTTAGAAGAGTTGGAAAGAGCTTGGGAATCGCAGCCGAATTGTTAGGACGCCATCCTTTCCCAGGACCAGGTCTAGCTATTCGTATTCTGGGTGAGATCACAGAGGCCAAAGTAGCTATGCTTCAAGAGGTTGACGCTATTTTCATACAAGGCTTAAAACAAGCAAAACTGTATGACCAAGTATGGCAAGCCGGAGCAATTTTATTGCCGATCAATAGCGTTGGTGTTATGGGCGATGAACGAACATATGAAAAATGTGTCGCGTTAAGGGCTGTTTCTTCTACCGACGGAATGACTGCCGATTGGGTCAATCTCCCCTATGCGTTTTTACAAAAAGTTTCTAACGATATCATCAATCGCGTCGGAGGTGTCAATCGCGTTGTTTACGATATTAGCTCTAAACCTCCAGCAACTATTGAATGGGAATAATTTTTGAGATTAAAATTAAGATGAGAGTATTTTTATTTTTCCTGAGTTTGTTTTGGTTCAGTTCGATCTATAGTCAAACACCACCCGAACGCTTTATAACACATAAAGTCAAAAAAAAGGAAACACTTTTTGGTTTAGCCCGTCAATACAATGTGTCGATAGAACAGATCACCGAATTTAATCCACTGATTGAAAAAATAGGGTTGAAAAAAAAGATGCAACTCAAAATTCCTGTCTATCCAATTGTTGAGGCTCCTAAAGCCGTTCCTCTTAATGCCGATTTGGAAATGTATCTGGTTCAACCCAAGGAAACGAAGTGGCGTTTAGCTTATCGTTACAATTTAACCATACAAGAATTAGAACAACTCAATCCCCAAATCAAAGCGGGACTTAAAATTGGTCAAGAAATTGTTGTTCCCAAACGTCTTGAGACAGAAACTAAAGCCTTAGAAGAAAAGTTTAATTACTACAAAGTCAAGCCTAAAGAAGGCTTTTATAGATTAGAAAAGAAACTTGGCGTTTCGGAAGCTGATCTTGTTGCTCTAAATCCAAGTCTACCAACTTCAGGACTTCAGGAGGGGATGATTTTGAAAATCCCTCCCCAATTTACAGGCGATCTAAAAGTGGAAGACGACTTGCTCGTTGAAAAGGTGAAATTAGAAGACTCACTTTTTACCACCACCTACCTTCAGTTGGTGGCGTTTCTTCCCTTTAAGACGGCAGAGATAGAATTTGATTCAATAGAACAAACCAATGCCCTGCTCAAAAAAAGAAATTTGCACACGATTTCGCTTGACTTTTATATGGGAATGGAAATGGCCATTGCCAAAGCCGATTCCTTGGGGATTACCACCGATTTAAACGTCTTTGACTCACAAAACAAGAAAGCTGAAATAAAGGCGCATGTTGAGAGCCAACAGTGGCAAGGAATAAACGCCATTATTGGACCACTTATTCCATCAAATTTCAATTTTGCAGCGGCCTTACCTGCTTTAAAGAACATTCCAATGGTGGCTCCTCTATCTTCTAGGGAAGTTGACAAGTCGCCACACGTGTACCAATCGGTTAGTATTTTAAATCGGATTCGGCATAAAATGGTACGTTACTTAAACCACATCATCGATACGACGCAAAATGTTGTCATCATTGCCGATACCTTGAATGCCGATTTTGCCTTACAACTTGAAGAAAAGTATCCTTTTGCGCATCGTGTTCGTCCGGAAGAAGGAGGATTTGTCATGACCGATTTGATAGATTCATTATTGACAGACTCCTTGCCCAATAAAGTGATTTTTGAATCCCAAGATCTAAACCTTGCTGCTAATGTGACCTCCTTGCTCAATTCACAAGTATCTAGTGAACGGGATGTCCAGCTCTTCACTACCCTAAGAACTTCGCTCTATGACAATACCAATATTTCAAGAAAACATTTGGGCACTTTGAGATTTACTTACTTCGGAAATTCCTACCCTCAGGAAGATGCCCAGCGGGAGGAGTTTAAAGAAGCTTTTCAAAAGAAGTTTGGTAATTACCCCTCCAAGGAAGCTATTAGAGCTTATGATGTAACGCTAGACGTTATCTTGCGCTTGGCGTATCAAAACAATATCTTTTTAACTGAGGTTGGGGAAACAGATTACCTTGAAAATAGATTTAAGTACGAAAAAGATTCTATCAAGGGTTTTTACAATACGGCCTATTACCTATTACAACACAGAGGTTATGAGATTTTTGAAATTAAGAAATAAGCTAGTAGTGTCTTTAAACACAATATCTTTTTGTAATTTTGAGTCCGGTAAATATCAACGCTTTCAATAAGACCGGATGTCAACAACCAAATATATTTTTGTAACAGGAGGAGTGAGTTCCTCTCTCGGAAAAGGAATCATTGCCGCCTCTTTGGCTAAACTTTTGCAAGCTCAAAAATATAAAGTTACAATTCAAAAATTTGACCCTTATCTCAATGTAGACCCCGGAACATTAAATCCCTACGAACACGGTGAATGTTTTGTGACTGACGATGGTGCAGAAACCGATTTAGACCTAGGTCATTACGAGCGTTTTCTGAACGTGAGTACATCGCAAGCCAATAATGTCACCACTGGAAGGGTATATCAAAGTGTCATTGAAAAAGAGCGTCGGGGTGAATTTTTAGGCAAGACGGTTCAAGTTATTCCTCACATCACCAATGAAATAAAGCATCGTATGATGCTTTTAGGTGAGAGTGGAGACTACGATATTATCATCACCGAAATTGGAGGCACTGTTGGGGATATTGAATCATTGCCCTATATCGAATCGGTGCGTCAATTGGTTTGGGAATTGGGAGATGAAAACGCGATGGTGATTCACCTAACGCTTATACCATATCTATCGGCTGCAGGAGAGTTAAAAACAAAACCCACGCAACATTCAGTCAAAACCTTAATGGAAAGTGGGGTTAAAGCCAATGTTTTAGTCTGTCGTACAGAATATCCTATTACAGAAGATATTCGTCGAAAACTAGCTCTTTTTTGCAATGTTAAGCAAAACGCGGTCATCGAGTCCATTGATGCTAAAACCATTTATGATGTTCCTTTGCTTATGCAAAAAGAAGGTCTAGATAAAGTTGTACTCAAGACACTAGGCCTCACCGCCCCCACGGAAGCCGACATGGATCGATGGAAAGCTTTTCTCCACAAGTTTAAAAACCCAAAGCACACGATTGAGATTGGACTAATTGGTAAATACGTTGAGCTTCAAGATTCTTATAAATCTATTTTAGAAGCCGTAAGTCATGCTGGAGCCATAAACGAAACCAAAGTAAAGATCAGTTCTATTCATTCTGAATTTTTAAACGATACTAATGCCGAAGAAAAACTCAAGGAACTTGATGGTATTATCGTAGCTCCAGGTTTTGGCGAGCGTGGAATTCAAGGAAAAATTGAAGCAATTCGCTATGTGCGCGAGCACAAGATACCGTTTTTAGGAATTTGCCTAGGCATGCAAATGGCTGTTATCGAACATGCGCGAAACAAGGCCGGGATAGTGGAAGCCAATTCTACAGAGATGTTGGAAGATTGCAGTGCGCCTGTAATCTCAATCATGGAAGACCAAAAAAATATCGAGAATAAAGGAGGAACCATGCGACTAGGCAAATGGAAATGTGCACTCGAAAAAGGGTCGTTAGTTCACTCTATCTATAAAAAAGATCTGATTGAAGAGCGGCATCGTCATCGTTATGAATTTAACAACCATTACAGAGAAGCTATAACCACTTCTGGTTTACTTCCAACGGGAATCAACCCTGAAACAGGTTTAGTAGAAGTAGTAGAAAACCCCGACCATCCATGGTTTATTGGGGTGCAATACCACCCAGAATACAAAAGTACAGTCCTAGAACCACACCCCTTGTTTGTTAGCTTTGTTCAAGCAGCATTGGCGTATCACCGATCCAAATAAATAACACTATGGAAGAGAAAAAATTTGATCCTTATCAATTTATCGGATATATTTTAATTGCCTTAATCCTAACCTGGATGTTGATGAATCAACAAGCGGTTGAAGTGGATACCGCCGCCAAGGAGGAAACCACTGAAAAGGTTATGGCGTCGAGCCCGACAAAGATAGTGCGTCAAGACTCTTTGCAACCATGGCAAAAAAATGAAAGTAACGGTTCTTTTTCCACTTTAGTAAGCCCCCAGCAAGGGCAAATCATTTCATTGAAAAATGAATTGTTATCTTTTGAGTTTTCGAGTCAAGGGGGGCAAATGACAAAAGCACAACTCGTGGGCCTGAGCAATTATCTCGACGCCCCATTGTATTTGGTTGATGGCAACCAGACCATTAATCTTTCATTTACGACTTTAGATGGAAGAAAGCTCAATACATCGGACCTAAACTTTACCCCAGAGCTGATACAACAAGACGGGACTCAAGTACTGCTTCTAAAGGCGGCTCTAAACCCACAACAATGGATTGCATTTCGTTATACCTTGAAACCGAATGATTATATGATCGACTTTTCTATTGAATCTGAAGGAATGCGTACGATTATAAATCAAAACATTGCGCAAGATTTTAATTGGAAATTGACCGCTTTTCGCAATTCTAGGAGTGTCGAATATGAAAATCGTTACACCGAATTGACTTATGCCTATGAAGGGGAAAAGGTCAATGAACTTTCGATAGTGGGAGAAGATGAAGAACAGGTGGAAGATGTCCAATGGATTGGGTATAAGCAACATTTCTTCACCTCGATCTTAATTCCTTCTCAAAGCCTTTTGGAAGTCGATCTTGAATCTAAAAGTCTGGTAGAGTCGGAAGATAAAACACAGCAATTTACAAAAGAATACGGCTCTCGTTTTTCATTAAAAAGCAATGGCGAATTGGCTTATGCTTTTCAGTGGTATTTTGGACCATCAGAATACAAAACACTAGCACAGTATGATTTGGGTATCGAAAAAATCATCAATTTTGGTTGGGGAATTTTTGGATGGATAAACAAATCGATCTTTATTCCATTATTTAACTTTTTAAGTTCGTTTTTACCCTTTGGTATTGCGATTGTTGTGATGACCATTATTGTGCGTTTGGCCATGTCGCCAGTTACTTACAAGTCTTATGTTTCACAAATAAAAATGAAAGTACTTAAGCCAGAAGTAGATGAAATAACAGCAAAGCACAAAAATGATGCTGTCAAGCGACAACAAGAGACGATGGCCCTTTACAACAAAGCAGGCGCAAATCCCATGTCGGGTTGCTTGCCAGCGCTGTTGCAGCTTCCGGTATTCTATGCTCTTTTTAGCTTTTTCCCTGTGGCCTATGCTCTAAGACAAAAGAGTTTTTTATGGGCTGATGATCTGTCCTCTTACGATTCCATCTATGAACTTCCGTTCAATATTCCGTTTTATGGTGATCATATTAGCCTCTTCCCAATCTTAGCGTCAATTGCTATTTTCATTTACACCATGATGACTATGGGGCAACAGCAAGCCCCTCAGCAGCCTGGAATGCCAAACATGAAATTTATCATGTATCTCATGCCACTGATGATGCTCTTCTTTTTTAACAATTACGCTAGCGGATTAAGCTTGTATTATTTTGTTTCGAATATCTTGACCATTTTATTGATGTTAGTGATTAAAAACTTTGTTATTAGTGAAGATAAAATCTTCGCTAAAATTGAGGAGAACAAAAAGAAACCTAAGAAAGAAGGCGGATTCACAGCACGTTTACAAAAAGCGATGGAAGAAGCCGAAAAGCAACAACGGGCCAATCAAAAGCGCAAACGCTAACTTTTCTTCCCAAACAAAACATTCCCTACCTTTGCGGCATGGCAAAAACAGTTGTAGTTGGTCTATCGGGGGGTGTTGATTCTAGTGTTGCGGCTTATCTATTAAAGCAACAAGGCTATAGGGTCATTGGCTTGTTTATGAAAAACTGGCACGATGAAAGTGTGACAATTTCAACCGAATGCCCATGGCTGGAAGACAGTAATGATGCCATGATTGTTGCCGAAAAACTAGGGATTCCTTTTCAAACAGTTGATCTAAGTGTTCAGTACAAAGAGCGTATAGTGGACTATATGTTTGAGGAATATAAAAACGGCAGAACACCTAATCCCGATGTTTTGTGTAACCGTGAAATCAAATTCGATCTTTTTCTGGATATGGCACTATCACTAGGTGCCGATTATGTTGCTACAGGCCATTATTGTCAGAAAAGGACAACAAAGAATTTAACCCATGCGATTCATCATCTGGTTGCTGGAGCCGATGAAAATAAAGACCAATCGTATTTTCTCTGTCAATTGACCCAGGCCCAATTAGCCAAAGTGCTCTTCCCAATAGGTCACTTGCAAAAATCTGAAGTACGCAAAATAGCTTCAGATCAATCTCTGGTTACTGCTGATAAAAAAGATTCACAGGGCTTGTGTTTTATAGGGAAAGTTCGATTACCCGATTTTTTACAACAGCAGTTAAATCCGAAAAAGGGCAAAATCGTTGAAGTTCCCGCGGCTTTTTCGGGCTATACTTTACCGCCCAAAGAATTTAAAGACAAAGGTGCCATGTTGCGCTATCACAGTTCTAAGACAATATACAATGCAGCAAATGGTGTTGTGGTAGGAGAACACCAAGGGGCTCATTATTTCACAAAAGGGCAGCGCAAAGGACTGGCCGTTGGAGGAACAGTAGACCCCTTATTTGTTATTGATACCGATGTGAACGAAAATGTGATTTATGTCGGACAAGGGAAAAATCATCCTGGGTTATACCGACGTGGCCTTTTGGTCCAGAAGAAGGACATTCACTGGGTGCGCGAAGATTGCTCTTTACAAAGCGGAGAGGAGTGTCGGGTAGAGGCAAGAATACGTTATCGACAGCCCTTAGAACGGGCTACACTCTACTGTGAAAAAGAAGGTGTGTTTGTCATCTTCGATAGTCCACAAGCGGCCATTGCCGAGGGACAATTTGTCGCTTGGTATCGTGGTGATGAATTGATTGGGTCGGGCGTTATATCTTAAACATTGACCGCCGTTGTTTTGTTGAAAATATGGCTTTCTAATTCGATTTGATTGCGTAGAATATCATCAAATTTTTCTTGTTGGCGGATTAGATGGGCTGTGTCCTCATGCCAAAGGATTTCTGCAGGGCGATAGCGCGAATTGTAATTACTGGCCATAGTTTGACAGTAGGCGCCTGCGTTGCGGAAAACCAGATAGTCTCCTTCACTGATTTCAGCAATTTTACGATTACTTCCGAAGGTGTCAGTCTCACAAATATAACCGACCACAGAGTAAAAACGTTCTCTGCCCTCAGGATTGCTAATATTCTCAATCTCATGATGCGAATCGTAGAGCATCGGACGGATAAGATGATTAAAACCACTATCCACTTGGGCAAAAACGGTTGAGGTTGTTTGTTTAACGACATTGACTTTAGTTATAAAATACCCCGCTTCGCTCACCAAAAATTTTCCAGGTTCAAAAGCCAACGTCAGTTCTTTCCCGTAATCGTGGCAAAAGGTGTTGAATTTTTCAGTTAGTTTTTCTCCCAATTCTTCAATATTCGTCTCTATGTCTCCTGTCTTATAAGGGACTTTAAAGCCAGACCCAAAGTCTATAAATGACAAGTCATTAAACTTTTTGGCCGTGTCAAATAAAATTTCTGTCGCATAAAGGAACACATCAATATCTAGGATATCACTACCCGTGTGCATATGAATCCCATTGATACACATATTGGTGTTTTCTGTTATGCGAAGCAAATGTGGGATCTGATGTATGGAAATGCCAAATTTTGAATCGATATGACCCACAGAAATATTGCTGTTTCCTCCTGCCATTACATGCGGGTTGATGCGGATACAAACAGGAATTTTAGGGTATTTACTCCCAAATTGTTC
>JBMZTS010000036.1:0-12226 GCA_049623905.1 Flavobacteriaceae bacterium
GTTGACCTGATTTTCGGTACTTTCGACGGCTAATTCTTTTCCAATAAACCCTACTAATTGAAAAGCATAGGAAGACGATAGAAACCAGATCCCCATCATAAAAGCAACGATGCGCTTTGGCGATAAGTCCGTAATTTTAGAAAGCCCAACGGGCGACATAAATAATTCGCCAACAGAAATCAAAAAATACATGATCAACAAAAAAGTAAAGGGAACAAGCCCCTCGGCATTGGCCGATTCGCCACTGAGTTTTAAAATATAGAAACTGATCCCTGCTAAGAGTAGTCCAATACCAAACTTATAGGGTGTTCTCGGGTTTAAATTCTTTTTACTCAAATATGTAAATAACCATGAAATAGGGATGGATAATAAAATGATAAACATCGAATTGAGCGAATTGGTTTGGGAAGCATTCATTAGAGTTAAATCGACATTGCGATCGGCAAAGAGGGTAATGACGCTCCCCGAAAGCTCATGAAACCCCCAAAAAAGGGTCATAAAGACAGTAATGAAAATAGCGACGGTTAGCTTTTTGCGTTCCTCTACAGTGGCATTAAACAAGATATAAGCAAGATATGCCGCCACAACAAAGCCGATGCCTTTAAAGAGAACGTTGACCAAATTTTGATCACCAAAATATGTGGTTCCTCCGGCTATAGCTTCATAAGAAGAAAGCATAAAGGCAATGGCTGGAGCAGATAAAAAAGCGAGAAGAGTGACCCAGTGATTATTGGTCAGTATCCCCACTTTTTTGTTTAGTTTTTCTTCAGAAGGTGGAAGGCCTTCGTTTTTAAAAACACCTGCCTTTATCCCCTTCCAAAAGAAGGCTAAACCAGTTAACATTCCGACACCAGCTAGTCCAAAGCCATAATGCCAACCATAGGCTGCGCCGAGCCATCCACATAAAAGTGGGGCCACAAATCCGCCAATATTAATTCCCATGTAAAAAATAACAAAACCCGAGTCTTTTCTCGGGTCGTTCTCTTTGTAGAGGGCGGCTACAAAGGTCGATATATTGGGTTTGAAAAATCCATTCCCCACAACAATTAACCCTAAGGCTAGGTAAAACATAAAGTTGTTTTCAATGGCCAGAACAAAATGCCCAAGTGCCATCAAAATACCGCCTAAAAGAATTGATTTTCTAAAGCCCAGTAAGGTGTCGGAAATCCGTCCACCAATAACAGTAGACGCATAAACCAACGAGCCATAGGAAGCATAAACAGCCGCCGCTGCAATATCGCGAGTAGCCAAAGCTTCAAAAATTACATTAACCATGTAGAGGGTTAGCAAAGCTCGCATCCCATAGAAACTAAATCGTTCCCATAGTTCTGCAAAAAATAAATAAAATAGTCCTTTAGGGTGTCCAAGAAGGGTCGCTTCTGGTTGTGTTTCTGTCGTCATATTAGAATTCAATTGGTGTTCTCTCTTTAGAGATTATTTTCAATAAATTTAGTCATTTTATTATAGAGGTGTAAATGTGTATTTCCACCATAGATTCCATGGTTTTTATCGGGATATATCATCAGATCAAAAGGTTTGTTCGCCTGAACCAGTGCTTCTACCATCCTCATGCTGTTTTGAACATGCACATTGTCATCGCCAGATCCATGAATGAGCAGGTATTTTCCTTTCAACAAATGGGCATAATTTAAAGGAGAATTTAGGTCATAACCACTCGGGTTTTCTTGAGGGGTACGCATAAACCGCTCCGTATAAATGGTGTCATAAAAACGCCAGTTGGTCACCGGAGCAACCGCTATAGCAAGACTGAAAATATCATTGCCCTTTAAAATGCAGTTGGTCGCCATATGACCACCATAACTCCAGCCCCATATTCCAATCCTGTTTTCATCGATATAAGCTAACTGACTTAATTTTTTAGCCACAGCAATCTGGTCTTGAGTTTCGTATTTTGTGAGCTGACGGTAGGTTACTTTTTTAAAATCAACCCCTTTAAATCCTGTTCCCCTTCCGTCGACACACACAACAATATATCCTTTTTGGGCAAGTAGTTGATGCCATAAATCGCGATCGTCGTGCCATTTGTTGGCCACTTTTTGTGATCCAGGGCCAGAATACTGATACATGAACAAAGGATACTTTTTATTGGGGTTAAAATCTTTAGGTTTAATCATCCACATATTGAGTGTTTCACCGTTGATGTCAATTGTAGAAAATTCTTTGGTTAAAAAGCCATAGGTTTTGGCTTTAGCCTTTAGTTCGGCATTGTTTTCTATTTCTCTAACTAAGGTGGCATTTTTTGTGGTTTTCAGACTGTAAACTTTTGGCGTATTCACATCTTCATAGGTGTGAATATAGTATTCAAAATCGGCACTAAACGACACCCCATTGGTGCCCTTTTCTGGCGTTAAGGCACGCTTTCTTTTGCCATTCAGACCGATGGCATAAACAACGCGTTCAATTGAACTTTTCTCAACAGAGGCGTAGTAGATTTCTTTGGTTTTTGAATTTACACCATAAAACGTTGTCACGTCCCATGGCCCCTTGGTGAGTTGGCGTTTTAAAATTCCATCGGCAGTGTAATGATAAAGATGATTGTAACCACTTTTCTCACTCGTCCAAATAAAATCTCCACGATCTAAAAAACGAAGGTTATCGTGAACATCGACATAAGTATCCGATTTTTCCTCCAGTAATACCTTCGCCATTTTACTCTCAATATCAAAATCCCACAAGATCAAATGATTTTGCAAACGATTTAGAGTTTGAACCACCAAACGGTTGGTTTGTGGAGTAAATTCAAACCTAGGGATATAATAAGGCTTATTGTCTAACAATTGGATCTCTGAGGTTTGCTTTTTAGCTAAATCGTATAGATGGAGGCTAACGGTAGCATTGTTTTCTCCAGCTTTTGGATATTTAAACCGATAAGGATATTGATATAACCCACTGCCGTAAATATCCATCGAAAATTCGGGAACTTCTGTTTCGTCAAAACGCATAAACGCGATCACTGTGCCATCGGCATTCCAATCAAAAGCGCGAACAAAGCCGAATTCTTCCTCATAGACCCAATCGGTTAGGCCATTGATAATGTGCTGACTTCCGTCAAATGTGAGCTGCTCGATGCTGTTTTGGGCCAAATCTTTGAAAAATAAATTGCGCTGATAGACAAAAGCAACCTTTGATCCGTCTGGTGAAAAACGTGCTTGTTGGACTTTTCCTCCAAAAAGATAATTGACCTGCTTTGTTTGCCGGTCGTAAACCCAGTACTCTGCACGGGTAGAGCGTCGATAGATGGGTTCAACATTGGACTCTAATAAAATCTTTTGCTCATCGGCCGAAAAAGAATAGGCGGTGAAAAAAGGGATCTTTGCTGAGCGAGAAGAATCGACTAAAACGGCGAGTTCTGTCTTGGTGGCATAATCGTATAAAACAATCTTAGATTGCTGGTTAACCTCATCGATTTTAATCACGGTATAGGCGCTTTGACTCTTCAACGGATGGATCGACTCTAAACTTTGTTGAACAAAGGTTTGATTCCATATTAATTCGTTGGTCAAAACGTGGTCTTGCGCATGGATAGACTGAAGGAAGATAACTAAAAAAACAAGTAGGCTTTTAATTTGATGCATTTTAAAAAATTTATTGGAAGCAAAATAATGAATTTAACTTACTTCTTTTCGTTCTTAACAAAAATTAAACCCGTTGTAAAAATGGTATATTTACACCAAACAAGCGTATAATGTACACCGCCGTTCGTGGATTTTCGAAATTGTCGAAACAAGAAAAAATTGATTGGCTAATTCGGACGCACTTTCATGGGAATCATGAGGCGCGTAAAAAAGTAGAAACTTATTGGAATTCTGATGAAAAACTCCAAAAACTACACGACGACTTTATTGAAAACACGGTCAGTAATTTTTATCTGCCCCTAGGGGTGGCCCCTAACTTTAAAATCAACGGGAAATACTTTACTCTACCGATGGCCATTGAAGAAAGCTCTGTTGTCGCAGCAGCGGCCAAATCAGCTAAATATTGGGGAGATCGCGGAGGGTTTAACGTGGAGATTTTAGGGGAGGAAAAAATCGGACAGATTCATTTTATCTATTCAGGAGAAGCAAGCAAATTAGCCACCTTTATTGATCACATTACGCCCAAACTCCTCCAAGACGTCTCTCACATAACCTCTAATATGGAAAAACGAGGGGGTGGGATTCAGCAAATCGAACTAAAAAATCAAACCGAAAAGATCGCAAACTACTATCAATTGCATCTTCGCTTTTTGACGGCCGATTCTATGGGAGCGAATTTCATCAACTCTTGTTTGGAAAAAATAGCCGATCGCTTGACGTTTTATGTGCAAGCCTCTGATCTTTTTTCAGCCCAAGAAAAAAAGATAGAAATTGTTATGAGCATTTTATCCAATTATGTTCCCAACTGCGTGGCTAAAGCCTATGTGTCTTGCCCTGTAGAGGCACTAGAAACAGAAGAGGGCTTGAGTAAACAAGAGTTTGCAGAAAAGTTTGTACGCGCCGTCAACATTGCACAAAAAGAACCCTACCGTGCAGTTACGCATAATAAAGGAATTATGAACGGAGTGGATGCCGTTGTCATTGCCACTGGGAATGATTTCAGAGCAGTTGAAGCTGGGGTTCACGCCTACGCCGCGAGAAACGGAACATACACAAGTCTTTCCAACGCCTTTATTGAAGATGGCCAGTTTCATTTCGAATTGAAACTGCCTTTGGCTGTTGGTACTGTTGGGGGCTTGACACAACTGCATCCGTTGGTAAAATGGTCGCTGTCGCTTTTAGGCAATCCTTCAGCCAGTGAATTAATGCAAATTATTGCCGTTGCTGGTCTTGCACAAAATTTTGCAGCCCTCAGATCACTCGTTACCTCTGGGATTCAAAAAGGGCATATGAAAATGCACTTACTCAATATCCTCAATCAGTTGAATGCAACTGAAAAACAAAAAGAAGCCGCCTTAGATTACTTTAAAAAAGTGCCCGTAAGTCATAGTGCTGTGGCCGTTTTTCTCAACTCCCTATCAAATGATCTATTATAGCCCTGGGAAAATTTTACTCACCGCAGAATATGCCGTCTTAGAAGGCGTAAAAGCCATTGCCCTGCCCACTAAAAGAGGGCAATCGCTCGCAGTAAAGTACACCCAAAACAAAAGTATTTTGTGGAAAAGCTATACGGTCGATCAGCAGTTGTGGATTGATTGTACATTCGATTTTAATTTCAATTGCCTCAGCAGCAACCACACCGATAAAAAGAGCATAAATCAATTGAAACACATTTTTGAGGTACTCAAAAAAATGGTGCCTCACTTCCATAAAGACGGAATTGAAATTAGTACTTCTTTAGAATTTCCACGCAATTGGGGTCTAGGATCTTCGTCGACCTTGATCAATAATTTGGCACAATGGCTGGGACTAAATCCCTACGCATTACTCGATAAAACAATGGGAGGCAGTGGCTATGATGTCGCGGCAGCTCAAAGTGATTCTGCTATTCTTTATCAACGTAATAAGCTTCACCCTAAGGTCAAAAAAATAAGCTTTTCTCCAGCGTTTAAAGACCATCTATTTTTTGTTCATCTCAATCAAAAACGCGATAGCCGAGAGGCCATTGCCTCTTACAGAAAAGGAAGAAAGGTTTCGAAGGAACAAAAATACCGCCTTGAGAAAATAGGTGAACAACTGTTGGTCGCTCCCAATCAAAACACCTTTAATAATTTGCTCTTTGAACACGAAAACATAACAGCAAATTTTTTGGAAGAACTCCCCATCCAAGAGCGCCTATTTGCCGATTTTGATGGGCAAACAAAAAGCCTAGGGGCGTGGGGCGGCGATTTTATTTTGGCCTCGGGCAACAAAAACACCCCTGATTATTTCAAGAAAAAAGGGTACGCCACATGCCTTCCCTTTTCCCACTTTATTTTGACATAAAAAAAACCCTCTGAATACAGAGGATTTTAAAACTTACAATTTTATTCTTCTTAGTAATACAAGGCGCGATTATCTTCGATTTCAGCCGCTGATTCTAATGCAGATATAATGAGTGAAGCTAAACGTTGACGTTCTTCCAACTGTAATTGTTGCGCCAATACCGTATAATCTTCAAGATCTTGAACTATGCGTTTTTCAAAGACCTCAAGCTGATAGACCCCCTGATTCCCTTCGATCAATTTTGAAACTTCTCCCGTTGCAAGTCCAAAGGCTGCTCCTATAATATAGGGCTCATAACCTGCACCTACTAAAGTGCCACTTTTTTGATTGACGGCTAAAGCATTGACAACTTCAACCCCGTTTTTTGCAGCTAAATCTTCAAGGGTCTTTTCATTCTGGTTTTGAGCGATGATCAACTTTGCTTTTTTCGCTTGTCTAATTTTACGAGCGACTCCAATCCCTACTTCATTGATACTGGCTAGGCCTTCAGGTTGTTTTCTAACCAATTCGACAATAGCATAGCCCCCGTAAGATAAATTAAACCGCTTGACCTCTCCTTCGTTTGTGTCATCGCCAAAGGCCCATTGTACAATATTTCTTTGTTCGGGAAGACCCGGCAAGTTTTCATCCAGCTCGGCAACATTTTGCACATCGCGAACAGCATAATTATCTTTCTCAGCTATGGTTTCAAAATCACCTCTTCCGGCTTCCATTTCAAACTGTGTCGCTTCCTTGAAAACGCGATTGGAGGTTTTCTCCGACGGTATCACTTCTTTGCTAACACTTGCTAAAAGAACAAGGTCTTGCTTTTCTACAACTTTAATTACGTGAAATCCAAAAGGCGTCTCAATCATACCAACCCTTCCCACACGATTCTTATTTCCAAAAGCGTAGATCTCTGGCGTCATGGTTTCTTTTTGGAAAAACCCTAAATCACCAGAAAAACTCTTTCGTGGTCCGTCCGAATATTCAAGGGCCAATTCACCAATTTTGTTGCTATTTCGACGTACTTGTCGGTAGAGCTTATTGGCGAGTGCCTTGGCTTCTTCTTTGGTGCGTTGAACTGATGGGTCAGCTTGTTGGGCCCCTTGGTAAGAAATTAAAATATGTGAAGCACGGATGGATCCATTTTTTCTGCGATCCAGAAGTTTTGAAATCTTAAGCGAATTGATGTCTTTATATGGTCCAAAAACTTCGCCTTTTTTGAGGTTGTAAAGGATATCGGCATACTCTGTCGGCAATTTCCCTTTGGGGGTATAAATAGAATCGAACACTTGTTCGGAATGGCGATCGATGAATTCAGTTAAGTTTGTCGTCGATTTAAAGCCCTGTAGGGTCTCGGTCAATTTTGACACCTCGTTATATTCAACACGGTCATCCAATAGCCCCTCCAATTCGTTGCGGATAAGTGTTTCATCTTCCTGAGTGGCTTGTTCTAAAAAAGCAACGTATTTTAAATGACGTGTCGCCTTGCGCTCGTAGGTTTTGGCATTGTCTTCAATGTACTCTTCCATCTCTTTTTGGCTGACAGAGATAAGACTATCTGGAATACTCGAGTAAGGAATTTGAACATAGTTCATGTCGAGGTTGTCGTTGTCTAAATGATAACGCATTTGCGCATCTTTGGAGGTCACTCCTGTACTGGATTTTATTAAATCAAAATAAATTCCTTCTCTTGCCGAGGCAATAATTCCTGCCTCTTGTTGCTTCCAAGATTCATAGGCTTGCGGATTAGACTCGCGGATTTGGGCAATAAAGTCTGTAAATAAACCAAAATCAAAAAATCCAGCTTCATTAATAAATTGAGGATCGGTAATTATCGATTCGGTCGATGAGACGACCTGCTCAATCTGATCTCTTCCGGCGTCAATGCCTAGTTCTTTAAATTCGTTTAGAAAAAGTTCATTACGTATAAATTGATTCCAGACAGTTTCTACGGCTTGTAGTGTTGATATTTGATAAGCGCGTTCTGTTTGGTCGACAAGCAAACGAAAGTTCTCTAAAGGGATTTCTTCGCCATTGATAACACCAATAGGCGCGTTTGGACCAGTATCGCCGGCACCATTGCCAAATGCTCCTGAAATCACAAAAGCAAATAAAGCAAGTCCTATTACTAAAATCAAAAAGAATGAGCGTTGTCTAATTTTACCAAGTATGGCCATGTTTTGGTTTTTTAATATTGTATGCGAAAGTACAACTTCCTAGTCAATAATAAAAGTGTTAATTCTTTATTGGAAAACCCTATGAATAAGTCACTCAGGGTTTATTAATTTACCCTGTTTTCGACGATTAGTCGTTCAATTTTAGTAGAGGAGACTTGGGTTACTTTTATCTGATGGTTGTCGATTTTAAGTATTTGATTTTCTTTAGGGATCTCCTCAGTATAATGCACCACTAAGCCCCCTAAGGTCTCGTAATTCTCGTTTTCTGGTAAGGCCAGTTGATACTTATCGTTCAAATAATCAATTTCTAAACGGGCAGAAAATTCGAAAGCGTCTTCAGAAAGTTGTTTTTCATAATGATCAATACGGTCGTACTCATCTTCGATTTCACCAAATAATTCTTCAACGATATCTTCAACGGTTAAAAGGCCTGCCGTTCCTCCATATTCATCTAAAACCACTGCTATACTTTTGCGCTTGCGCGTCAGTCGATTTAAAATTTCATTGACTGGATTCGGTTCGTGGACAAATTCAACTGGTCTTAAAATTTCACGAATAGATTCCGGTTGTTTTAACATTTCAAAGGCGTGGACAAAGCCAATAATATCATCTATATTTTCATCATACACAGGGATTTTCGAAAAGCCTGTAGAGGCAAACAATGAGCTAAGTTTATCAATTCCTTTGGTTTTCTCAATAGCTGTAATTTCTGCACGTGGCACCATGACCTCGCGTGCTTTCACATCGCTAAATTCTAGGGCGTTTTGAAAAATCTGAATTTCACTATCGAGATGATCTCTATTTTCTATCCCCTCCACTTGTTCTTCAATATAATCGCCCAATTCTAACTTTGAAAAAGACAATTCTAATGTCTTGGTTTTTGATTGAAAAAAAATCAAGAGCAATGCATCTGTTATTTTTAAAACAACATAACTGATCGGAATGAAAATCGCCTGAAAAATGGCCGCAGGAAGAGCAAAAAATTTAACGAGTTGGTTGGCATACAATTGAAAGAAGACCTTTGGCAAAAATTCAGCTGTTAGTAAAATAACAACCGTAGAAATTAAGGTTTGATAAAAGAGAACATCTAGTGGAATTTGCTCCCCAATCAGATTGGGAAAAAACAGCTGTATAATTTTATCTCCCATAAAAATACCATAAATAACCAAGGCAATGTTATTGCCGATAAGCATGGTGGTAATAAAACGCGACGGATTTTGGGTAATGAATTTTAAAAAGTTTGCCGTAAACTTGGCTTTCTTTTTTTCTATTTCAAGAAAAATGCGGTTACTCGAGACAAAAGCGATTTCCATTCCTGAGAAAAAAGCAGAAAGGAGTAGACAAAGTATAATGATACTATCCTCTATATCCATTTAGGGTTTTCGACGATTAAATTTCTTGCGATAGTGACTTCTAAAGAAATACATAAAAACGGCAAGGGCAGCAAAACCTAGAAACAAATAGGCTTTATTGGGACGAACTTCCCATAGCACATAGGCTTCTTTAACCGAAATTATGGCAATGACAATGTAGAGAATCTCTGATATACGATACCTTTTCATTCGTTGATGTCTTCTTGAACAGCTACTGTTCCCGTTAATTTTCCAGTTTTAAATTTAGTGAATTCTTTATTGGTATCCAATCGGGTCGCAACGACATCATATTCAGGATTTGAAAAATTAAATGTTTCTTCTGTGAAAATCCAATCGGTTTTAGCATCCCAAAAAAGTTGTGGTGTTTTCAATATACCGCCATCGCTTGTTTGCAAAACGACATTGCCTTGAAGATCGATGATCGACGTAGAATTGTACAGCGTTCCATAATCGGCAGTTATAATATTTTCGCGTTTAAACTCATCGATAAAAACCACTTTAAGCCCCTTGGGGAAAATAGAATGTTGAAGTGACAGATTACTATAGTCTCTATGCTCTTGAGCAGTCAGAATGGCTTTGACTTTAAGTGAATCGGTATAAACCATGCGAATGTCGTAGGCGACAGCAGAAGGTTCTCCTTTAAATTGAGTATTGCTCAATTGTTCATTTTTATCAAAATCGCAAGACCAAAAAAAGGTTGCTGTGGCTACAACAACCTTTAAGTAATATTTCTTTTGTAAAAATTTCATTTAAAGTTTTGGCACTTTTACACTTGTTCCAATCCAACAAGAGAATGTCACGCTTGTGCCTTCTTTCCCCTCGGTAAAAATGTCTGTTTTACTTGGAGCTCGACCTTCATAGCTTTCAGCAGCTTTTAGCGCCGCTTTTTTAATTGAAGCATCTACCCGTGCTGCTTTTCTTGCGGTATTGGCAGCCAACCAGTAAACGGCACGCTTATCGAACTGACTATCCCCACAAGCATTTGCACTACTGGCATATAGGTTGGCGATTAACAAATAGGCTTTCCCTAATGATGGTTGAAATCCTAGTGCTTTACGGGCATAACTTCTGGCTTTTGATTTTTTCCCTTTCGCTTTAAATTCAACTGCAATTCGATACAAAGTTTTTGCTTTTTTATAGGGATCAGCCTCCAACGTAATGGACTCTTCATAGTAGCGTAGCGCTTCACTGTCATTACCGCGTTTATCATTTAAAATTCCAAGGTAATAAGCAGAATTTGCTGAAGGATCAAGAGCGTGTAAGGCTTCAACTATGGTTACAAACAAAGGGTCATCTGAGCATTCTTTACTCTTCATTCGCCCAGCAGCACGGTTGAGCCATACGGTATTCGTTTTATTCTCTTCAAAGTTGCGCTGATACAGTGGGATAAGGTTATCGCAGCTCGACTCCTTAGCGATTATCCCATCAAGGTTTTTTAAGTAAATTCCAATGGCATTGGAATTGACATCATAAACTCTTCGGCGCTTGAGGTCTTTGGTGGTCAATGCGTTACCACTTTCTTCCTTTTTTAAAAGGACATCTAGTTTTTTGGCTAGGGCCGTCCCTTCAATTTCAAATTTTTCGTTAATTTCTTCATACTTATTGAAAAGTATTTCCATGGTAATGGACTTGTCACCAGATTTATACAATTGGTAAAGGGTTTTGAAATAGTTGTAAAGCCGCTTTGGATTGGTGAAGCTTTTGGCATCTTCAGTATAGGCTTTATCAAATATGGCGTAAATTTCCTGATTGGTTCCTATCTTAAAATCAATCATACTTTGCGCCTTTATTGATAATATATCTCCCGTTTTACTAATTCCTTTTTTAGATGGAAAATATTTTATCCAGTCATCATACAAACTTAAAAGCGCCTGTTGAGCAGCACCTTTATCGGCTGGAGTTGCGTTCTTTAATCGATCTTTAAGTATCCGTTCTCCGTAGGAATAGATGGCAACATTTAAAGAAGGACAGTCTGTTTTTACTGCAAGCCATGGTTCGTATGCCGCCGTATAGTTTTTAACTTTCGTGTTTTCAGCAAAAATCGAAAGGTTTTGTAAACACAACTGTTGTTGGTCTTGTGCAAGAAGGTTTCCCGACACCAACACCAAGAGGGAAACCAAAGTTAATCCGTACTTTTTCATCTCTATTTAATTATAAACTTTTTTAATAAACCATAAATCATTTAAGGAGAACCCTACACGTAAGGTCCAATAATTTTCTTCAACCAAACTACCGGTACTCACTCCTCTTTTACCAATTTCTAACCCAACATTAAGGCTAGAAAATCCTGAGACATTTGTAGCGGTGTAAAACCCTCCCAACGGTAAACTAGCTCCAAAAGATATGCCAGTTTCTTCCAAAGAAGTGTTATTAATCATAATGCCGGTTGTTTCTTGACGGAATCCCGCACGAAAAACAATCCGCTTCCAATAACTTGTAATTGAGCTATAATTGGGAAGATAAAACCCTCCAATAGATAGTCGACTACTGTTTTCGTAAGACACATTTTCGAGTTGTATAAAATCGTTGCGGAAATTCCCTGAGGCAATCGCAGTAAATTGCGCTCCTAACATCCACTTTTTATCTTGTCCGACGCTCAATCCATAGGTGCGCTCATCACCGATGGTCAATTGTATTGTATTCAAGCCTAAAGATTCAAGATCGATCTCCTGTGCAGATCCCACATTTTGTGTCGACACTGATCGGGTAAAGATGACTCGACTGTTGTCTGAACTCAGCTCGTGCTCGGGGCTGTAAGCGCCAAAAAGAT
>JBMZTS010000037.1:0-12009 GCA_049623905.1 Flavobacteriaceae bacterium
CCCAATGAAAAAAAACAATCAATCTCTAAGACCAGTTCCTTTCTGAGTGGTCTTTTTAAAAAGAAATCGCTATGAAAAAATTAGTTCTCGCATATAGTGGTGGCCTCGATACCTCCTATTGTTTAACACGTTTGTCAAAAGAAGGCTATACCGTCCATGCCGTAAGCGTCAACACAGGGGGGTTCAGCCCTCAAGAAATCAATGCCCAAGAAAAAAATGCTTACGCCATGGGGGCTACTAGCTATGAGTCAATTGATGCCTTGGCTTCATTTTATGAGAAAATTGTCAAATATCTAATCTTCGGTAATGTTTTAAAAAACAACACTTACCCCCTATCGGTAAGTGCCGAACGTGTTGTGCAAGCCATTGAAATTGTAGACTACGCAAAAAAAGTCAATGCCGACTATATTGCACATGGCAGTACAGGTGCTGGAAACGATCAAGTTCGATTTGATCTAATCTTTCAAATCTTAGCCCCAGAAATAGAAATTATTACCCCGATAAGGGATCAACAACTTGCACGTGAAGATGAAATTGCTTACCTGCAAAGCCAAGGCATTGACTTGTCTTGGGAAAAAGCACAATATTCGATCAATCAAGGTTTATGGGGCACAAGTGTTGGTGGAAGTGAGACTTTGACGTCTCATTTAACCCTCCCAGAAGCGGCTTACCCCAGCCAAGTTTCACAAACGACCCCTCGAAAAATAACCCTCTCCTTTGAGAAAGGACAAATTGTTGCGCTAGATGGCATCGAAGATCAGCCGGTAAGCATCATTCAACAATTACAGAGCATTGCCAAAACCTATGGAATAGGGAGAGACATTCATGTGGGCGATACCATTATTGGAATCAAGGGAAGAGTCGGGTTTGAAGCCGCAGCTCCTCTAATTATTCTTAAAGCTCATCACCTCTTAGAAAAACACACCCAAAGCAAATGGCAACAATTTCAAAAAGAGCAATTGGCCAATTTTTATGGCATGCAATTACACGAGGGCAATTATTTCGATGCTGTCATGCGTGATATTGAAGCCTTTTTAGAAAGCAGTCAGACAACTGTGACAGGAGATGTTTTTATCACCCTCCATCCGTATCGCTTTGAACTGGAAGGGATTGCTTCTCCTTTCGATTTGATGACGCCTTCTTTTGGTAGTTATGGCGAAATGAACAAGGCATGGACAGCAGAGGAGGCCAAAGGATTTATCAAGATAAGTGCCAACGCGCACAAAATTTATACCCATGTAAATAAAACAACAGAAAAATGAAGACAGTTGGAATTATAGGAGGGTCGGGCTACACAGGCGGAGAACTTTTACGTCTTGTTCTACATCATCCTGCATTGGCACTTGATTTTGTTTACAGCACCACCCGACCTGGAACCAAAATTAGCGAAACCCATGCCGATTTATGGGGAGAAATTGATTTGGCCTTTACCGATCAGGTCAATCCCGAGGTCGATGTCCTTTTCTTGTGTTTAGGCCATGGGCATTCGGCGGCTTTTTTGAAAGCCCATCACTTTTCAGCCACAACAATCGTTATTGATTTAAGCAACGATTTTCGTTTGTCCACCCATGCGAATTTTCAAGAGCGGAAATTTGTTTATGGTTTACCCGAAATTCATCGCGATCAAATAGAAAAGGCTCAGGCAATTGCCAATCCTGGCTGTTTTGCAACCGCTATTGAATTGGCCCTCTTGCCATTGGCTAAAACAGGACAATTGCAGCAAGCTGTTCACATCAATGCAACAACAGGAAGCACCGGCGCTGGTGTCGGCCTTTCCCCCACTTCACATTTCACTTGGCGCAACAACAATCTTTCGGTTTATAAAGCTTTTACACATCAGCATCTCGGAGAGATTAGAGAAACTCTGAACCTTAAAGACAAAAAAACAGTGCCGCTTTTCTTTCTTCCACAAAGAGGAAACTTTACCCGTGGAATTTACGCTACCGCTTATACAGCATATAACGGAACACTTGATGACGCGTATGCACTCTATGACGCTTTTTACAAAAACGCGCCTTTTACAAAAATAAGTCGGCAGGAAGTACATCTCAAACTAGTGATAAACACCAATAACTGTTTCCTCCATCTGCATCAGCACGAAGGAATTCTCTTGATAACCGTCGTAATTGACAACCTCATCAAAGGAGCTTCGGGTCAAGCAATTCAAAATCTAAATCTCATGATGGGATGGGAAGAAACCCTTGGACTTCAACTTAAACCCAACATATTCTAACCTTATATATTATGAAGATCGCTATCATCGGAACTGGAAATCTAGGACAAAGCATTGCCAAAGGCCTGCTTATCAACAACAGTATCACAACGCTCTATCTCACCAAACGCAATCCAGACGCCCTATCGGAATGGAAGGCTACCAAAAATGTCACAATTACCAACAACAATGTCGAAGCTGTGCAAAAATCTGATATTCTTATTTTTGCTGTTCAACCAAGTCAGTTCGAAAGCATCTTGACTGAAATAAAACCCTTTTTAACTGAAAATCATGTGCTTATTTCTACCATAACAGGTTTTAAAATTAAGCGAATTGAATCGATCATTGGCACAACCTATCCCGTCATTAGAAGCATGCCCAACACCGCTATTTCTGTGGGCAAATCGATGACCTGTCTGTGTAGCAATCAGATGGGGGAAAAGCGAATTGCTATTGGATCGGCTATTTTCAATGGTTTGGGTACTTCCATCATCATTGAAGAGAAACATATGCAAGCCGCAACAGTAATCTGTGCCAGCGGGATTGCCTTTTGGATGCGTCTAATCAGGGCGACGACTCAGGGCGGTGTTCAGTTAGGTTTTGATGCGGAACAAGCCATGAAAATGTCAATGAATACAGCACTAGGCGCTGCGAGTCTGCTCATTGAGACCAACACCCACCCCGAACAAGAAATTGACAAGGTAACCACTCCCAGAGGCTGTACCATTACGGGGCTAAATGAAATGGAACATCAAGGTTTGAGTTCTTCCCTTATACAAGGCTTGGTCGCTTCGTTCAAAAAAATTAATGATATTTCAACCCAATGACATGAAGTTATTTGATGTTTATCCCCTTTACGACGTTACCCCTGTTCGGGCAAAAGACGTTTATGTTTACGACAGCGAGGCTACGGAGTATCTTGATCTTTACGGCGGACATGCCGTAATCTCTATTGGTCATGGGCATCCGCGTTATATTGAACGTATAACTGATCAAATTCATCAAATTGGATTTTATTCCAATGCCGTACAAAATCCACTTCAAAATGCGTTGGCGGAAGCCATTGCTTTACATTCGTGCTGTCACAAATTTGAATTGTTTTTATGTAGTTCTGGTGCGGAAGCCAATGAAAACGCCTTAAAATTAGCTTCTTTCCATACCCAACAAAAAAGGATCATCGCTTTTGATCGTGGGTTTCACGGAAGAACTAGTGCTGCAGTAGCCGCCACAGATAACCCTAAAATTAACGCCCCCTTAAATCGGCAACAACAGGTGAGTTTTTTACCCTTTGACGATGAAAGGAGACTTGAAGAAGAACTAAAAAAAGGAGATGTATGTGCAGTGATTTTTGAAGCTATCCAAGGTGTTGGTGGACTAGATGAACCGTCTGAAAGCTTTGTTTATGCCCTAGAGCGCCTTTGCAATCAATATAGAGTATGTCTTATTGCTGACGAAGTTCAAGCAGGCTTTAGTCGAACTGGAACTTTTTTTGCTTTTCAAAAATATCAGATTACTCCGCATATAATTACCATGGCTAAAGGGATGGGAAATGGATTTCCAATTGGTGGTCTACTTATTCATCCAAACATTAAAGCTAAACATGGTCTTCTGGGCACAACCTTTGGGGGAAATCATTTGGCCTGCTCTGCTGCCCTTGCTGTACTTGATGTATTGAAAGAAGAGAAACTGCAACAAAGGGCCAAAACTCTTGGAGATTACTTTTTTGAAAAAGCAGATCAAATTCCACAAATCAAATCTAAAAAAGGACGTGGACTCATGCTGGGCCTTGAGTTTGACTTTGATGTAAGTGCACTTCGAAAAGAACTCATCTACACCCACCATATCTTCACTGGAGGAAGTAGCAACAAAAACATCCTGCGTGTTTTGCCCCCCTTAAGCATTCAGAAAAAACACTTCGATCTCTTTTTCAAAGCACTTGAAACGGCTTTAAAAACCATTAAAACATGAAACATTTTATTTCATTAAACGATTTATCCGATTTCGATAAGACAATTGCATTAACTAAAACCTTAAAAGCTAATTCGTTGGCACATCAGCAGCTGGGTAAAAATAGAACCATAGGGCTTTTGTTTTTTAATCCGAGTTTGCGAACTCGCTTAAGCACCCAAAAGGCGGCACAAAATCTGGGACTCAATACCATGATCATGAATTTTTCCAATGAAGCATGGGCCTTAGAATTTGAAGACGGTACTAGCATGCGCGGGATTCGCTCTGAGCATGTGCGAGAAGCAGCTGCAGTAGTCTCACAGTACTGTGACATGGTGGCCATTCGTGCATTTGCTTCATTGAATGACAAAGAAAAAGACGAGGCTGAAATTGTTTTAAACAGTTTTGCCCAGTATGCCTCCATCCCAGTTATCAATATGGAGAGTGCCACTGCCCATCCACTGCAAGCCTTGGCCGATGCGCTTACCCTAGAAGAAAATCGAACTATCGCACGACCAAAAGTTGTTTTGACTTGGGCCCCACACCCCAAAGCATTGCCACATGCCGTTGCCAACTCATTTACAAAAATGATGAGATATCAAGAAGCCGACTACATCATCGCCAATCCTGAGGGGTATGATTTAGATCCACGGATTACAAATGGAATCCCCGTAGTTCACAATCAAGAAGACGCCTTAAAAGATGCCGATTTTGTTTACGCAAAAAATTGGTGTTCTTATCAACACTATGGTCAAATTTTACAAACCGATTTATCGTGGATGCTGACAGAAGAAAAAATGAAGCTGACCAATGCCGCTAAATTTATGCATTGTTTGCCCGTAAGACGAAATATCGTTGTTGCCGATGGTGTTCTGGACAGTCCAAATTCTCTTGTCATTGAGCAAGCAAATAATCGTACCTATGCCGCACAAGCGGTTCTTAAACACCTTTTAGACCATGCCTAAACTCACTGTTGTAAAAATCGGTGGAGCGGTCATTGAAAATCCGCAAAAACTGTATCGTTTTCTTGGAGACTTTGCCAAAATAAAAGGACCAAAAATATTGGTGCACGGGGGTGGGAAAAAAGCAACAGAAATGGCAAAGAAACTCAATATCCCAATTAAGATTAAAGAAGGAAGAAGGATAACTGACAGTGCCACCTTGGAGGTTATCACAGGCATCTACGGCGGACAAATCAATAAAAAAATTGTAGCACAATTGCAGCGATTCAACTGCAATGCTCTAGGACTCTCTGGAGCCGATGGTAATGCCATTAGGGCAAAAAAACGTCCTGTAAAAACAATCGATTTTGGCTTTGTTGGTGACATCACTTCAGTGAATAGAGAATTATTCATCGCTTTGCTTTCTCAAAATATTTGCCCCGTTTGTTGCGCCCTTTCACACGACGGAAATGGACAGTTGCTCAATACAAATGCCGATACTATTGCCGCTGAAATTGGTAAAAACTTAGCACAAGACTTCGAAACCGCCCTTTACTTCTGCTTTGAAATGAGTGGAGTAATGAAAGATGTCAATGATCCCTCTTCATTGATTGAAAGAATAACAAAAAAGGACTATAAAGAACTCCTCGAAAACAACATCCTTTCGCAGGGTATGTTGCCAAAAATGCACAATGCCTTTGATGCCCTTGAAAACGGGGTACGAGAAGTGGCGATAGGATCTACTGAAATGATTAATACAAATACCTCTTACACCTCAATAACGCTTTAAGATGACGACTTTAATTCACGATGCAATTACCCTTTTAAAAGATTTGATAGCCCTCCCTTCCTTTTCAAGTGAAGAAGATCAAACAGCCCAGCGAATTGAACAATGGTTTGGAGAGCACAACATACCACACCAGCGACAAAACAACAATATTTATGCATTAAACGCAGCATTTGACGCTTCAAAGCCAACACTGCTTTTGAATTCGCACCACGATACGGTCCGACCAAATGCTGCCTACACCAATGATCCTTTTCATGCGCATGTGATCGATGGCAAGTTATACGGTTTGGGAAGTAATGATGCCGGGGGAGCTTTAGTGTCTCTTATTGCACTTTTTACCCATTATTACCATCATCAAGATTTGGCCTACAATCTTGTTATTGCTGCCACGGCTGAAGAGGAAAGTTCGGGAGACAAGGGCTTGAATAGCTTACTCCCCCATTTACCAAAAATTGATGTCGCCATCGTAGGAGAACCCACCTTAATGGAATTGGCCATAGCAGAAAAAGGCCTCGTTGTTTTCGACGGTGTCATTTCAGGTACGGCCTCCCATGCGGCCCATCCGAATCCAGAGAATCCCATTTTAAAACTTCCACAGGTCATCCATTGGTTAGAGGATTTTTCTTTTGATAAAGTTTCAAATCAATTGGGCCCTGTTAAACTCACCATTACCCAAGTAAATGCAGGGAAACAACACAATGTTGTGCCTTCGGAAGTCGAGCTGGTAATCGATGTTCGAGTGAATGATTGTTACAGCAATCAAGAAATTGTTAACATACTTCAAAAAGATGCGCCACTTGCACTTACCCCAAGGTCTATAGATTTAAATTCCTCGGCAATACCAAAAGAACATTCTTTGGTTCAGGCTGGCATGGCTTTAGGAAAGCAAACCTACGGTTCTCCTACGCTGTCTGATCAAGCAAAACTTTCATGCCCTTCGCTTAAATTAGGTCCAGGTGATTCTACACGATCCCATACCGCCGACGAATTTATTTATCTTAGTGAAATTGAAGAAGCCATCCCTTTTTATATTCAACTTTTAAAAAAAATACTCTAACATGAAACTCTGGCAAAAAGGAGCTGCAGCTCACCAAAAAGTTGATCACTTTACCGTGGGTAAAGATCGTGACTATGATCTCTATCTTGCAAAATATGATTGTGAGGCCTCGATTGCTCATGCAAAAATGCTTGCAACCACGGGCCTACTTACGTCACAAGAGGCTGATCTATTAACAAGCGAATTGTCCCTTTTAAAAACAGCTGCTGAAGAAGGTCGTTTTACCATAGAAAAAACATTTGAAGACATGCATTCTAAAATTGAACATGTCTTAACCGAAAAACTCGGTGACTTAGGTAAAAAAATCCATACCGCTCGTTCGCGCAACGACCAAGTGCTCGTTGCCATGCACCTTTATCTTAAAGATGAACTGATTCAAATAAAACAGTTGTGTTGTCAACTCTTCGATTTACTCCTAGAAGAAGCTGAAAAACATCAAGATGACCTACTCCCTGGTTATACTCATTTACAGGTGGCTATGCCTTCTTCCTTTGGGTTATGGTTATCGGCTTATGCGGAAAACATAATCGACGATCTCTATCTTTTAGGGGCCGCTTTAAAAATTGCAGATCAAAATCCATTGGGAAGTGCCGCTGGCTATGGCAGTTCATTTCCAATTGATCGGGCATTGACAACCAAGCTTTTGGCTTTTGAAACCATGAAAGTTAACGCCGTTGCTGCACAAATGAGTCGAGGCAAACTCGAAAAAACGACTGCGATTTCTCTTGGAAGCATCGGGAGCACACTCTCAAAGCTATGTATGGATATTTGCTTATATATGGGGAAAGATTTCGATTTTATCTCCTTTCCCGATGATTTAACGACGGGATCGAGTATCATGCCGCACAAAAAAAATCCTGACTTGTTTGAACTCGTCAGAGGAAAGTGTAATCGCCTTCAAGCCCTGCCTAACGAGTTATCGCTTTTGATGACAAATCTTCCAAGTGGGTATCACAGGGAATTACAACTTGCAAAAGGACCTATTATTGAAGCGATTGAAGAACTAAAGGCCTGCCTAGATATTTTACTTTTTAGTCTTCCTAAAATGAGCATTAAAAAGAAAATAACGGACCAAAGCAAATACGATTTCTTGTTTAGTGTCGATACGTTAAACGCAGCTGTATTGGAAGGCAAACCTTTTAGAGACGCTTATCGCGACTTGGGACAGACCATAGCACAAGGCAAATACAAAGCCAATAGATCTGTTAAACATACACACATTGGCAGTATTGGACACTTGGGTCTAGAAATGATTCGAGATAAAATGAATGCCTTTCTTCAATGCCCTTAATTGGCTTCAAGTTTGTATTTTTTGCAAATGAAGTCGAATTTACGGTTAAATTTTATTGATAATTTACGTGCTTTTGCAATTCTAATGATGCTTCAAGGGCATTTCATTAGTGGTGTTCTCGACCCTATTGACAATGACCCAAACAATTCATTATATCAATTTTGGTTGTATTGCAGAGGATTCACTGCGCCTGTGTTTTTTACCATCACCGGATGGATTTTTACGTTCTTGTTGATCCAAAACAATAAAAAAGGAAATAAAAATCCGCGGATAAAAAAGGGCCTAAAACGGGCTTTTGAATTAATACTATGGGGCTATGTTCTTAGGCTAAACATCCCTATGCTCCTCCATGGAGAACTCAACCGGGCTTTTATTTTTCCAGACGTGCTCCAGATTATTGGATTCAGCCTCCTGTTCATTATCATCATCTATTTCCTTTTTAATCGCTTGAAGAACTGGACCGGAGGCGTATTTTTTGTAAGCGCGTTGTGCTTGTTTATTTTAGAACCCAGATATTCTGAAATGGTTTTTACAGAATTACCACTCTTTTTGGCGGCCTATCTGACCAAAGCCAATCAGGGAGTCTTTTATCTCTTCCCTTGGGTGGGTTATGTCTTTTTTGGTGCCTCAATGGCCTATTTGTTTCATAACAAAACAAAACGCTTAAGACGTTGGGCTATCGGATATCTTGTAGTCGGAATCTGGCTTATTTTTGGTTCTTCAACTTTTCTGATGACTCTTGAAGCATGGAGTGGAAACGCAATATTTCGCCAAGTAGCCTATAACAATTACCTCTTTATTCGTCTTGGGGATGTTTGCGTATTATTTGGAATTTTCATGTTCTTAGAGCAATTCACTACAAGTCGTTTTTGGTCTAACGTTGGGCGCAAAACTTTAGAGATTTACATTGTTCATTATTTTCTTTTTTATGGCAGTTTAACAGGAATTGGCTTCTATAAATACTATAAAAATTCCCTGTCATTTAACCAAAGTGTCTTGGGGGCACTTCTCTTTATTGCCAGCTGTCTTATACTTGTTTACGGTTATCAAAGAAACAAGTCAACAATTTATGGTTACCTTACCCACAAATTGACACTCTGGCGTCAAAACATTTGGCGTTAAACACCACTATGACCTAATGACTAAAATCGCTTTATGTTTACTCCTTTTTAACTTGATCTCCTATGGATATCATCCCAACTTAATGAAAGATCCTCTCATTTTGATTAGTGGAAAGCGCCATACCCTACCCCTTCAAGTCAAAAAAAAAACAGAGCGAAAACTCAATATTCTTCTCTATTCCAAAACCAAGGCTTGGCGACACATAGAGGCCATCGCTGAGGCTAAAAAAATGTTTGCCGTTCTCGCCAATAGACACCAGTGGACCCTTACGATTTCAGAGGACAGTGTATTGTTCAATCCCGGTACATTAAAGACCTATGATGTTGTGATTTGGCTAAATGTGACCGGAAGAACCTTGAGTGATCAACAACGACAAGCTTTTAAAAACTTTCTTATGGACGGAGGTGGTTTTGTAGGGATTCACGGGTCGGGAGATGGGTCACATCAATGGGATTGGTATCGAGATGAGGTTATACGGGCAACTTTTTCACATCACCCCATGCACCCACAGTTTCAAACAGCTATCCTAGAACGTGAATGTCATACGACGAGCATGGATTGCTCAGATCTTCCCATTCAATGGCGATGGGAAGACGAATGGTATGTCTTTAAAGAAAGTCCACGAACAAAAGGAGTCAATGTTATCTACACCTTAAATGAAAGGGGTTTAAACTTGAGTCAAGAAGAACAGACACTCGCAACTTCAGAGCACCCTGGTAAGGGCAATGACCACCCTGTGATATGGAATCATACGGTCGGAAAAGGAAAAGTTTTTTACTCCGCCTTAGGACATAAAGGCAGCTATTATAAAAATGAAAACCATCAAAAATTACTTGTTGAGGCCGTCAAATGGACGGGTAACTTAAATTAACTATTAAGACCCATGAGAGTACTTAGAACACCAGAATCATATTTTGAAAATTTAGAAGATTTTCCTTTTGAAGCTCATTACCTCACTGTAGGCAAGACTTTAAGAATGCATTATTTGGATGAAGGCGAAGGGCCTATTGTTTTATTGTTGCATGGCGAACCAAGTTGGTCATACCTCTATCGGAAGATGATACCAATATTCGTTGATAGTGGAATGCGCGTAATTGCACCAGATTTAATAGGTTTTGGGAAATCGGACAAGCCAGCACATCAGATGGATTATAGCTATGCTAAACACCTTGAATGGACTGGTGAATTAATTACACAACTGAATCTTGATCAAATTCACCTCTTCGTTCAAGACTGGGGAGGTTTGATCGGTCTGCGCTTAGTAACAAGCAATTCAGCGCGCTTTGCGAGTATCGTCGCAGGAAACACTATGCTTCCTACGGGAACAGTTACACCGCCACAGGCCTTTTTAGATTGGCAAAACTTTGCCGCTAACAGTCCCAAATTTGATGTGGCTACGGTTTTGCAGCGTGCTACTACGACCGATTTATCGCCTGCCGTTATGGCTGCCTACAATGCGCCATTTCCCACTGATGACTATAAGGCTGGCGCTCGTATCTTTCCAGCTCTTGTCCCTACTTCTGAAAATGATCCAGAGAGTGATAATAATAAAAGTGCCTGGAAAATATTAAGGCAATGGAAAAAACCCTTTTTGACACTGTTTAGCGATCAAGATCCAATAACCAAGGGGGGAGAACAGCTTTTTCAAGCGCTGATTCCTGGCGCAGAGGCACAAGAACACAGCAAGGTGGCGGGGGGACACTTTTTGCAAGAAGATCAAGGTCCTGTCTTAGCCAAACTTATGGTTGCCTTTTATCAAAAAAATGATTTTCTACCTTAAAGCAAGGAAGATTAAATGTGAAGCGAACGACTATCGGTAGCGGCTAATGCGGCTTCTTTGACTGCTTCCGCATAGGTTGGGTGAGCGTGTGACATCCTCGCAATGTCTTCGGCGGAAGCACGGAACTCCATAGCCGTAACGGCTTCAGCGATTAGATCTGCAACACGAGCACCGACCATATGGACACCTAAAACCTCGTCGGTACTTGCATCAGCAAGAATTTTCACAAAGCCGTCTGTATCCATACTCGCACGAGAACGTCCAAGGGCGCGCATTGGAAATTGACCGCTTTTGTAGTTGACACCAGCAGTTTTTAACTCCTCTTCTGTTTTGCCTACTGAAGCAACTTCAGGCCAGGTATAGATGACATTGGGAATAAGACCATAGTCGATATGGGGTTTTTGCCCCGCTAAAGTTTCAGCAACCATAACCCCTTCCTCTTCAGCTTTATGAGCCAACATGGCCCCACGAACAACATCGCCAATGGCATAGATATTATTAGCACTTGACTGAAGCTGGTCGTTTACTTCAATTTGCCCACGTTCATTGATTTGGACTCCTGCGGCTTTTGCATTCAATCCGTCAGTATAAGGTTTTCGACCAACGGAGACCAAACAATAATCGCCCTTAAAGGATACTTCTTCACCTTTTTTATTTGTCGCCACCACAATTACCTCGTCACCTTGGCGTTCAACCTTATTAACGCCATGAGATAAATAAAACTTAACCCCTTGTTTTTTAAGCACCTTAGTCAATTCTCTAGAAACGGCACTGTCCATTACAGGCGTGATTCGGTCTGCATATTCAATTACAGAAACTTCGGCTCCCAATCGACGATACACTTGTCCGAGTTCTAGGCCAATGACTCC
>JBMZTS010000038.1:0-11470 GCA_049623905.1 Flavobacteriaceae bacterium
TATATTACAACCAACGCGATTTGATGTATCCCAGTAACACTCCGCGAATGAGTTCTGAAGCGGATTATCTCAGAGAGGTCAAGTCAACCTATATCCACTTGCCTTTGTTAATTAAGTTTAGTGGCGAGAGAATCAACAATTGGAAACCCTATTTAGTGGGTGGCGTTTCAACGTCATTTAATCTTTCAAGTAATGCTAAAAACAATGACGATAATTTTAATAATGTCTTCCGAGTCAATAGCCAAATGTTTAGTTATGAAGTGGGTTTCGGGATCGATTTTTACCTTGTTTACTTTAAGTTTTCCCCGTCAATACGCGGGATTTTTTCCATTCAAAATGAATTGATTAAAGATAATCCAAGCAATGGGATTAGCCCATGGACATCTAACATCACTTCGCTGATGTCGCAAGGGATTGCGATCAATTTGACTTTCGAATAATTACCGGCAAAATTCACCTAAAACAACAGCGGCAGCCATCGCCACATTGAGACTTTCTGGGCCCTGACTTGATCGTCTTGGAATAGTCACTTCATGGGTGATTTGTGTTCGGTTGGCTTCGGCTATACCGTGCGATTCACTGCCTAAAACCAAAACAGCATTGTCAGGAAATACCGTTTCATAAATTGATTTTCCATCCAATAAGGTCCCAAAAACGGGACGCTTATTCTCGTGAAAAAAAGCCGTCAAATCCATATAGTGACATTTAACCCTTGCCAGAGAGCCCATCGTCGCTTGAACTACTTTTGGATTGTAGCAATCGACTGTCTCAAGAGAACAGATCAAATGGTCGATTCCAAACCAATCGCATAGGCGAATAATGGTACCCAGATTACCAGGATCCGAAAGGTTGTCTAAAACAATTACTCGTCCGTTTTGTGGTAAAGCAGTTGGTTTTGGAATGGTAAACAATCCTAAAAGAGGAGAGGCTGTTTTTAAAAGTGACATGCGCATCATCTCTTTCTTGGTTACGGCAATGGTCGCAATGCCCGAAATGGGTTGGGTAGCATATAATGTAACAGACTTAAACCCAGCTGTCAAAAGAGCTTTAACCGTTTTTTCACCCTCAGCGACAAATTGGCCAAATTGTTTTCTATTCTTTTTTAATCCCAAACAACTGATTGTCTTAAGCTCCTTTTTTGTAATCATAAATGATGTATTTTTGTTTGAAATAGTTCCCTTCTTGAGATTGTTTAATACAAAAATAGCGATTCTACTTTTGGTCTGCTTTATAGCACAGGCTTGTAGCAGTGTTAAAGAACTGCCCGAGGGCAAGCAACTCATCGTTAAGCAATCGTTTAAAAAAAATAATAAAACGTTACTGCAAGACCCTGTTACACTTTTATCGCTGACTCCAGTGAATAAAAAAATTTTAGGCATTCCGTTAAAATTGCACGTTCACAACCTTAGTATTCCCAATCCTGAAGAGCGTTTTGATCGTTGGTTGACCAAAACCCCCAAACGAAAAGAACGCCTTGAAAAATGGCTGTCCAAAAAACAAGTGGACCAGCTGCGCAAATATCGCATTGATTTCAACAATTGGCTGATTAAAAACGGGGAGCCGCCCGCTGTGGTCGATTCAACAAAGATAGCGCTAACAAATACTCTCTTTAAACAGTATTACAATAACATTGGGTACTTTAACGCAAAGGCCGCAGCAGAAGTGTTGCCTTTGTCTCCTAAAAAAGTGGAAATCAATTATGCCATCGAAACAGGGCCTGTTTTTACGTTGGACACCATTAGTCATTTGGCAGGATCGAAAGACATCGACTCCCTCTATTTAGCCCATAAAGACAAGAGTCTTTTAAAAGAAAATGATGCCTTTTCTGTTGATAAGATTGAAGCCGAACGCGCCCGTTTGGTCGATCTCTTCAGAAATAATGGGATTTATAATTTCCAACAACGCTCTATCCGATTTAAAGCCTTTAAAGACAGCCTTGGGATAGACACCACAATTCCACTAACCATTGAAATAAAAAATGCACAAAAAAGAGTGCAGGACACCTTACAGGAAATTCCTTATAAAATTCAAAAAATAAACGCTATTGCTGTTTTTGTCGAAAACCCTGAACAAGACGTTACCACCTACACGGACTCCATTCAAAGCAATGGCATCAAAATATTCTCTGTTGGCAAACTAAAATACAACCCCAAAGTGCTTACCGATGGGATTAAAATAAAACAAGGGGATCACTACAGCTATCAAGAAAGAACAGCGACCTATCGCTATTTTAACGAACTTCAGAACTTTAAGTTTCCTTCCATCCTTTACAGCCCTTCGCAAAAAGACTCGACTGCTCTCGATGCAACCATTTATCTTTCGCCCAAAGAACGCTTTTCATTGGGGTTCGATTTTGACGTCTCACATTCAAACATACAGGATATTGGGCTTTCTTTGGGAACCTCATTGATCACTAGAAATGTTTTCAGTGGTGGTGAAATTTTAGAGACAGGGATCAAAGGAACACTAGGCGCGTCGCGCGATGTTGCGGAGGAAAAAAGCTCTTTTTTCAATTTATTTGAAATAGGAGGAAATTTACGTTTAAGAATTCCACGCTTGTTAGCACCACAGTGGTTTGAAGAGTTACTCTTCAAAGAAAAACAGGTAAAGACAACTATTGCGCTTGGAGTTTCCATTCAGGAAAATATTGGTCTTGATCGGCAAAATTTTACAGGTAATTTTGAATACACCTGGCAGTCTAGCCCAAAGCACAGCTTCAACTTAAAGTTAGCCGACATCGAATTTGTCGATAACCGCGCCATTGACAATTATTTTAATGTCTATCGAAATTCATACGATCGCTTAAATGCCATTGCCAAAAGGCGACCATTGGACCGTGACTATTTAAATGAAGACAACAATCTAGATATCCCCGAAATGACCGATTTGTATATCGAAGATGTTTTAAATGAGCGCACATCGATCAGCAAGACAGACCAAGACTACACCAATGTATCAAACATAAACGAGCGAAAAAATCGTCTGACGGCCAATAACTTTATCGTGGGCTCTTCCTTTACTTTTTACAAGAACAATCAAGAAAATATTCTTGATGAAGATTTTTCACAATTGCGGATTAAAGTCGAATGGATTGGAAATTTATTAACTACCGCTTTACGCATTGGCAGAGCGCAACAAGACGAGAATGGGAAACGTTTGATTTTTAACCTTGCTCCATCACAGTACATCAAATCGGAGATCAATTATATCAAACACTGGCAGGTAGGAAGACAAAAAATAGTCGCCTTTAGAGGCTTTAGCGGAATTGCTATCCCCTATGGCAATTCTAATAGCATTCCCTTTACACGCTCCTATTATGCTGGTGGGGCAAATGACAACAGGGCTTGGAAGGCATACAAATTAGGACCAGGAACAAGCAGCGGTATCAATGAATTCAATGAAGCCAACTTTAAAATTGCTTTAAATTTAGAGTACCGCTATCCAATTTTTGGCCCCCTAAAAGGGGCGTTTTTCATCGATGCTGGAAACATTTGGAATGTTAATAACAATGTGTCAGACATCAAACAAACCCTCAATTCTTTAAGGGATTTAAACCAACTCGCTATAGGTACGGGCTTTGGCATTCGTTACGACTTTGACTATTTTATTTTCAGATTAGATACGGCCTTTAAAACATTTGACCCCTCGCTTTCAAAAGAACGCCGTTGGGGTTCTCAACTAGCCTTAAAAAAAGCTGTTTTTAATGTCGGAATTAATTACCCTTTTTAGTCTTTTTCTTTATTTTTGCAGCGAACAAAACTAAAATATGAATTCAACATTCCCTAAAGGCGTTGTCACTGGACGTCAAGTCCAAGACATTTTTCAATTCGCTAAAGATAATCACTTTGCTCTTCCCGCTGTCAATGTGATTGGAAACAACTCAATCAACACCGTATTGGAGACGGCGGCAGAACTCAATAGTCCTGTCATCATTCAGTTTTCAAATGGAGGAGCACAATTCAATGCCGGAAAAGGGCTGAGCAATGACAATCAAAAGTCTGCCATTGCCGGGGCCATTGCCGGAGCTAAACACATTCACGAATTAGCAGAGCACTATGGCGCGACAGTGATTTTGAACACCGACCACTGTGCAAAAAATCTATTGCCATGGATTGATGGCCTGCTCGATGCAGGGGAAAAATTCTTTAAAGAAACCGGAAAACCGCTCTACAGTTCACATATGATCGATTTGTCGGAAGAGCCGCTTGAAGAAAATATTGCCCTTTGCAAGACCTACCTCACACGGATGTCAAAATTAGAAATGACCTTAGAAATTGAACTGGGAATAACAGGTGGTGAAGAAGACGGTGTAGATAATAGCGATGTGGATGTCTCTAAACTCTACACGCAACCAGAAGAAGTGGCTTATGCCTATGAGGAACTCATGAAGGTAAGTGATCAATTTACAGTGGCCGCTGCTTTTGGAAATGTTCACGGTGTCTACAAGCCTGGAAATGTCAAATTAACTCCAAAAATTCTTAAAAATTCACAGGAATATATCTCAAAGAAATACAATGTAGCAGACAATACTGTTGATTTTGTTTTTCACGGTGGATCAGGCTCAACAGTTGAAGAAATTCGCGAAGCCATTGGTTATGGTGTGATTAAAATGAATATCGACACCGATCTTCAATTCGCCTTTACAGAAGGGATTCGTGACTATATGAATGATAAAGTTGAATATTTAAAACAGCAAATTGGAAACCCCGAAGGGGCCGACCAACCCAATAAAAAACATTACGATCCACGCAAATGGTTACGCCTTGGCGAACAAACTTTCAAACAAAGATTGATCAAAGCGTTTGAAGATTTAAACAATATAAATACCTTAGCTTAAAGGTAATATCGTTTTATGGATTGGTTTAAACGCAGCGAAAAGGGAATTCAAACCCGAACGGAAGAGAAAAAAGACATTCCCAAAGGACTTTGGTACAAAACACCAACGGGGAAAATTATAGAGACACAGGAATTAGCTGAAAATTTCTATGTTAGCCCTGAAGACGAATATCATGTGCGTATTGGGAGTAAAGAATATTTTGAAATTCTTTTTGACGATAATCAATTTAAGGAACTCGACGCTGAGGTTGTTTCCAAGGATTTTTTAAAATTCACCGATTCTAAAAAATACAGTGACCGACTAAAAGAAAGCAAAGCTAAAACCGGCCTTAAAGATGCTATTCGCACTGCCGTGGGGAAATCCAAAGGGCATGAAATCGTAGTGGCATGTATGGATTTCGGCTTTATTGGGGGCTCTATGGGTTCTGTGGTAGGTGAAAAAATCGCCCGCGCCATCGAACATGCTATTGAACATCGTTTACCCATGATTATCATCTCAAAATCGGGAGGTGCCCGAATGATGGAAGGGGCATTTTCACTCATGCAACTTGCCAAAACCAGTGCAAAGCTCACAAAATTGGCCGAAGCTAAACTGCCTTACATCTCCCTGTGTACCGATCCAACGACAGGAGGAACAACCGCCTCTTTTGCTATGCTGGGTGATATCAATATCGCCGAACCAGGAGCTTTAATTGCTTTTGCTGGCCCACGGGTAGTAAAAGACACCACAGGGAAAGATTTACCCGAAGGGTTTCAAACCAGTGAATTTCTTTTAGAAAAGGGCTTTTTAGACTTTATCAGTCATCGTAAAAATCTGAAAGACAAGATCAATCTTTACATTGATTTGGTCCTTAATCGAGCCCTAAGAAAATAAACATAACCCTTTATGGTTTAATAAATTGGTGTATATTTGCCCCGCTTAAGAGCATAATTACATAACAATCATTGAAATAATATTAGCATGTATCTATCAAAAGAAAAAAAACAGGAAATTTTTGCAGAACACGGAACCTCAAAAAGCGATACTGGGTCAACTGAAGGACAAATCGCTTTGTTTTCTTATCGCATTAATCACCTTTCCGATCATTTAAAGAATAACCGTAAAGACTTCAACACCGAACGTTCACTTGTGAAACTCGTTGGAAAACGCAGAAGTCTACTGGATTATTTAAAAGCCAAAGACATCGAACGCTACAGAGCAATCGTTAAGAAACTAGGCTTACGTAAATAAGTTTCCTTTCTTTATTGGACAATTAAAAAAGCTGAATCAAAAGTTTTTCATTGGCAGCCTACAAACACAACACAACAACACTTTAGGTTTAATTAAAATGAAAAAAAATGATTCCAAAAACTTTTTCAGAGGAAATAAAACTCTCTAACGGGAGAACAATCACTCTAGAAACAGGAAAATTAGCGAAACAAGCTGACGGCTCTGTCGTTGTCAGAAGTGGCAATTGTATGCTACTGGCCACTGCTGTGTCGGCACGAAAAGCTAGCCCTGTTGATTTCTTACCACTCACGGTAGACTATCGCGAAAAATTTGCCGCAGCTGGGCGTTTTCCAGGCGGATTTTTTAAACGAGAAGCACGTCCGAGTAATGAAGAAATTCTCACCATGCGATTGGTCGATCGCGTATTACGCCCTCTTTTCCCAAAAGATTATCACGCCGAAACACAGGTAATGATCCAGTTGATGTCGCATGACGAAGAGGTAAAACCCGATGCGCTTGCCGGTTTAGCAGCTTCAGCAGCGATTCAACTCTCAGATATGCCTTTCGAATATCCTATTTCAGAGGTTAGAGTTGGACGTATTGACGGAGAATTTGTCATCAATCCTAGTTCAGCTCAGTTATTAGAGTCAGATATTGACATCATGATTGGTGCAAGTCAAGATTCTGTCGCTATGGTTGAAGGAGAATTCGATGAAATTTCTGAACAAGAAATGATTGAAGCCATTGCTTTTGGACACGAAGCAATCAAAGATCAAATCGCCGCTCAAATTCGTCTAGCCGAAGCTGTAGGTAAAAAAGAAACCCGCGAATACGAAGAAGAAGAACACGATGCTGAGCTTGAAAAAAGCGTACATGAAAAGGCCTATCAAAAATGCTATGATATCGCCAAATTAGGCTCAGGTAAAGCCGAGCGCGGCTTGGCTTTTAGCGACGTTAAAGACAGCATTAAAGCCGACTACACTGAGGAAGAACTCGAAGTAAAAGGAGAATTGATCTCAAAATACTTTAGTGGAGCGCAAAAGAAAGCCGTTCGCGATTTAGTTTTAAACGAAGGCATTCGCCTAGACGGACGACAAACCACCGATATTCGTCCCATCTGGTGTGAGGTAGATTATTTACCTTCAACACACGGATCGTCGGTCTTTACCCGAGGGGAAACCCAAGCTTTAGCTACCGTTACCTTAGGTACTTCACGCGAAGCCAATATGATTGATTTGCCCACTGCACAAGGGGAAGAAACCTTTTATTTACATTACAATTTCCCCCCATTCTGTACAGGAGAGGCGCGACCTCTTCGCGGAACTTCTCGTCGAGAAGTGGGACATGGAAATTTAGCACAACGTGCATTGAAAAAAGTAATGCCCGATAATTGTCCCTACACTGTTAGAGTCGTAAGCGAAGTACTTGAATCCAACGGATCTTCTTCCATGGCAACCGTGTGTTCAGGAACAATGGCCTTGATGGATGCAGGAGTGCAAATTAAAAAGCCTGTTTCTGGAATTGCCATGGGGCTGATCAGTGATGGTGAAAAATTTGCCGTCCTTTCTGATATCTTAGGCGATGAAGACCACTTGGGAGATATGGACTTTAAAGTCACAGGAACTGCCGATGGAATTACTGCCTGTCAAATGGACATCAAAATCAAAGGGCTAAGCTATGAAATCCTTACACAAGCGCTTGAACAAGCCAAGCAAGGACGCCTACATATTTTAGAGAAATTAGTTGAAACTATTGCAGAACCTGCTAGTGATGTAAAAGCGCACGCACCAAAAATGATTAATCGTCGCATTGCCAACGAATTCATTGGGGCCCTTATTGGACCAGGTGGAAAGGTCATTCAAGAACTTCAAAAAGAATCGGGTTGCACCATTGTTATCAATGAAGATCCTGTAACTGAAGAAGGTGTTGTTGAAATCCTTGGAACTTCTCCTGAAGGAATTGCAATGGTAGAAGCAAAAATAGATTCTATTACATTCAAACCTGTTGTAGGAAATACTTATGAAGTGAAAGTCATCAAAATGCTAGACTTTGGTGCTGTCGTGGAATATAATGATGCACCGGGTAATGAAGTCCTTCTCCACGTTAGTGAATTGGCATGGGAAAGAACTGAAAATGTCAGTGATGTTGTTAATATGGGAGATATTCTTGAAGTCAAATACTTCGGGATCGATTCCAGAACACGAAAAGAAAAGGTATCTAGAAAGGCCCTACTGCCTCGTCCAGAGCGAAAAGAAAAGCCGAAAAGAGACTAATCTATTCCTTTTAAAAAAAACCACTCTAAGGAGTGGTTTTTTTTTGCTCAAATGTAACATTTTGAATTTTTGAACGTATAAAGAGGTACAATAAATCATTTCATGAGACAACTTAAGATCACCAAACAGGTCACCAACAGAGAAACTGCTTCTTTAGACAAATACTTACAAGAAATTGGAAAAGTAGATTTAATCACGGCGGAAGAAGAAGTGGAACTCGCACAACGAATAAAAGCGGGTGACCAGATCGCTTTAGAAAAACTTACAAAGGCAAACTTACGATTTGTCGTTTCTGTGGCGAAACAATATCAAAACCAAGGACTAACCCTACCCGATTTAATTAACGAAGGTAATTTGGGGCTCATCAAAGCCGCCAAACGTTTTGATGAAACACGTGGTTTTAAATTCATTTCCTACGCCGTATGGTGGATTCGACAGTCGATTTTACAAGCCTTGGCTGAGCAATCGCGTATAGTGCGCTTGCCCCTTAACAAGATTGGCTCTATCAATAAAATCAACAAGACCTATGCCTTTTTAGAACAGGCACACGAGCGTGCCCCTTCGGCCGAAGAAATAGCTAAAGAATTGGACATGACAGTCAATGATGTTAAAGAGTCATTAAAAAACTCTGGTCGTCATGTCTCTATGGATGCACCACTAGTTGAAGGAGAAGATTCAAATCTTTATGATGTCCTTAACAGTGGTGAATCGCCCAATCCTGACCGTACCTTACTCCACGAGTCTTTAAAGACAGAAATAGAGCGAGCATTAGAAACACTCACGCCAAGAGAAGCAGATGTGGTAAGGCTCTATTTTGGTTTAGGCGATCAACACGCCATGACACTAGAAGAAATTGGCGAAACCTTCGATTTGACACGCGAACGCGTTCGACAAATCAAAGAGAAAGCGATCCGTCGCTTAAAGCACACCTCAAGAAGTAAAATTTTAAAAACCTATTTAGGTTAATTTCCAAAGCAACCTTCCGGTTGCTTTTTTTATACTTATGAAAAAACTCATTGCACCCTCCTTATTAGCTGCAGATTTCGCCAATTTACAACGCGATTGTGAAATGCTAAATTCTAGCGAAGCCGACTGGTTTCATATTGACATAATGGATGGCCTTTTTGTGCCGAACATTTCCTTTGGAATGCCAGTCCTTAAAGCTATTAATCAATACGCTAAAAAGCCTTTAGATGTCCATTTGATGATTGTAGATCCCGACCGCTATATCGAAGAGTTTGCAGCCTTAAATGCCGCGGTTTTAACCGTGCACTATGAAGCGTGTAATCATTTGCATCGAAGCATTCAAAAAATCAAGTCCTTAGGGATGAAAGCAGGTGTAGCCTTAAACCCACACACGCCTGTAAGTGTCCTTTCGGATATAATAAAGGAACTCGACCTAGTTTGTCTCATGAGTGTCAACCCTGGTTTTGGAGGGCAGTCGTTTATTGAAAATACCTATGCTAAGGTGAGCGAACTAAAAGCGTTAATCGACGTCAAAGAGGCAAGCACTTTAATCGAAATTGACGGTGGAGTAACCGATCAAAACGCGAAAGCTTTGGTAGAGGCAGGCGCAGATGTATTGGTTGCTGGAAGTTTTGTCTTTAAATCTGAATCTCCTTCTCAGACCATTACCAATTTAAAAGCGCTTTAATTAAAAATTAAACAATAAAAAAAGGCTGAGTGTTCACTCAGCCTTTTTTGATATTGGTTATAGAACTTATTGTTGCTTTCTGTGGAATTCAACTCTTCTATTTTTTACACGGTTGTTTTCGAACCCTACAAGTGGCTTAGTTTCACCATATGCTTTGGTTTCAAGACGTGAACCGTCAATTCCTAGTTCGATCAATTTATCACGAACAGCATCGGCTCTTTTCTGAGAAAGTTTCATATTGAAATCTTCGCTACCGTCTGTAGAGGCATGCCCTTCGATAACAACAATACCCTCTGGGTTTGAACTTAAGATATCTTTAACTTCAGACAAAGCATCAAGCGTCTTAGCGCCCATAATTCTAGCACTACCAGGAGGGAATAAGATGTTACTTCCAATCTGATTCATTGTGGTAAGAACTTCGTCTGTAATCTCTGGACAACCATTTTCAGTTTTACCCGCTAACTCTGGGCAGTCATCGTCTTTATCGGCAACCCCGTCGCCGTCTGTATCAGGCCAAGGACATCCTTTGTTTTCAGCATCGCCAGCTTCTTCAGGACATTCGTCATCGGGATTAGCAACACCATCGCCATCAGTATCAGGGCAACCGTTTAATTCAACAGCGCCTACTTCTTCTGGACAAGCGTCGTCTTTATCTAGAACGCCGTCGCCATCGGTATCAGGACAGCCGTTGTTTTCTTTTGGACCAGCCGTTTCAGGACAGTCATCTTCTGTATCAGGAATACCATCCTCGTCGGTATCAGGACAACCTTCAAATTCTTTAAGACCAGGAATGTCTGGACATTTGTCTTTTTTATCATTAACACCGTCTTTGTCTGAATCACCAGAACCAAAGCCAATGGCTACACCAACAGAATGCATTAGGTAGTTTACCTCAGGCTTGTCTTGAGTAGCGCGGTAGCTAGTTTCAGCAAATATGCTCCACTTTTCTCCCAATTGAAGGTTTAATCCTACACTTCCAAAATAGGTGTTGGTCATGGAACGAGAATAATCATACTTTCCACCTTCTATGGCATCAAAAGAAGAAAAACCCCATCCTCCTTTAACATAAGGACTAAATTTTCCATCTCGGTTTAAAGCGTATTTTAAGGCCACGTCGAACGCAAAAAACTCTACGCTTCCGCTCCCGCCATTTTCACGTTTTAAACTGTTGAGTGAAAATTGTGTTCCAAGAGAGAGGCCACCCGCTACTGCTCTGAAGACAGATAGAGAGGGAACACCAAGATTTGAACTTGGAAAATCGCCTTTGGCATACATCACGCCATCGTTGAGGCTTGTAGCAAAATCGTCTTGTAACGACACAATATTAAGACCACCTGAGACCAACCAAGGATTGTTGGAGTTTTGAGCAGTCAAAGTTATGGTGGATAAGACACCTAGAATTAAGAATAGTCGAATTGATTTCATATTGATTGAGTTTTGGATGCTAAAATTACTAAAATAGATTTGAAACTTAAAAAGTATCTCGGATAAATGTAT
>JBMZTS010000039.1:0-11067 GCA_049623905.1 Flavobacteriaceae bacterium
CGGCCGTTCAATTGATGGAAGCAGCCAAGGCTAAAAAAGGCTCTGGAGAACCCAATCGAAAAAAAGTAGCTACGGTTACCTGGGATCAAGTTCGCACCATTGCAGAAGACAAAATGCAAGATTTAAATGCATTTACCGTCGAATCTGCAATGAAAATGGTGGCCGGAACGGCCCGCTCGATGGGCTTCACAGTCAAAGGTGAGTCTCCCTTTTAATTTTTAATAGAAAAGAAATGGCACGACTTACAAAAAAACAAAAAGAAGCACGCGCAAAGGTTGACGCAAAGAAAACCTATACGCTAGATGAAGCATCGGCATTGGTCAAAGATTTAACCAATGTAAAATTTGATGCCTCGGTTGATTTAGCCATCCGATTGGGTGTTGATCCTCGTAAAGCGAACCAAATGGTTCGTGGTGTAGTAACCCTACCTCACGGAACTGGAAAAAATGTTCGCGTTCTTGCCCTCGTTACTCCCGATAAGGAAGCCGAAGCAAAAGAAGGAGGAGCAGACTTTGTAGGATTGGATGAATACTTGCAAAAAATCAAAGACGGTTGGACCGATGTTGATGTGATTGTTACCATGCCCAGCGTAATGGGTAAACTAGGTCCTTTAGGACGTGTATTAGGCCCCCGTGGTTTAATGCCCAACCCAAAGACAGGAACAGTTACTATGGACATTAAGAAAGCTGTTAGCGATGTTAAAGGCGGAAAAATTGACTTTAAAGTGGACAAAACAGGTATTGTGCATGCCTCGATCGGTAAAGCATCCTTTGATGCTGGAAAGATAAGAGACAATGCAGATGAATTGTTGAAAACCATAATGAAGCTAAAACCGTCGACAACTAAAGGGACCTATGTTAAAAGCATATTTATGTCTTCCACCATGAGTCCAAGTATTTCAATTGACACCAAAATCGCTTAAGATTTTTAAAACGAATTCGAAATGACAAGAGAAGAAAAATCGCAAGTAATTGAAACGCTCACGGCCGAGTTAGCAGAAGCTAAAACACTATATCTGACCGATATTGCTGGATTAGATGCAGCTACAACGACCAATTTGAGACGAGCTTGTTTTAAAGCTGGTATCCGTTTATCTGTTGTAAAAAACACCCTGCTTGAAAAAGCAATGGAGGCTTCAGATAAAGATTTCGGCAATCTATCACAAGTCTTGAAGGGGAATACTTCCCTTATGTTTTCTGAGACGGGAAATGTTCCTGCTAAACTGATTAAAGATTTTCGCAAGAAATCGGATAAACCCATTTTAAAAGGGGCGTTTATCGAAGAGTCGGTTTATGTTGGAGATGACCAACTTGATGCCCTTGTGGCCATCAAGTCGAAAGACGAACTCATAGGAGAAATCATCACCCTTTTACAATCGCCTGCCAAAAATGTTATTTCTGGACTACAGTCTGGAGGTGGACAATTGGCCGGGATTATCAAAACCCTATCGGAGCGTTAAGCCCGATAATCAAAGTGTACGCACTCAACTAAAAATAATTATTTAATTAAATTTTAAAACTTAAATCATGGCAGATTTAAAAGATTTCGCAGAACAACTAGTTAATTTAACCGTAAAAGAAGTTAATGAATTAGCTGACATTTTAAAAGAAGAGTATGGTATTGAGCCTGCTGCAGCCGCTGTTGCTGTTGCTGGTCCTGCTGCTGGAGGCGGTGGAGATGCTGCTGAAGAGAAAACAGAATTTGATGTTATTCTTAAATCAGCTGGTGCATCTAAACTTGCTGTTGTAAAACTCGTTAAAGAATTAACTGGTCTTGGCTTAAAAGAAGCTAAAGAATTAGTTGATGGAGCTCCTGCACCTGTTAAAGAAGGTGTTGCTAAAGACGAAGCAGAAGGATTAAAATCTTCTTTAGAAGAAGCTGGTGCTGAGGTTGAGCTTAAGTAGTTCACCACTCACCCATTGAATTAAGGTTATGGTCTTCAGTTCACCACTGAAGACCGTAACCCTTTTCCGTTTCAAAACACCCCATTTCTAAATTTGCTTTTTAACCCGTACTAAAAAAGTAGTAATGCCGAACACAACAACGTCTAGAGTCAATTTTGCTAGTGCAAAGATGACCCCCAATTACCCCGATTTTCTTGACATTCAAATCAAATCTTTTCAAGATTTTTTTCAGTTAGAAACCAAATCTGCTGAACGAGCAGAAGAGGGTCTTTTCAATACTTTTAAAGAAAATTTTCCCATTACCGACACTCGTAATCAATTCGTTTTAGAATTTCTCGATTACTTTGTCGATCCACCACGCTACAGCATACAAGAGTGTATCGAACGTGGTTTAACGTATTCTGTGCCCTTAAAAGCACGTTTAAAATTGTATTGTACAGATCCAGAACACGAAGATTTTGAAACGATTGTTCAAGATGTGTTCCTAGGAACTATTCCCTATATGACCCCTAGCGGTACTTTTGTAATCAACGGCGCTGAGCGTATCGTTGTCTCTCAATTACACCGTTCACCAGGTGTATTCTTTGGTCAGTCTTTTCACGCCAATGGGACCAAACTCTATTCGGCAAGAGTTATTCCATTTAAAGGATCGTGGATCGAATTTGCCACGGACATCAACAATGTGATGTATGCTTACATCGACCGTAAGAAAAAATTACCCGTCACTACTCTTTTTAGAGCCATTGGTTATGAGCGCGATAAGGATATTCTTGAAATCTTTGACTTGGCAGAAGAAGTTAAAGTTTCTAAAACAGGCTTGAAAAAAGTCATTGGACGCAAACTCGCTGCTCGTGTACTCAACACCTGGCATGAAGATTTTGTTGATGAAGATACGGGAGAGGTTATTTCGATAGAGCGTAACGAGATTGTAATTGATCGCGATACGGTAATTGAAAAAGGGCATATCGAGGAAATCTTGGAAACCAGCGTGAAAACAATTTTATTGCACAAGGAAGACGCACATATGTCGGACTATGCTATCATTCACAATACTCTTCAGAAAGATCCTACCAACTCTGAAAAAGAAGCGGTTGAACACATTTACCGTCAGCTGCGTAATGCTGAACCACCAGACGAAGAAACGGCACGTGGCATTATCGACAAGCTTTTCTTTTCCGATCAACGTTACAACTTAGGAGAAGTAGGACGTTATCGCATGAATAAAAAATTAGGGAATGATATCGAAATGGACAAGCAAGTTTTGACCAAACAAGATATTATTACCATCATCAAGTATTTGATTGAGTTGATCAACTCAAAAGCTGAAATTGATGACATCGATCACCTCTCTAACCGCCGTGTTCGCACCGTGGGAGAACAACTTTCCTCGCAATTTGGCGTCGGCCTTGCCCGTATGGCAAGAACGATCCGTGAGCGAATGAATGTTCGTGATAATGAGGTCTTTACACCAATTGATCTAATCAATGCCAAGACACTCTCCTCCGTAATTAATACTTTTTTTGGGACCAATCAGTTGTCACAATTTATGGATCAGACCAATCCTTTGGCCGAGATTACCCACAAGCGTCGTTTATCGGCTCTAGGACCAGGAGGTCTATCAAGAGAGCGTGCAGGTTTTGAGGTACGCGATGTACACTACACTCACTATGGACGTCTTTGCCCGATTGAAACCCCTGAAGGACCCAATATTGGTTTGATTTCGTCTTTAAGTGTGTTTGCTAAAATCAATAACCTTGGTTTTATTGAAACCCCTTACCGTAAAGTGACTAATGGTAAAATTGATCTTGAAAACGCTATTTATCTCAGTGCCGAGGAGGAAGAGGACAAATTGATTGCTCAAGCCAACATTCCATTTGATAAAAATGGAAAAATCACCGAAGATAAAATCATCGCCCGTGAAGAGGCAGATTATCCAGTGGTTGACCCAGCTAAAGTTCACTATACCGACGTTGCACCAAATCAGATTGCATCTATTTCGGCTTCGTTAATTCCTTTCTTGGAACACGATGATGCGAACCGTGCATTGATGGGATCTAACATGATGCGTCAGGCCGTTCCTCTTCTTCGACCTGAATCTCCAATAGTAGGAACAGGCTTAGAACGCCAAGTGGCTTCCGATTCACGTGTTTTAATTAATGCGGAAGGCCCAGGTGTTGTAGAGTATGTTGATGCTGAAAAAATCATCATCAAATACAGCTACACTGAACTGGAGGAAAAAGTTCGCTTCGATAGCGATACCAAGACCTATAGTCTTATCAAGTTTAGAAAGACGAATCAAGGAACTTGTATCAACCTCAAACCCATAGTGCGCAAAGGTGATAAAGTAACTAAAGGACAGGTACTCTGTCAAGGGTATGCCACGCAAGAAGGCGAATTGGCCTTAGGGCGTAACATGAAAGTGGCGTTTATGCCCTGGAAAGGATACAACTTTGAGGATGCGATTGTAATTTCTGAAAAAGTAGTGCGTGACGATATCTTTACCTCTATTCATATTGATGAATATTCTTTAGATGTGCGCGATACTAAATTGGGCGCAGAAGAACTCACCAACGATATCCCTAATGTCAGTGAAGAAGCGACAAAAGATCTCGATGAATTCGGAATGATTCGAATCGGTGCTGAAGTTAATCCTGGTGATATTCTAATCGGAAAGATTACTCCCAAAGGAGAGTCTGATCCGACACCAGAAGAAAAACTTTTACGTGCCATTTTTGGTGATAAAGCAGGCGATGTTAAAGATGCATCATTGAAAGCCCCTCCATCGTTACGTGGAGTTGTGATTGACAAAAAGCTCTTTACACGTTCTGTAAAGGACAAACGCAAACGCAATCAAGATAAAGTTGAATTAGAAAATCTCGAAGCCAAATATGAGGTGAAGTTTAAAGAACTCAACGATATTATGGTTGAGAAACTATTTTCTATTGTGAATGGTAAAACCTGCCAAGGCGTACAAAACGATCTTGGGGAAGAAGTTCTTCCTAAAGGAAAAAAATTCACACTCAAGATGTTGAGTAAAGTAGAGGACTACACCCACCTAACACGTGGAACTTGGACCACTACTGCAGACACCAACAGTTTGATTGCAGATTTGATTCACAATTATAAAATCAAAGAAAACGATCTTCAAGGAGCGCTAAGACGTGAGAAATTTACCATTAGCGTTGGGGATGAACTTCCTGCAGGAATCAAGCGATTAGCAAAAGTTTACATTGCCAAGAAGCGCAAGTTGAAAGTAGGAGACAAGATGGCAGGACGCCACGGTAACAAAGGGATTGTTGCCCGTATTGTTCGCCATGAGGACATGCCTTTCCTAGAAGATGGAACCCCAGTAGATATCGTATTGAACCCACTTGGTGTACCTTCCCGAATGAATATAGGACAGATCTATGAGACTGTTTTAGGGTGGGCTGGTTTAAAATTAGGTCAAAAATACGCCACGCCCATTTTTGATGGAGCAAGTGCTGCTGAAATAGATGCCCTCACCGATAAGGCAGGGATACCACAATATGGTCATACCTATCTCTACGATGGGGGAACTGGAGAACGTTTTGATCAGCCAGCAACAGTTGGTGTCATCTATATGCTTAAACTTGGACATATGGTAGACGACAAAATGCACTCACGTTCGATTGGACCATATTCTTTGATCACCCAACAGCCCTTGGGTGGTAAAGCACAATTTGGAGGACAACGTTTTGGTGAAATGGAAGTTTGGGCCCTTGAAGCCTATGGTGCTTCGAGCACACTTCAGGAAATTTTGACTGTAAAATCGGATGATGTGATCGGTCGAGCCAAAACCTATGAATCGATAGTTAAAGGAGAAACTTTGCCTGAACCAGGCTTGCCAGAATCCTTTAATGTATTGATGCATGAATTGAAAGGACTTGGATTAGACATTCGTTTAGAAGAATAGTCTTAGGAATTTTATTAAAAACAACCTTAAAAAAAGAACCATTAGTTATGGCAAGAAATAACGAAAATGTTACGCAAAAAAGATTTAATAAAATCTCTATAGGTCTTTCTTCTCCAGAAGTTATCCTTGGTAATTCTCGCGGGGAGGTCCTTAAACCTGAAACCATTAACTACAGAACACACAAGCCTGAACGCGATGGTTTGTTTTGCGAACGTATTTTTGGTCCCGTAAAGGATTTTGAATGTGCTTGTGGAAAGTATAAGCGTATTCGCTATAAAGGGATCGTTTGTGATCGTTGTGGGGTAGAAGTTACCGAGAAAAAAGTTCGTCGTGATCGTGTTGGTCACATCAACTTGGTTGTTCCTGTAGCCCACATTTGGTATTTCCGCTCGCTTCCCAATAAAATTGGTTACCTTCTTGGGCTGCCTTCCAAGAAACTCGACATGATTATCTACTATGAGCGTTATGTTGTGATTCAGGCCGGATTGGCTGTTAATGAAGAAGGGGAGTCTTTAGAAAAAATGGACTTCTTGACTGAAGAAGAATATCTAAACGTAATGGATCGTCTTCCAGACGATAATCAGTACTTAGACGACTCAGACCCCAATAAGTTTATCGCTAAAATGGGCGCAGAGTGTTTGATCGAATTACTATCGCGCATTGACCTTGAAGGCCTTTCTTACGAATTGCGCCACAAGGCCAATAATGAAACCTCAAAACAGCGTAAAACAGAAGCCCTCAAGCGTCTTCAAGTCGTAGAAGCATTTAAAGATGCCAACACTCGCAAAGAAAACCGACCTGAATGGATGATCATGAAAGTGATTCCAGTGATTCCGCCAGAGCTCCGTCCTTTGGTTCCTCTTGATGGTGGTCGCTTCGCTACGTCTGACTTAAATGATCTTTATCGACGGGTGATTATCCGTAACAACCGTTTAAAGCGTTTAGTAGAAATCAAAGCACCAGAGGTGATTTTGAGAAATGAAAAACGAATGTTACAAGAATCGGTCGATTCTTTATTCGATAATACCAGAAAATCATCGGCGGTTAAAACCGATTCTAACCGACCTTTAAAATCACTGTCTGATTCACTCAAAGGTAAGCAAGGGCGTTTTCGTCAAAACTTACTTGGAAAGCGGGTAGATTATTCAGCCCGTTCTGTCATTGTTGTTGGACCAGAGTTGAAACTATACGAATGCGGTCTGCCTAAAGATATGGCTGCCGAATTGTACAAGCCTTTTGTCACGCGGAAATTAATCGAACGTGGCATTGTTAAGACTGTAAAATCGGCTAAGAAAATTATTGATCGAAAAGAACCGGTGGTATGGGATATTTTAGAAAATGTTTTAAAAGGACATCCCGTACTTTTAAATCGTGCGCCCACGCTTCACCGATTGGGAATCCAAGCTTTTCAACCTAAATTAATAGAAGGAAAAGCCATTCAGCTTCACCCTCTTGTGTGTACAGCTTTCAACGCCGACTTTGACGGTGATCAAATGGCGGTACACTTACCCCTCGGACCAGAAGCCATTTTGGAAGCACAATTATTAATGTTAGCTTCTCACAATATCCTTAATCCGGCCAATGGTTCACCTGTAACTGTTCCATCACAAGATATGGTCTTGGGGCTTTACTACATGACCAAAGCGCGTAAATCGACCAAAGATCTTACTGTGAAAGGCGAAGGATTGACGTTTTACTCTGTTGAAGAAGTTCATATAGCCTATAACGAAAAGCGGGTTGATCTCAATGCGACAATCAAGATCAGAACAAAGGTCTTGAATGAAGGAGGTGAGTTAGACTATCAAATCATAGATACGACCGTTGGTCGTGTCCTCTTTAATGAAGTTGTGCCTGAACGTGCGGGTTACTTCAACGAAGTACTGACCAAGAAAAATCTTAGGGATATTATTGGACAGATCCTCAAAGTAACAAGCGTTCCTGAAACGGCAGAGTTTCTCGATAAAATTAAAGACATGGGCTACGGATTTGCCTTTAAAGGCGGTCTGTCTTTCAGCTTAGGGGATATCATTATTCCGCCAGAAAAATTGCCTTTGATCGACGATGCAAACAAGAAAGTTGATGGTATTATGGGCAACTATAATATGGGACTAATTACCAATAATGAGCGTTACAACCAGATTATTGATGTGTGGACCTCGACCAATTCCCATCTTACTTCTCTGGCCATGAAACGCATCAGCGAGGATCAGCAAGGATTTAACTCGGTGTATATGATGTTAGATTCTGGGGCACGTGGATCAAAAGAACAAATTCGTCAGTTAACCGGTATGCGTGGTTTGATGGCTAAGCCCAAAAAATCAACTGCTGGGGGTGGTGAAATTATTGAGAATCCAATTCTTTCCAACTTTAAGGAAGGCTTATCGATTCTAGAATATTTTATTTCGACGCACGGAGCGCGTAAAGGTCTAGCCGATACGGCCCTTAAAACGGCCGATGCGGGGTACCTCACACGTCGTTTAGTTGACGTTTCCCAAGATGTCATCATCAATACTGACGATTGTGGCACTCTTCGCGGAATTGAGGTTCGTCCATTGCGTAAAAACGAAGAGATCGTAGAGAAAATTTCTGATCGTATTCGTGGACGTATTGCACTTGAAGACATTATCAACCCAACCACTGGAGAAGTGGTTGTGGAAGCTGGTCAACAAATCTCTGATCTGACTGCCGATTCTATCGATGATATGCCGATTGAAATGGTGGAAGTACGTTCGCCATTGACATGTGAAGCCAAGAAAGGAATTTGTGCTTTGTGTTATGGGCGTAACTTGGCCACCGGTAAGATGGTTCAAAAAGGAGAAGCAGTTGGTGTGGTTGCAGCCCAATCAATTGGAGAGCCTGGAACACAGTTAACCTTGCGTACTTTCCACGTTGGTGGGGTAGCGGGTAATATTTCTGAAGAAAATCAGTTGATTACCAAATTCGACGGAATTGCTGAAATTGAAGATCTTAAAACTGTAAAAGGGAAAGATCAAGAAGGTAATGCGACCAATATTGTTATTTCTCGTACCTCTGAAATTCGGTTGTTAGATAAGAAAACGAAGAGTGTTTTGAGTACCAATAACATCCCTTACGGATCAGAATTACACATCAAAAATGGAGCGACTTTGAAAAAAGGTCAAGCCGTGTGTTCATGGGATCCATTTAATGGAGTTATTGTTTCTGAATTCTCTGGAAAAATTGTTTACGAAAAAATTGAACAAGGAATAACCTATCAAGTAGAGATTGACGAGCAAACCGGATTCCAAGAAAAAGTAATTTCTGAATCGCGAAACAAGAAACTCATTCCTACCTTACTCATTCAAGACGGCAAAGGCAATGTCTTGCGTTCTTACAACCTTCCGGTTGGCGCTCACATTATGGTCGATGACAGTGAGAAAATTGAAGAGGGTAAAATCTTGGTTAAAATCCCGCGTAAATCAGCTAAATCGGGTGATATTACAGGAGGTTTACCACGTGTAACAGAATTGTTTGAAGCGCGTAACCCCTCTAATCCTGCGGTAGTTTCTGAAATCGACGGGGTCGTTTCTTTCGGAAAAATTAAGCGAGGAAACCGTGAGATTATTGTACAATCTAAATTTGGCGATGTCAAAAAGTATTTGGTAAAACTGTCGAATCAAATTTTGGTTCAAGAAAACGATTTTGTCAAAGCGGGAATGCCATTGTCCGATGGGTCGATCACTCCTTTGGATATTTTGAAAATAAAAGGCCCTTCCGCAGTACAGCAGTACTTGGTCAACGAAGTACAAGAAGTCTATCGTTTACAAGGGGTAAAAATCAACGACAAACACTTTGAAGTGGTGGTTCGTCAGATGATGCGTAAAGTTAAAATCAATGATCCAGGAGACACTCTCTTCCTCGAAAATCAGTTGGTGCACAAATACGATTTCATCCAAGAAAACGATGCCTTATACGGGAAGAAAGTTGTTGAAGAAGTTGGTGATTCTGAAAACCTTAAAGCGGGTCAGGTTATAACTTCTCGCGATTTGCGCGACGAAAATTCTTACCTTAAACGCGAAGGGAAAGCCTTGGTTACTGCACGTGATGCACAACCAGCAACGGCTACCCCCGAGTTACAAGGAATTACTCGTGCCTCGCTTCAGACCAAGTCGTTCATTTCGGCCGCTTCTTTCCAAGAAACAACTAAAGTCTTAAATGAGGCAGCGGTAAGCGGAAAAGAAGATACCTTAGAAGGCTTAAAAGAAAATGTGATTGTCGGTCACAAAATCCCTGCTGGAACAGGCCTTCGCGAATACAATGACATCATTGTAGGATCGAAAGACGAGTACACCAGTTTGTTAATCAACAAAGAAGAGCAAGAGGAAATCAATTTATAAGCCATGAGCGAGCAAGCCAAAAAGGAACAAAAAATCAATATCGAGTTGGACGAAAAAACCGCTGAGGGAACCTACAGTAACCTAGCGATTATAAACCATTCGGTTTCTGAATTTATTGTTGACTTCATTGCCTTAATGCCAGGGGCTCCTAAAGCGAAGGTTAAGTCGCGGATCATTTTGACTCCCGAACACGCCAAGCGTCTTCACAAAGCTCTGGGTGATAACATCCAGCGTTTTGAACAGGCCAATGGCAATATCGATGTCAATGAGCAACCGCCCATTCCGCTTAATTTTGGCCCGACTGGCGAAGCTTAAACTGATATCCCCGACGGTAAGTCGGGGATTTTTTTTATCTTATTCCATCCAAAAATCAACTTTTATGGCTGAACAACGTTTTCAATCTTTCGAAGAATTTTACCCTTTCTATCTTTCAGAACATCAAAATAAAACTAGCCGGACACTTCATTTTATTGGAACGTTTATTGTTTTACTGTTGCTGGTTGTTTTTATAATCGCCCAAAAAGAAGCTAAGTTTTGGCTTGCACTTCCTTTGGTAGGCTATGGTTTTGCCTGGGTCGGTCATGCCTTTTTTGAAAAAAATAAACCCGCGACCTTCAAATACCCACTGTGGAGCCTTCGTGGCGACTTTAAACTCTTTTTTGAAATTCTTTTTAGAAAGAGGGGCTTTGATTCGCGCAAGGATTAGATCTATAGAAAAAACATTTTTTTAGAAGCTCACCTTTAATTGTAAAAAGGGCTTTGATTTAGTTTTTAAAATTGTTATTTTTTTTCATTTCGATAAGTTGCTCAAATTCCGACGTTACTTTTCCAGTTCTGATTTCGCAAACGAACTAAAAGTCAGATGTTATTCAGT
>JBMZTS010000040.1:0-11019 GCA_049623905.1 Flavobacteriaceae bacterium
AGAAGTTCGATCCAAGCTTACCCACAGCATTTAAAATGTCAAAACTATTTGATCTACCAATTGAAGACTTCTTTCTTTTTAATGAAGTAGAATAGATTATGTGCTGCAATTTTGAATTATAGAGGGAGCCATCATAGACAAGAGGGCGATTTTGACTTTTTTTTATTTTAGCACATTCGGAAATACTTTTCTTGGAATGTAACGTTTTAAAGAATAAAATATATTTCGATAAAAGATGAAAATAAGTTTATTTAAAGTAATATTTCTACTTCCCCTAATTTACTAACACAATTTATTCTCAGACTAAGGCTATTAAACTTCCGGCAAAAGTGCAATTTATATCAGTGCTGGTTCTGTTTTGTCTACAGTTCTGTCCATTTAAACTATGACTTTAGAATTAGTCAATCTGAAAATGGTCTTTTTAGCCTTTTTTATTGACTCCTGGTGGCGATTAGATTTCCCATAAAATAACCATTAATATTAGTATATTAGAGCATCACCATAAAGCAATGCAATGAAATCCAATTCGATATTAATTTCAGAGAAAAAAAAAGTATTAAAATATTGCCCTCAAAAGGATGTCTATCAATGGGAAGTCGATATTGAATTCAAAGTAACCGGTATTTCGAGAATAGATGACTACGTCTTTGTTACTTCCTCTTCAAATTGGGGGGTGCAAATGACCAGTTTGATCGATTTCAGTAATGGCCAAATATTGTGGACGATTAACGATATTTTTTATTCTGTTCATATTATTGATGACCTTTTGATTTACACCTGTAAAAGCAAATATTACACAGGGATAAACATAAAAACAGGAGTAAAACAATTCAGCACAAAGTCACCATTTAAATGGTGGGTCAGCCCAAAATCAATGCTGCTAAATGGCTCGTTTTACTTGTACAGCTCAAAAAAGGTTTTTCTTCTAAACCGAACAAATGGGGCGGTCTCTGAATCGAAACTTCCCCATAAGCTTAAACTGAAAGAGATGAATTTTGTTTTAGACGAATTTCAAATTAACATCAATCATATCCCTTCTGCAGGCGGAGACGCACAGTATTACGGCGACGTAGGTGGTGACGCAGGTGGCGGCGATGCTGGCGGGGGTGGTGAGGCTTAACTTCTCTTGGTGTTTTAAATAGAACGCAATCTCCCTGTTGCCCCAATTTGAAACGCATATGTTTTCTTCGAGTTTGGGATATTTGTTATCTTTAGATATGAAAAAATATATCCTTTCCCTTACTATTATTTATTCCCTCAACCTGTCTGCTCAACAATGGATCACCCCTGTTATTGACGGTTACGGAGAAATCAAATATTCTCAACAAGTCGCTGTTCAGCCTGAAGCCGACCTAGACTATAAATTGATTTATAAGATCACCAGTTCCGAAGAAAGAAATGGGGTGATTAGAGGTCTAAATTCAATCGCTCATTCACTCAATATGCTGGGTGCTGCAAAGGTTCGCGCAACAAAAATTCAAGTGGTTTCTTCAATCTCTGGCCCAGCAACTTCACTCATTCTAACCGATGAGGCGTATCAAAAAAAATATGGAAAGAAAAATCCGAATACAGCACTAATCAATCTGCTAGCCGAAAACGGGGTAAAGCTTTATGTTTGCTCTCAAGCCGTTGCCTATAAGAAAATCAAGGCCTCCGATATTAATCCAAACATCACCTCGGCCCTCTCTGGCGCCAGCGTAATGGCAAATTATCAACTCAAAGGTTATGTGCGTATGTAAGTGAGCACAAATGGGTGTGCCCTGGTGCGCAATCGCTAGCTGAAAAAAGTGACCCGTCTTTTAAACAATGCTTTCTTTTTTGGAGGGGGTACGTGCTTTTTTAGTAATTTTGGAATGAAAACCAATTAAACGAAATCCTATCAAACCAATTTACTACATCTCTTTTTTTGAATGGCGACACACCGATTTGTGGTGGACGCATAGCGACCTAAAGTAATTAAAAGCATATCTTCTCTTGTTTCATTCTCTTAAAATGTAAGGCTAAGCAGGTTTTGATTTTGTATATTGACCTGATAACCATAAAGCTTTTTAAGTATGAAACACGTTCTATTACTCCTCTCCATTGTAATAATTGCCTCCTGTGGGCAGCCTTTTGCCAAGATTAAGGTAAAAGATGACAAATCAAAAATTATTGAAAAAATTTTCCAAGAAGTCTCTGCTGAAAAAGTAGATTTTTTGAACGCAGTCTTTGCCGATGACATGAAAATGGTCAATGCCAAAGAGATCACCTTTGAGAAAGCAGCCTTTATCGCAGGAATTGAAGACATGTATGATCTATTCGATAACATCTCTTTTGACGCCGTCGATGGCAATGCCGACGGCTCAGAAATTGAAACTAATTACTATGCCAATGGCAAAGTGTGGAGTTCTGTGTGGAATAATTTTAGTGCCACAGGAAAATATACTGGCCAAAAAATTTCCATCCCCTTCCATATTTCCTATCAATGGAAAGGCGATAAAATCATCGAAGAGTATCAATTTTTTGATATGACAGCTTTCGAAAACGAAGCGACAGCAAGAAATGCGATCAATAATAGCTCAGAAAAAATCTCATTCGTTATTGAAATGAGAATCAATAAAGGGAAAAAAATGGCTGACATTAAATCTTTCCTAGCCGAACTTACTGCTTTTATGAGAGCCAATGAACCCGAAGGGTATGACTATGGCTACTATATTTCAGAAAATGGGAAAAAAGTCACCCTTATTGAAAAGTACCTTACTTCAGAAGCCGCAATTCGACATGCCGATAACTTTGAGGGTGGGGAAAATATAAAACCCTTTTTAGACATGTTTACTCTTGAGTCGTTTATCATTACTGGCAATGCCTCCGATGAGCTTAAAGAAAGACTCAAGGCTTGGAAACCGTCTTTCCGATCACCCATTGGTGGATGGAGTCACTAACGGTAAACTGCTTATAATAAAACATCATTGAAAATCACAACTTCAAGCTAGGCAAAGAGCCTATTGTCGTAAATGATCTCTATATTTAACTAACCATAAACCAATTTAAAAATGAAAAAATCAATTACATTACTTTTAATTTTTGTCGCTTCCCTAAGCTATGCACAGGTTATCCAAGGAAGGGTTCTACAAGTCGACCCCCTAAATTTGGACAAAATGAAAGCAGCGGTTGCCGCCAAGACAAAAATGTATAACTCCAAAAAGGGAAGTGCGCGCTTTGCTACCTTTCAAATTTTATCTGGTCCACAAAGCAACAACCTATATCGTATTCAGATTGCCGACAATATTGGTGCTTTTGATACCGCTGTCAATAAGCAAGAACTCGACTATTGGTGGAAAGCAACTGGAAAGCTACATACACCGCTAGCCAACAGATTTTGGACGGTCAATAAAGATGCGACCTATGTCCCCGACGATTTTAAACGGGTAAAGCATAGAAGAGTTCTCATTTACAAACTCATTCCCGGAAAAGAAGACGATTTTTGGCAATACAGAAGCCGCTTAGCTAAAGCATTAAAAGAAGCCGGATGGAAAAATAGAGTCGGTGTTTTAAATTGCCAATCTGGATGTAACGGCTCTTGGGTTCAGGTCAGATATCATCACGACGATTTTTCTGCCATGGCAAAAGAAAATTCTGAACTCTTCCCTAAAGTTGTTGAAAAGTACGACGAACTTTATGGTGAAGATGCCTATGCAAACGATTCGGAAAAACTACAAACTTCCGTTTCAGAAAACATCGCTCAGTATCAGCAATATTTACCTGAATTAAGTTCTCCTTGGAACGACTAAAATAAATTAAGACAATTTAGGGTCAAATGGTTATTGTACTATTTGACCCTTTTTTTGTCATTTTTACTTCTTCAAAAAGGACTTTCCCTATTCTTTTCCCTGATGAAAATTCTAAAATAGTATCGTCGCAAAGTTCTTTGATTATGGGGATAAACTTTGTTTCAATCCCAAAAGAGACCTGTTTTATTCTTATGGCTCCATTGGGATGGATAAAATTTTTAGGCTTTGGATCAAGGTTAAAATAGGTCATTAAAAAGGGCAACCCCTTCTCTAGAGGAAAGAGCAATTGCCAGGTCAATTGTCGGTTATAAATATCTCGCCGATTACTTTTGGTGATGAAATAGTCTTGACCATACGCTTTAAAGATTTGCTCTTCCCTTTTAAAATGGGTCTGTTGGTTTTCTAAACAAAGTTCAAAGAAGCCCTCTTCGGCCATCTCCCACGATTGCAACCTTTGAACCACTTTCGTTTGGCCTATCAATGTTAAAATGATTTTTGCAAATAACGAAAGTGGTGCTTTTTCAAGAAGTTCGATATATGGTCCTTCTGAAAAATAAATCAGGGCGTTGTGCGGTTTGGTTTTAGACCCATATTCTACCTTAAAGCCTTTTTTCTTAAATTTTTCCATTGCCCGCTCTAGATGGTTGACTTTGTAAAGAAGATGGCTTATTTTCATTATTCTTTTAACTTTTAGTTCTCAAATTGAGTGGCTGTCATAATATAAAACATTGCCACCAGAAATGATTATTCGTCCTCTATAAATTTTCCCGCTTTCAAAGCTCCGTCTGAAGAAAATTGAAGAAATGAAATAATGCATATATTACAAGGTATAACCATAAACAAATTAAAAATGAAAAATCTTATTCTTTTATTGATTGCATTGATATCGTCTAGCACTATTGCGCAAAATGTTGTCAATGTCAGTTATTATAAAGTTCCACGTGAGGAAGCGGCACAATTTGTTCGTTCACATCAAAAATTTAGTGATTTGAAAATGTCAAAAGATCGCCTGATTAAAGGGGGCGGCCTCTTTACACATGTTCAGGCAGATAATTACACTTATGTTTCTTATGAATTTTATGACAGTGTTGCTGATTTAGAAAAAGATTCTTCCATTGAATCTGCCGCGCTTAAGGCAAATACAGCTGCCCTCGATCTCTCAAAAAAAGAACGTAAAGAATTAGTCGCTGAGTATCAGAAATATAACAGCACTATTTTCTACAACCATTATGATCAAATTCGAATGGGGAATGCCGACATGAATTGGCAGTTTGAAACAGCCGATTGGACAAAGAAAAAAATAACCACCCTTTCAAAATTCAACATCAAGGAAGGCATGCAAAAGCAGTTTTTTGAGACATGGAAAAACGGTGAGTTTAAAACTAAAAAAGAAAGTGGACACGTTGAAGCCATCACCGGGTCGTGGCACCTCTTTGGGAGTGGGCATCATATCCATGTCTATACTTTTTTTGACAATTGGGATAACTTTGCTGCTTTTGAAAAAGCGAGTTCCTACGATGTGACTCAAGATCTCGAAGAAAATGAAAAAAAATTCTGGGCAAGTGTAGAGTCGCATGAAGACGAAATTCTGATGTTTATTGGTGGGATTGACCAAAGCACTGGGAAGTTTTATTTCGCAAAATAAACACTCTTTTTTAAGAAAATCATACCCCCCTCTATTGGAGGGGGTTTTGGTGAACAATTAGCCCTTACCCGCTTTTTAGATGACCAAAAGCAATTCTATATTTTTTATTATATTCATTTACCATAAATCAATTTAAACATGCAAAATCAAAAAGATATTATTAAAATAAGAGTTCACGACGGAATCGTCGGCTTAATCTATCTTAGCTCGGTTGCTCTGGCAAACCAATTTGGCTTGAGTTTTCTTTGGGTGGCTGTAGGCACAGCTCTCCTTCAGATTCTCAGTCCATTGACGAAATTCTGCCCTGTTTATACCATTTTAAATAAATTAATGCCTGAAACTACTCCCATGCAAAATGGGAAATAATCTTGAATCAAATGAAATATGCAATAGGTTTAACTGTCATTATGTATCTTTTTATGCTAATATGCTACATCTTATACACACTTTAAATAAACAGCTCCCATTAGGACTGTTGGTGGTACTTCTAGCCTGTGGTAATAATCACACTGAAGAGGATCAAGAGTGTATAGACCCTCAACGAATTGACCCCAATGGGGTTTGTATTGAAATCTACGATCCTGTATGTGGTTGCAATGGAAAGACTTACAGCAATATCTGTTATGCCGAAACTCAGGGTGTTATCTTGTACGAAAAAGGAGCCTGCGATTAAACCCTCCTTCAGTTTGGAATGTAATCAATGCGCATTTGGTTGATGTTTAAAAAGCGAGCAGATTCGCCTAAAAACAAAAGCTTTAACTGATAAATATCGTCTTCGTCAAACAACAGACTCAGATTGCCCTGTTTGGTCGGAATAGGAATAAACTTTTCATGTTGGTGCGCTTTGTTGTGCTCTTGCCAAAGCGCGATATCAATTGAAAATAAGTAGTGTTCAAAAACATAATACTCCGCTTCGGTAAGAGAAATTAAAATATTCCCATAAGTCAAATAATAAAGCCCACAGTCTTGACAAAATTCTATGGTGCCCTTAAGTGTCCGTCTAATGGTCTGGCTCGTCATGACAATAATTTTAAGTAAAGATAATTATATTATTTTTATTTAGATTAAATATAAATAATTATTTGCCTTAAGAAAATAAACTATACCTTAATCAAGTTTTTAACTCATTATATAATATGAATAAGTCGCTTCTAATTCCATTTTTATTTTTGCTGGGATGTCAAATTAACCACACAGAGAATATGGAAAATAACATTTATAAAATTCTTACGGTAGAACAATGGGAAAGAGCCCAAAAAACCGGCGTCATTGTTACAAATCTCGATCAAAAGGACGGGTTTATTCATCTCTCAACATCGGCTCAACTTGCCGGTACACTCTCATTTTTCTTTACCGACTTCGATACGCTTATCTTACTTCAGCTTAAACACCAGCGACTCAACAAAGCTCTTGTTTTCGAAGCGCCCTATCCCAAAGGTCGCCGAAGCGGTGAATTTCCGCATTTGTATTCAGATTTAACCCTCGATCAAATTGAAAAACAGTGGACAATACAACGTGGCGCTTTCGTCTTACCTGAGGAGGTTCTTCTTCAGGCAGAACGCTAAGAGTATAAAGCCGTTATCGAGAAAGCAAACTCTTTAGTACTTTCGGTTATTTTGTCTGATTCGGTCTAAAGGGCCTTTAGGCTCATGTCAATATTCGCTGCAGAATGTGTGAGAGCTCCCATGGAAACAAAGTCGACCCCCGTTTCGGCATAGGCCACCAAATTTTCAGCCGTAATATTCCCAGAGGCTTCTGTCATAAACCTTCCCTCAATCAGGAGAATGGCTGAACGTATTTCCTCTGGTGTCATATTGTCGAGTAAAATGCGGCTTACCCATGGATGCTTTATTACTTGAGAAATTTCATTTAAATCTCTCGCCTCTACAATTACAGACACTTCCAACTTTTTTTCTATTAGGTAGGCTTTGGTTTTTGTTAGGGTTGCCGCAATACTCCCACAATAGTCAATATGATTGTCCTTGATCATTATGGCATCAAACAGGCCCATTCTATGATTAACCCCTCCTCCTATTTGAACTGCCCATTTTTCTGGATAACGAAACCCAGGCGTTGTTTTTCTGGTGTCTAAAAGACGACAGGAGGTGTGCTTGATTTTTTGATTTAACCCGTAGGTCAACGTCGCGATTCCACTCATTCGCTGCATACAATTTAATACTAGTCGCTCTGTCGCTAAGATAGATTCGGCCTTGCCGCGTATCGTAAAAACCTTATCTCCGGGATTGAGCAAATCGCCATCGGAAGAATACATCTCCATTTCAAGCGCAGTATCATAGGTCTTAAAAATCGCTTCAGCTAAAGAAACCCCAGCAATAACACAGGGCTCTTTAAGCACTATAGTTGCTTCCCGCTCTTGACTACGATCCAAACAAGATGCTCCACTTATATCGCCCTGCGCAATATCTTCATACAACGCAAAATCAATAAAACGTTGTAATTCTGTTTTGTGTTTTTCTTTAAACATTTTTAGTGTACTCATAATTGTAAAAAACGCCAATGTTGGTCTTTATCTTTTGCGATTGCTTGATCATTAAATACGCAACACTCACCATATTTCTCAACTCACATAACGCTAAAGAAATCTTGTTGTTATTGTATAACTCTAATGTTTTCTCGAAAATAATTTTTAGGGTGTCTTCGGCTTCCAGTAGTCCTTGATTGGTTTTAAAAATACCTACATTTTTGGTCATGGTGGCTTGTAATTCCATTTTTAAAAGACGAACGACCTTGTGCTTTTCATCGGAAAAATTTTGAGGCCCTTTCCATTGTGGAATTGAGGCGTAAAATGATTCTGGCAACTGTTCAGTTTGGAGTTTAGCCAAGCTATCAACCGCCGCCCGATGTGAAAAAACTAAAGATTCTAAAAGCGAATTGGATGCTAAACGATTGGCGCCATGTAAGCCAGTGTGACTACATTCTCCTATGGCATATAGCCCATTAAGCTGCGATTTTCCGTGGTGATTCACTGCTACACCTCCACAAAAATAATGTGCCGCAGGAATCACTGGAATTGGGTCTTGGGGAGGATAAATTCCTACTTTTTCACATTGCGCTAAAATGGTAGGGAAACTGTTTTTAAATTTTTTGCTGGTCATTGTGTTGCAACTGAGCACCACATATTCGTCCTGAGACGCAAGGAGTTCTTGTGTAATCGAACGCGCTACCACATCTCGGGGAGCCAGCTCGGCCATTGGATGATAGTTGGGCATAAAGCGGTGGCCATTGACCGTTAATAGCTGTGCACCTTCTCCACGGACCGCTTCGGAGATTAAAAACGTATCTCCCGCTACTTTAGGGTAAAGGGCTGTGGGATGAAATTGAACAAAAGGCAAGCCTTGCATGAGGACTTTTGCCCGATAAGCTGCGCCCAAACCATCGCCCGTAGCGTTGATAGGATTAGTCGTGTGTTGATACAATTGCCCCGCTCCTCCAGTCGATAAAACCGTGAGTTGGGCTGTTATTTTTATGATTTCTTGTTGGACGTTTGAAATAATATAGGCCCCATAACACTTGTGGTAAACACTATCGTGATGATGATCGGTTATCAAATCTACCAAGGTGTGAGCTTCAAGTAACGTAATGTTGTCAAAACGTTTGATTTTTCTTATCAGCGCTTTCTGAATTTCTTGCCCCGTTTTGTCTTTGTAATGAACAATTCGCCTTTCAGAATGCCCTCCCTCTTTTGACAAGTGTAATTGGTTGTTATAGGTGTCAAATTTTGTTCCCCAACCGATCAATTCGTCCAGCCTATTTTTCCCTTCTTTGACAACAAAACGAACCACTTTTTCATCGCAGATTCCACCCCCAGCAATCAAAGTGTCTTGTACGTGCTTTTCAAAAGAATCTTGATCGAAGTTTGACACCACCGCTATCCCCCCTTGTGCATAGCGTGTATTGCTTTCCAAAAGGCTGGTTTTAGAAATCAAGATTAATCTAACCTTGGGGTTTAATTCTGCTATTTTTATGGCATATGTCAAGCCAGATATTCCACTTCCGATGACTAAAATATCTGTATGCATTTTAACGGTCTAAGGATAACATTCGGTTGATCGGTCGACTAGCGTTGACTATCAAGTCTTCTGACAGATTGATTTCGGGTTGTTCATATTCAAGACAGAGATAGAGCTTTTCAAGGGTGTTGAGTTTCATAAATGCACATTCACTACAAGCACAAGTATCGTCGTCTACTGGTGCGGCAATGAAGGTTTTATCTGGACATCTTTTTTGCATCTCATGAAGAATTCCTGCCTCTGTGGCCACAATAAATGTTGTAGCAGCATCGTGCTGTACGAACTCAAGCAAGCTAGAAGTGCTGCCAATATGGTGGGCAATGTCTAAAACCTGAGATTCACTCTCTGGGTGCGCGATAAATTTGGCCTCTGGATTTTCTTTAGCTAAGGCGAGAATCTTATTGAAAGAAAACGCTTCATGGACAATGCAAGAACCCTCCCATAAAATCATCTCTCTTCCCGTTTCTTTAATTAGAAAACGCCCTAAATTTTTATCTGGTGCAAAAATTATCGTTTCTCCCTCTGGAATAGAGTCAATGACTCTTTTGGCATTACTTGAGGTGCAAACAATGGTAGACAATGCCTTAATTTCTGCTGAACAATTGATGTAGGTCACCACATGTGCACCAGGATAGCGATCAATAAACGCCTTGAACTCTGCAGGAGGACAAGAATCGGCAAGGGAACATCCTGCCTTTAAATCTGGCAAGAGAACTTTTTTTGTCGGGTTGATGAGCTTTGCCGTTTCGGCCATAAAATGCACCCCAGCCAAAACAATAATTTTTGAAGATACTTTTTCGGCAACCTGAGCGAGGTATAGGCTATCACCTAAATAATCGGCTAGATCTTGGATCTCAGGTGTTTGATAATAGTGGGCCAAAACCACGGCGTCCTTTTCAGTTTTTAACCGCTTTATCTCGGTCACTAAATCAATTCCCTCTGGAATAGGCCTGTCCAAATAGCCCCGAATGTTCAAATGCTTTTGTCTTTGATTAGATGTTAGATTCATAGCAATTGGTTTGAGTAAAATTATCAAATTTTGCAGAGCTTCACTACATCATAGGTCGATTTTTCACCTGTGAGAAATCGATTTTCCTCCAAAGCGCTAAATACTATTTTAGAAAGGACATTAAACCGTAAGTCAACCGTTTACCTAGGAAAAACGCCTTAGACTTTCGCCACAAACAGCGCCGAGCACAAGGCCCATCAGTGCGGAAAGCAAAACATCAATTGTGGCAAATTCTATGGTTATAATATTCATGACTGCCAATTCTTGTGCGTGAAAAACGACAAAAAATAGCCCCATAAACCACCATCCTGTCATAGCGCCTTCTTTAGCAGACCTGATTCCCATCTTGTCAAAACAAAGCGTGGTAAATAGTGCCATGGCAAAAATATTGATCAACATAAAAGATATATCGGGCGCAAGTTTAACGGCTGCAGGAAAATTACTAGCCATTTGAGCCTGAGCATTTTCATAAAATAATCCGCTTAATATGCCTCCAACTAGGAAGCCTACAAACATGATTGATAAAATTGTTAATCCAAATTTTTTCATTGTGTTTTGTGTTTT
>JBMZTS010000041.1:0-10990 GCA_049623905.1 Flavobacteriaceae bacterium
CCAGCCAATGTCTTGGCTTCGGTCATAATGTCTTCATTAGAGATGTTGTTTGCTCTATCTATAGTCGTTTTAAAGTCTTCAAGAACCATGATGCCTTCATTGACTTCGTCTTTGAGGATGTTTTCTAAAATAATTTCCTCTGCTTGTGGTTTAAATTGTTCCACGTAAGAGGTGTCTTCTTTTGGATAGTACCCCACAGTTGGGGCAATTTGAGTCACCAAGATTATAACTCCGATAGCAGTCATAAATCCAGAAACCACAGGGTAGGGGATATAGCGAATGTATTTACCAAGTCCGATAAAACCGAGTCCTATTTGTAAAAGTCCAGCCAAGAAAAACACCGATAAAATAGTTGGTAGTGCACGGCTTACGCTCCCGTCAAAATTGGCGAGCATTTCGGCAATAAATACCATACTTACCGCTGTCATAGGTGCCGTAGGACCAGAAATCTGTGTGGGTGTTCCACCGAATAGGGCGGCAAAAAAACTGACAAATATCGCACCGTAGAGACCAGCACTTGGGCCTAAACCTGAACTCACTCCGAAAGCCAATGCCAAAGGAAGTGCAACAATACCAGCTGTTAGCCCACCAAATAAATCACCACGAAAATGTGAAAAATCGAATTTAAAGAACTCCTTCATAATTTTATTTTAGCTTCAAAAATAGAACACGATTTCTTTATATACAAGTTAACCTATGCCTAGTACTTATAGGTCAATAGAAAACGCTTATGGTTTTCTGATTTCTTGTACCAAAGTTTTGATTTTGTCAGGTATGGGATGGGTCCATCGACTTACAACAATAGCGACTACAAAATTAAATAACATGGCAATACTCCCAAACCCCTCGGGAGAGACGCCCCACCACCAATTGTCTTTTGTGCCTCCACCGAACCAGCCAAATTTAAATTTGGTCATGTAAAACAGCATCAGGAGTACGCCTACAAGCATTCCTGAAATCGCTCCTTCTTTATTCATTTTGACACTAAAGATGCCCATCACGATCGCTGGGAAAAAGGAGGCAGCAGCTAAACCAAAGGCTAGTGCTACTGTGGCCGCAACAAATCCAGGAGGATTAATACCGAAATATCCCGCCAAAACAACAGCAGCGGTGGCTGCCAATCGTGCCGCAATGAGTTCTTGCTTCTCGCTTACTTTTGGATTTATTACCCCCTTGATGAGGTCGTGTGAAATAGAAGATGAAATAACTAGGAGTAAACCTGCTGCTGTAGAGAGCGCTGCCGCAAGAGCACCCGCCGCCAACAAGGCGATGACCCAATTGGGTAATTGTGCAATTTCAGGATTGGCAAGGACCATAATATCACGGTCAATGGTCAGTTCATTCACCTCTGCTTCAGCAACATATTGTACTAAGCCATCATTGTTTTTGTCCTCAAAGACGATTAATCCTGTTTCTTCCCATTTATTGAACCATGAGGGAAGATGGGCATAAGGTTGCTCACTAACGGTTTCGATAAGGTTAAGGCGCGAAAAAACCGCAATAGCTGGGGCAGTGGTGTAGAGGATGGCTATAAAGAGTAAAGCCCAGCCAGCCGATTTCCGTGCATCACTGACCTTTTTAACTGTAAAAAAGCGAACAATTACGTGAGGAAGTCCAGCAGTACCTACCATTAGGGCTGCAGTAATCATAAAGATATCAAGGATTGATTTATTCCCACTAGTATATTCATGAAAGCCCAATTCTCGATGAAGCCCATCGAGTTTTTCTAAGAGATAAACACCTTCATGATTAGCAGCGCCAAATCCAATTTGAGGGATGATCCAACCCGTACTCAAAAAAGAGATAAAAATAGCTGGAATAAGGAAGGCAATAATTAAGACACAGTATTGAGCTACTTGGGTATAGGTGATTCCTTTCATTCCCCCTAAAACAGCATAAAAAAGAACAATCGCCATTCCGATATAAACTCCCGTGTTGATATCTACTTCAAGGTAGCGAGAAAAAACAACCCCTACTCCTCGCATTTGTCCAGCGATATAGGTAAATGAAACCACCAAAGTGCAAAAAACAGCCACCAGTCGAGCGGCGGAAGAATAGTAGCGATCACCAATAAAATCGGGGACAGTGAATTTCCCAAATTTCCTTAGATAAGGAGCTAGCAAGAGGGCAAGAAGAACGTAGCCTCCTGTCCAGCCCATAAGATAGACCGAGCCGTCGTAACCCGCAAAAGAAATGATGCCGGCCATAGAAATAAAAGAAGCTGCTGACATCCAATCGGCGGCAGTCGCCATCCCATTGGCAATTGGGGGAACACCACTGCCTGCAACATAAAACTCATTTGTTGAGGCGGCACGTGACCAAATGGCAATGCCAATATATATCAAAAACGTAAAGCCAACCAATAACCAAATCCATACACGTAATTCCATATTATTCCTTTGTTTTTACTTGTTGATCCAATTTGTTCATCAGTCGTATATACACAAAAATCAAAACGACAAAGACATAGATAGCGCCTTGTTGTGCAAACCAAAACCCTAATGGAAAACCACCGAGTTGAAAATTGTTTAACGCTTCTACGAACAGAATTCCGAAACCAAATGACACTGTAAACCAAATGGATAATAAGTAGACCACATAGCGTATGTTTTTTTGCCAATAGTCTTTTGGAGAAAGAGATTTTTTCATCAGTTGTTTTTTGACAAAGTTAAAGTTACTATTCCTGATTTGATTTCCCCCTTTTTTATGTCAAAAGCTGTTGGATATCACCGAATGTTTGTGTCGTTGGCTATTTAAAGTCAATGAAAGCCTCCTTTTTATTGCTTTTTGACAGATTTAAAATCCAGTTTTAGTATTGTTGATCAAGCAATTACTCTTATATTTGCGCACTCTTATGAAGAATTAAGGCAAGAGGAAATTAATAGAAACAAAAACAACTTCTGTTGTTTTTCATGTAAAGCCTTATAAAACAACAGAATACAAAACATTTTTTTAGCCATGGCTGAAGAAACTACACCACAAGCTGCCGAAGAGAAACAAGCTTCAGAAGCAGTACAATCACCAAAAAAACAAGAAAAAAAGCAAGCAGCGCCTGCACCTGAAGCAGTCGCAGAAGAGGCGGTAGCTACTCCTGAGAAACCATCAGCGAATACAGCTGAAGATTTTTTAGCCACGTTTAACTGGCACCACTACGAAGAAGGAATTGATGTTATTGAGGACAAACAACTTGAAGAGTTTGAAGCCTTGGTACGTGAAAATTTTGTCGACACGGCCGATGATGATGTCATTGAAGGAGAAGTCGTTCACATGACCGATGGTGAAGCCATTATTGACATCAACGCCAAATCAGAAGGGGTTATTTCTTTAAATGAATTTCGTTACAACCCCGATTTAAAGGTGGGTGACAAAGTTGAAGTTATAGTCGATACCCGTGAAGACCGTACAGGGCAACTTATTTTATCTCACCGTAAAGCACGTGTCATTAAGGCATGGGATCGTGTCAATAATGCACACGATAGTGGAGAGATTGTCAACGGTTTTGTCAAATGTAGAACTAAAGGAGGAATGATTGTCGATGTTTTCGGCATTGAGGCCTTTTTACCTGGTTCTCAAATTGACGTTAAACCTATCCGCGACTACGATCAATATGTTAATAAAACGATGGAATTTAAAGTGGTTAAAATTAACCACGAATTCAAAAACGTTGTTGTATCTCATAAAGCCTTGATTGAAGCCGATATCGAAGAACAGAAAAAAGAGATCATCGGTCAACTAGAAAAAGGTCAAGTACTTGAAGGAACTGTTAAAAACATCACCTCTTATGGCGTATTTATCGACTTAGGTGGTGTAGATGGGTTGATTCACATTACAGACCTTTCTTGGAGCCGTATTAATCACCCCAGCGAGATTTTGGAACTAGACCAAAAACTCAATGTGGTAATTCTCGATTTTGATGATAACAAATCGCGTATTCAATTAGGATTAAAGCAATTAAGCGACCATCCTTGGGAGAAACTAAGCGACACCATTAAAGAAGGGGAGAAAGTCAAAGGAAAAGTTGTTGTCATCGCTGACTACGGTGCCTTTATCGAGATCGAAGACGGTGTTGAAGGACTTATCCATGTATCCGAAATGTCTTGGTCAACCCATTTACGTTCAGCGCAAGACTTTGTTAGCGTTGGCGATGAAATTGAAGCTCAGATTCTTACAATCGACCGTGAGAGCCGTAAAATGTCTTTAGGAATCAAACAATTGTCGCAAGACCCTTGGACCGATATCACCACTAAATATCCTGTGGGATCTAAACATCAAGGAATTGTCCGTAACTTCACTAACTTCGGTGTCTTTATTGAACTAGAAGAAGGGATCGACGGATTGGTTTACATTTCTGATTTATCTTGGACCAAAAAGGTCAAGCATCCTTCTGAAATCCTCACCGTTGGAGAAACCATTGATGTTATTGTACTTGAGTTAGATGTCGAGGGACGTAAGTTGAGCCTTGGACACAAGCAAACACAAGACAATCCTTGGGATAAATATGCTACTGAATTTGCTGAAGGAACGGTACACAACGCAGAATTGACAGAAATTGTTGATAAAGGTGCGACAATCACCTTCAACGAACACATCGTGGCTTTTGTTCCTTCGCGTCATCTTGAAAAAGAAGACGGCTCAAAAATTGGACTTAAAGAAGCGGTTGATTTTAAAATCATCGAATTCAACAAAGATTTCAAACGTGTTGTTGCTTCACATACGGCAATTTTCAGAGAGGAAGAGCGTAAAAACATTCGTAAAGCCACTAAGAAAATGCAAGCCGATAATTCTGAGAAAACCACCCTTGGCGATTTAGATGCCTTGGCGAATTTAAAAGAGCAAATGGATAAAAAATAAGCCTGCTCTTAATTTTATAGGATAACCCGCTGTAATCAGCGGGTTTTTTTTGGATTCAACCCAAAGCCAATTGAAAAAGTTATATTTTTGTAGAAAGTTTTTATATGCAGCCTAAGCTTTTACTCAATGCACATCAAATCGATATTCTCTTGCATCGCTTGGCTTGCCAATTAATTGAAAACCATGCCGATTTTAGTCACTGTGTCCTTATTGGACTTCAGCCACGTGGAGTTAAAGTCCTCGATCGCCTAGTCACTTTACTTCAAAACAACTATGGCATTCAAAATTTACAAGTTGGCCGCCTCGACATCACCTTCTTTAGAGATGATTTTAGACGAACCGATAAACCGCATACGGCGAGCTCAACCGAGATGGATGCTCAAATCGAAGATAAAGACATTGTTTTCATCGACGATGTGCTTTACACTGGAAGAAGTATTCGTGCGGCCCTCACGGCTATCGAATCTTATGGACGCCCCAGACATATTGAACTGTTAACATTTATTGATCGTCGGTTTAGTCGCGATCTTCCCATACAACCCGATTATGTCGGCCGTCAAGTCGATTCGCTTCAAAATGACAAAGTAACAGTCGAGTGGAAGGGCGACCATGACAAAGACGCTGTATTTTTACTGAAAGATCATTTATGAAACAATTGAGTGTTGACCATTTATTGGGGATTAAGTATTTAAAAGAAGATGATCTACATTTGATTTTTGAAACAGCAGATCACTTTAAAGAAGTGATCAACCGTCCCATTAAAAAAGTACCTTCACTTCGCGATGTTACCATTGCCAATCTTTTCTTTGAAAACTCAACACGGACCAAGCTTTCCTTTGAATTAGCCGAAAAACGCCTCAGTGCCGATATTCTAAATTTCTCAGCCGCCCAGTCTTCGGTTAAAAAGGGGGAAACTCTCATCGATACGGTCAACAATATATTGGCCATGAAAGTCGATATGGTGGTCATGCGACACCCCAATCCGGGTGCGGCAGAATTCTTATCAAAAAATGTTGACGCTTGCATAATCAATGCCGGAGATGGGACCCATGAGCACCCCACCCAAGCCTTGCTAGATGCCTATTCCATTCGTGAAAAATTTGGTGAAGTTGCGGGCAAACGTATTGTTATCGTAGGCGATATTCTTCATTCTCGCGTGGCATTGTCTAATATATTTGCACTGAACATGCTAGGTGCAGAAGTAAAGGTGTGTGGCCCTAAGAGTTTGCTTCCTAAACATATTGAAACCCTTGGGGTTTCGGTTGAGCCCAACTTTAAAAAGGCCCTACGGTGGTGTGATGCTGCCAATATGTTACGGGTACAGAATGAACGGATGGATAAAAGCTATTTTCCTTCTATTCGTGAATACACGCAATTATATGGCTTAACGTTGCCGTTATTGGATAGCCTTCGGAAGGAAATAATAATTTTGCATCCTGGCCCTATGAACCGCGGGGTAGAAATCAGCTCTGATGTTGCTGACTCTAAGCACGCCATCATCCTAGATCAAGTTGAAAATGGAGTTGCGATACGAATGGCTGTGATTTATCTTTTAGCGTCTAAACTTATAAAACCCCAAGCCTAATGGATGTTAACAATCACCCAATAATGACCTGCACTTTAGCCGTTGATTTTAAAGCCAGTGCTATAGCGGTTCAAATTGAACAGGACCTCATTTTTGATGCTTCAAACCAACCCCTCGACACTTCTTTTGTTTCTCAATATACAGAGCTCATTGAGGCCCTGACGACGCCTTCCTTTTCACGTGTGTTGATCGTAGACACCAATCAGCTTGGCCTATTTCCCGATCATTGTGTTGTTGTCCCTACACTTGGCGAAGCCAAAGATTTGATTGAATTGGAACGGATTGAACGCGATTTAGGATTTTAATATGCAGCTCACTATTCTGGGCTGTAATGCCGCGACACCTCGTAAAAATGCCCAAACGACAGCGCAAGTTTTAGACATTAAAGGGCAATTGATTCTTATAGATTGTGGAGAAGGGACACAGATCCAGCTCCGCAAATTGGGCGTGAAATTTGCGCGTATTCAGCACATTTTTATTTCTCACCTCCACGGTGACCATTTTTATGGTCTAATTGGTCTGATCAGTACATTTCGTCTTTTGGGACGAACGGCAGATTTACACATTTATGGTCCCAAAGGCATTAAAGAAATCATTACCCTACAACTGAAACTTGCCAATTCATGGACAAATTATCCGCTTTTTTTTCACGAGCAAGAAAGTAATGCTTCAGAATTGATTTTAGATCACGATAAATTTACTGTAGAGACGCTTCCACTCGATCATCGCGTATATACCAATGGGTATTTGTTTCGCGAAAAAATGGGGCCGCGAAAAATCAACAAAACGGCACTGACCACGCACGCAGTCGACATTGCCGATATGGAAAACCTTAAACGGGGAAAGGATATCGTTTTACACGACGGGAGTCGGGTTGCTAATACTGTATTAACTTACGATCCAGATCCGCCCAAATCCTACGCTTTTTGTAGTGATACAGCTTTTAAGCCTGATATAGCCCCTTTACTTCAAGGGGTCACATGTCTTTACCATGAGTCCACTTTTTTAGATAGTCATCAAGACTTGGCCGAAAAAACAAAGCACAGCACTGCCGCAGAAGCTGCTAAAATTGCCGCCGCTGCCGGAGTAGAGCAATTGATTTTAGGTCATTTTTCTTCTCGCTATCCTCATCTAGAGGCTTTTGTCACCCAAGCGCAACGTCATTTTAAAAATGTTCATTTAGCCGAAGATGGCAAACAATTTACACTGGGTAAAGATTCGGTGTAGTCACTCTATCCGGGATTAAAAGAATAGTTAAGGCAAAATTTTCCTCTCTTTTACGGTTGTTGTACCTTGCGGCATGGAGCAGCATAAAGAGATGGGACATTGGCGAAAATCATATGAAAAGGGGATTCTTTCCGATGATCTAAAAAGTGTATCACCATGGGTGCTTTTCACGCAATGGTTGGAAGAAGCTCAGGCTCATCCTGCCATAGAAGAGGCCAATGCCATGTCTATTGTAACCATGGGAGAAGATGGTTTTCCTAAAGCCCGAGTGGTTTTGCTCAAACAGTACAGTGAAAAAGGCTTGATTTTTTATACCAATTATGCGAGTGATAAAGGGCGTGCGATTGCTGCTCATCCGAAGGTAGGGATCAGTTTTTTCTGGCCAGCCCTCGAACGACAAATCATCATCAAAGGAACGGCCAAGAAGGTATCTGATAAAGTCTCAGATGCATATTTTGCTTCTCGTCCAAAAGGCAGCCGCTTGGGAGCTATCATTTCTCAACAAAGCACCACCATTGCCAACCGCGAGTTGCTCACCGCCCGTCTTGCGGCCTTGGAAAAAGAATATCAAAACAAAACTCCTGAGCGTCCTGCTCATTGGGGTGGATATTCTGTACAACCCATAAGTATAGAATTTTGGCAAGGACGTCCTAATCGTTTACACGATCGCTTACAATTTACACAAATGTCTTCTCACAAATGGGAGGCCCAACGCTTAGCACCCTAAATGAAAGAACTGTTGTTTTTGCGTCATGCCAAATCGGCTTGGGAGTGGCCAGTCGAGGATCGGAATCGCCCATTGGCTCCCAAAGGTATAAATGCTATTACGTGTGTTGCACATCATTGGGAAGCGCGGTTTAAATCTTTTGATGCCATCTACACCAGCTCGGCCATACGCGCCCTTCATACGGCGACTATTTTGGCCCATGAAATAGAATTTAAACTGCTTAATTTTTTTGTGAATCACAACTTATACACCTTTAATGCCAAGGCGGTAATTTCTGAAGTGAAAGCATTAGATGATACCATGAGAAAAGTGATTTTTGTAGGGCACAATCCCGCTTTTTCTCTTGCGGCCGACTATTTTTCGGCAACTGTTGTTCCTGAACTGAAAACTGCCGATTGGATTCATCTGAACTTTTCACAAACCACTTGGAAGGAGGTTACAAAAGGGAAAGCGACCTTAGGGTCAAAAAAAGAAGCATTAAAGAAGTCATGAAACAAGATAAATTCATCAATCGCGAATTGAGTTGGCTCGATTTTAATGCCCGAGTATTGCAGGAGGCTAGTGATCCGAGTGTTCCTCTTATTGAGCGATTGCGGTTTTTGGGGATTTTTTCGAATAATCTCGATGAATTTTTTCAAGTGCGTTTTGCCACTGTCAAACGCATTGCTCAATCGGATAAAACAGGAAAAAAAGTCCTAGGTGGTGTGGCGGCTACCGAATTGTTAGATGCTATTACCAATGTCGTTATTGAGCAGCAACAGGAAAGCGCTAGAACATTAGCAGAAATTGAAACACAACTTGAAGCCGAGGGGATACATTTTCTTCATGAAGACGAAGTATCGCCTGAACAAGCTGAATTTTTGACCCATTATTTTTTAGAGAAGGTTAGCCCTGCCTTGGTTACTGTGATTTTAAAAGAAGAGGAGCAAGATTTCTCAGATAACAAGGCTTTTTTAGCCATTAAAATTGAATTACCCCCAGCCGTTTCGCAAACGCAAGAGAACCAACTTTATGCCTTTATTGAGTTGCCAAAAGAAGTCGATCGTTTTGTCGTACTTCCTGCAGAGGGCAAAAAACAATGCTTGATGATGTTAGATGATTTAATTCGTTACCATTTTCATTTAATTTTCAGCATGTTTAATTACACTCATATTGAAGGTCATATGGTTAAAATCACTCGTGATGCAGAGCTGGATATTGAAGAAGATGTAGGAAAGAGTTATGTGGAAAAAATCATTGATAGTGTTAAAGATCGCCTGGTTGGAGATCCAGTTCGTTTGGTTCATGATAAAACAATCGACCCGAAGACCCTTGAAGTAGTGATGCGCAAATTGGGTGTAGCGTCAAAGAATAGTCTTATTCCTGGGGGGCGTTACCATTTGCGTCGGGATTATATGAACTTCCCGAGTTTAAACAGAAAAGAACTGTTGTATCCTGCTTTCCCACCCTTACCCTTACACGAGTTGTCTCTCGAGCAGAACATACTCGAAGCGGTGGCCAAAAAAGATTATTTGATCTATACTCCTTACCACACCTTCGCCTATGTGATCAAATTTTTACGTGAAGCCGCCCTCGATCCTAAAGTCAAGACGATCAAAATCACCATTTATCGACTGGCACGATTATCTCAAGTTGCCAGCTCGCTAATCAATGCGGCAAAAAATGGCAAGACAGTTTTGGTACAAATCGAGCTGCAAGCGCGCTTCGATGAAGAAAATAATATCCAAGTGGCCGAAAAATTAGAAGCCGCTGGCGTACAACTCATTTTTGGGGTTCCAGGCCTAAAAGTACACACCAAAATTTGTGTCATAGAACGCTTAGAAGGAAAAAAACTGAAGCGTTATGGATTTATCAGTACAGGAAACTTTAACGAATCAACGGCCCGAGTATATACCGACTATACCTTGTTTACCTCTCATCAAAAGATTTTGAAAGATGTCTTAAAAGTGTTTAGTTTTTTAGAAGTCAATTATAAAATCAAAAAATACAAGCACCTTATAGTTTCTCCTCATTACACTTCTTCGGCATTGATGCGTTTGATCGACCAAGAAATTGAAAACAAGCGAATGGGTAAGCCTGCACGTATCCGTTTAAAGCTCAATAATATCACAAATTATAGGATGATCAGTAAACTTTATCAAGCCAGTCGAGCCGGCGTAGAAGTCGATATGATTGTAAGGGGAATATGTTGCCTTATTCCAGGGGTAAACGGAATGAGTGAAAACATTCGTGTGATCAGTATTGTGGATAAATTTTTAGAGCATCCACGGATTTATATTTTCGACAATGCTGGTGATCCTAAGATGTATATTTCTTCTGCAGACCTCATGACACGTAATATTGATAATCGGGTGGAAGTGGCTTGTCCTATTTATGACGAGAGTTTACAACAACAATTGCTAGATACTTTTATGATCAGTTGGCAAGACAATGTTAAAGCCCGTTTGGTCAATACCAAAGAACAAAATAAATTTGTTGAAATAAAAGGGAAATCCATACGGTCACAATGGGAAACTTACGCTTATTTTAAAGCTAAATTAAAGGAATGAAGATAGAACGCTATGCTGCCATTGATATAGGCTCTAATGCTGTTCGTGTTC
>JBMZTS010000042.1:0-10946 GCA_049623905.1 Flavobacteriaceae bacterium
TGCTTAGGCTGTGGCGATCAAATCTACCAAGTAAGCACCCACTTCAGAGGTTTTATAGGCTTTTCCGCCATTGGCCAAGTCTTCGGTCACTATTCCTTCAGCCAACGATTGATCGACCACCTTGCGGATCAAAGCGCCTTCTTCGGTCAGACCAAACGACATTTCAAAAAGCATGGCAGCAGAGAGAATGGTGGCCAAAGGGTTGGCAATATCCAGGCCTGTGGCTTGAGGAAAGGAGCCGTGGATGGGTTCATACAAGGCGTTTTCACTTCCTACCGAGGCCGAAGGCATTAGGCCCATTGAGCCAGAGATGACCGAGGCTTCATCGGTTAAAATATCGCCAAATAAATTTTCGGTAATTAAGACATCATAGCTATTGGGCCATTGCACCAAGCGCATGGCAACAGCATCGACCAGTTCATAGGAGACCTCTACCTCGGGGTAGTCTTTTTCCATACTTTGCACGGTTTCACGCCACAAACGCGAACTTTCTAAGACATTGGCCTTATCGACACAACACAGTTTTTTACTGCGTGTCATGGCCAATTCAAAGCCTTTTTTGGCCAAGCGTACGATTTCATCACGGGTATAAGTACAGGTGTCAAAAGCAGTATTGCCGTCGTCTTTGCGTCCGCGTTCGCCAAAGTAAATTCCTCCGGTTAATTCGCGTAAAAAGACCAAATCAGTGCCTTCAATACGCTCTTGTTTTAAAGGCGACTTGTCTAGGAGTGACGGAAAGGTAAAGGTTGGGCGCACATTGGCAAAAAGCCCTAATTTTTTTCGCATCCGCAACAAGCCCTGTTCTGGACGAACTTTAGCCGAGGGGTCGTTATCAAAGCGTGGTAAGCCGATAGCACCAAAAAGAACGGCGTCGGCGGCCGCACAAATCGCATGGGTTTCATCGGGGTAGGGGTCACCTACGGCGTCGATGGCCGCTGCACCTGTTAGGGCAGGGGTCCAATTGATTTGATGATTAAATTTTTGGGCAATAGCATTGCTTACTTTCACAGCTTGTTCGATGACTTCTGGACCTATTCCGTCTCCAGCCAAAAGGGCGATATTCATTTTCATAATTGTAGTGATGTACTATTTAACATTTTTTCAGTGGCTTTAATGGCCGATACGGTTTGGTCAGAATCTAAGCCTCGCGTAATAAATTCTTGTTCGCCTTTGAGCCACGTAATCGTGGTTTCACACAAGGCATCCGAATGACTTCCAGGGGGGATATGTACGGCATAATCGATCAACTGGGGAAGTTGTCTTTTTTTCTTTTTATAAATCTTGCGAACGGCATTTAAAAAGGCGTCGTATTGCCCATCTCCAGAAGCATTTTCTTCGATCAATTCTCCTTCTAGTTCAATGGCAACGGTGGTAGAGGGTTGCAAGCCTTTGGCATGCGTAAGGACATAGGACTTGATGATGACATTCCGATTAAGAGATTTACTGTCTAAGACATCCGAGATGATATAGGGCAAATCATAAGCCGTTACTTTTTGTTTTTTATCCCCTAGTGCGATGATTCGCTGTGTCACAAGTTTTAATTCCTCCTCATTTAAGGTCAATCCCAGTTCTTGAAGATTTTTGACGATATTGGCTTTTCCTGATGTTTTCCCCAAGGCATAGGATCGTTTACGGCCAAAGCGCTCGGGTAACAAGTCATTGAAATAAAGATTTTTTTTCGAATCTCCGTCGGCATGAATTCCCGCGGTTTGAGTAAATACATTGGCCCCCACTATGGGTTTATTGGCTGGAATGCGAAAGCCGGTAAAAGTAGCGACCAACTGGCTAACCTGATACAAAGCCTTTTCTTTCAGATTGGTGGTGACTTCTGGAATAAAATCATTGATTACCGCAATGACAGAGGCTAGGGGCGCATTGCCTGCGCGTTCGCCCATTCCATTAACGGTTAAATGCAATCCGTGTACGCCCGCTTTCACGGCCTCCATGGCATTGCTTACGCCCAAATCATAGTCATTGTGCCCATGAAAATCAAAATGAAGATCGGGATAGCGCGTAATAATGGCTCTTAAATACTGATTTGTCTCGGTAGGGGTAAGGACGCCTAGGGTGTCGGGCAGCAAGACCCTCTTGATGGGCTGTGTGCTTAAAAAATCCAAATAGGCATAGACATAATCGGGTGAAGTGCGCATTCCATTACTCCAATCTTCCAAATAGACATTGGTCTGTATAGTTTTACGCTCTGCTTGGGCAATGATTTCCGCGATTTGCGCAAAATGCTCCGATGGGTTTTGTTTGAGTTGATGGGTAAGGTGGTTTAAGGATCCTTTAGTCAAGAGATTTTGAACTTTTGCTCCAGCCTCTTCCATCCAACCTAGCGACACCCCTTTGTCTACAAAGGTCAAAATTTCAACCTTTTCCAAACAATTGACCTCTTTTGCCCAAGCGGTAATTTTTTTAACCGCTTCAAACTCGCCTTCAGACACCCGAGCAGAGGCGATTTCTATCCTATCGACTTTAAGCTCTTCCAGTAGCAATTTGGCCACAGTTAATTTTTCAAGCGCTGAAAATGATACCCCAGAGGTTTGTTCTCCATCCCTAAGGGTGGTATCCATTATTTCGATCAAACGCTGTTTTTTGGCGGTCAAAATAGTTGTTTATAGAGGGGTTTTTTCAGCGAAAGCGCAGATGTCATTTTTGATGTTGAGCAGATAATCGATGTCGTCGAAGCCGTTCATCATATTCTCTTTTTTGTAGCTGTTGATCGCAAAAGATTCCGCGGGACCGTTGTTGCCTAGGCGTATGCTTTGACTTGGCAAGTCAACAATGATATTGGTTTTGGGATCATGGTCAATAGCAGTGAATATAGTGGTTAAAAATTCTGGCGACACTTGCACCGGTAAAACACCAATATTCAAACAGTTGTTTTTAAAAATATCGGCAAAAAAGCTTGAGACAACACAGCGAAAGCCATAGTCATAGACCGCCCAAGCAGCATGTTCACGTGAAGATCCTGAACCAAAGTTTTTACCACCAACTAAAATTTTACCACTATAGGTGGTGTCGTTTAACACAAAATCATTTTTTGGACTGTTATCTTGATTATAACGCCAATCGCGAAAGAGGTTATCCCCAAAGCCTTTGCGCTCGGTGGCTTTTAAAAAGCGCGCGGGGATAATTTGATCGGTATCCACATTTTCAATAGGGAGGGGAACGGCGGTGCTTGTTAGCACATTAAATTTATCGTATGCCATGGGTGTTAGAGTAAGTTTCTTGGATCGGTTACTTTGCCTGTAACCGCAGCAGCGGCGGCGACTATAGGACTGGCTAAAAGGGTTCTTGACCCTGGGCCTTGACGCCCTTCAAAGTTGCGGTTGGAGGTGCTTACTGCATATTTTCCAGCCGGAATTTTGTCATCATTCATGGCCAAACAGGCCGAACAACCGGGTTCTCTCAATTCAAAACCAGCTTGGTGAAGTTCATCTAATAGCCCTTCTTCTTTGATGGCATTGAGTACCTTATGCGATCCTGGAACAAGCCAAGCCGTGACATTTTCTGCTTTTTTTCGCCCTTTAATGATCTGTGTAAACGCACGAAAGTCTTCGATACGGCCGTTGGTACAACTGCCCAAAAACACAAAATCGATGGGTTTGCCAAGCATGTCTTCTCCTTCGTTGTAACCCATATAGGAGAGCGATTTTTTGTAGGTGGCTTCTCCACCTTCAATTGTATCCGAGCTAGGAATACCGTTGGTGATTCCCATCCCCATTCCTGGGTTGGTACCATAGGTAATCATGGGCTCAATCTCTGCTGCATCAAAATGATATTCTTTGTCGAAATGGGCTGCTTTATCGGTGTACAGTGTTTCCCAGTATGCCATGGCTTTGTCCCATGCCTTGCCTTTGGGAGTGAATTCACGCCCTTGGATGTAGTCAAAGGTTTTTTGGTCAGGAGCAATCATGCCTCCGCGAGCACCCATTTCAATCGAAAGGTTACACACGGTCATTCGCCCTTCCATACTCATGTTTGAAAAAACGTCGCCGGCATATTCCACAAAATAACCCGTAGCACCAGAGGTGGTCAAACGCGATATAATGTATAAGGCAACGTCTTTAGGGGTAACGCCCACGCCCAATGCACCGTTGATGTTGATCCGCATGCTTTTGGGTTTGGGCTGCATGATGCATTGGGTTGAAAGCACCATTTCTACCTCCGAGGTACCAATGCCAAAAGCAATGGCCCCAAAGGCCCCATGTGTTGACGTATGAGAATCTCCACAGACAATGGTTGCCCCAGGTTGTGTTATTCCATACTCTGGTCCGACGACATGAACAATCCCATTTTTTTCATGACCAAGTCCCCAATAGGAAATACCATGTTTGGTGGCATTTTCTTCTAAGGCCTTGAGTTGATTGGCCGAGAGCGGATCCTCTACGGGTAAATGTTGATTAATCGTGGGGGTGTTGTGATCGGCTGTCGCAAAGGTGCGTTCAGGATACAATACAGGAATGTCGCGGTTTTTTAAACCTAAAAAAGCCACAGGACTCGTTACTTCATGAACCATATGACGATCAATAAACAAGATGTCTGGGCCGTCTTCTACCTGTTCAACCACATGCGAATCCCAAACTTTGTCAAAAAGTGTTTTCTTCATTTTGAAGGAATACTAAAATTATATATTAGCTGCTTCGACGATTTTGGGGATATCATCGTCATTTATTTCTTTTTGTTTGTCTGCCAGTTTTAAAAACTCTTGGTAGACTTTATCCAATTGTAATTTATCTAATTCGAAACCGACATTTTTGGCTCTGTAAGCTAGTGCTGCCCGACCACTTCGGGCTGTTAAAACAATAGCCGACTCTGTGACTCCAACATCGTGTGGGTTGATGATTTCGTAAGTTTCTCTGTTTTTTATGACCCCGTCTTGGTGAATACCAGAACTGTGGGCAAATGCGTTGGCTCCGACCACTGCTTTATTGGGCTGCACCAACATGCCCATACTTTCAGAAACCAGTTGGCTTGTTGGGTACAAAAGTTTTGAGTTGATGCTTGTGTCGAGTTCTAGTGTAGGGTGTTGACGCATAATCATGACCACCTCTTCCAGCGAAGTATTGCCTGCGCGTTCTCCAATGCCATTGATCGTACACTCTATTTGTCTCGCCCCATTCATAATCCCAGCAATAGAATTGGCTGTAGCCAACCCTAGATCATTATGACAGTGGCAGGACAAGATGGCTTTGTCAATCCCTTGGACATTTTCCTTGAGATATTTAATCTTGGCACCATATTCTTCAGGTAAACAATATCCTGTAGTATCAGGAATGTTGAGGACAGTGGCTCCAGCTTTGACAACAGCCTCACAAACACGCGCTAGAAATTCGTTGTCTGTTCGGCCTGCATCTTCGGCATAAAATTCAACATCTTCAACAAATGTTTTGGCGTAACTGACAGCGGCCACGGCACGTTCAATGATTTGCTCTCGGCTGGAATTAAATTTATGCTGAATGTGAGAGTCAGAGGTGCCGATGCCTGTATGGATTCTCGGACGCTTGGCGTGTTTTAACGCATCGGCGGCCACCTCAATATCTTTTTTGACCGCACGGGTTAGCCCACAAACGGTGGCGTTGTTGACAAGTTTTGCAATTTCTTCTACCGAATGAAAGTCGCCTGGACTTGAGATAGGAAAACCTGCTTCTATGACATCAACACCAAGTACATCAAGGTGTTTGGCTATGATTAGCTTGTTTTTGGTGTCAAGTTTACAACCAGGAACCTGCTCACCGTCGCGCAATGTTGTATCAAATATTTGAACTTTTTCTTTACCCATGGGGACGACTGTAATTTGCTTTAACGAAAATACTATATATTGTTAGAACTATGCTATTTTTGTGTTAATTTTATTACGATTTTCAAAGAAAATCAAAAAAGTATAAAGATTTAAAAATCATTATTTTAGACGTATTATCTACCCTATGACTACCGACCAAAAAGAAAACTTATTTATTTTGATCAAATCTCTCTCAAAATCAGAGAAGAGACAATTTAAATTATATGCGGGTCGTGTTGAAGCCAATCAAAACGCAAAATTCCTCCATCTTTTCAATTTTCTTGATCGTTCTTCGCACTATAACGAAAAAGAAATTCTCAAAAAAAACTTTGTCACAAAGCAACAACTTTCCAATCTAAAAGCCCACTTATATCGTCAAATTTTGGTGAGTCTTAGGATGAATCCGTCCATTAAGAATACACGCATCCAAATTAGAGAGCAACTAGATTTTGCGACCGTGCTTTACCAAAAAGGACTATACAAGCAAAGTTTAAAAATTTTGGATAAAGCCAAGTCAATAGCGACCCGCTTTGAAGAAAAATATACGGCTTTTGAAATCGTAGAATTGGAAAAGGTGATTGAGTCACAATATATCACCCGCAGTATGAGCAACCGTACTGAACAACTGATCAGAGATGCCTCTGTCTTGAGCGATCAAAATGAATTGTGTAGTCAGTTATCCAACTTGTCGTTGCAGCTCTATGAGCGCTTGACAAAAACAGGTTATGCCAAGAGCGATGAAGAATTCCGCAACATAACCAAATTCTTTTTTGAACGCTTGCCCAATGTAGATTATGAACAAATGGGGTTTAGAGAACGCTTGTGGTACTGTAAAGCGCATGTGTGGTATAGTCTATTGACACAAGATTTTTTGTCGAGTTTTAAATTTGCTACCCGTTGGGTGGAGCTGTTCGATCACTATCCGTTAATGATTTATTCACATCCTGTTTTTTATTTAAAAGCCAATAATTTCTTGCTTGAAGCTTTAGTGCTAATTAAGTACCCCAAAAAGTTTAAACAAGTTTTGAAGAAAATGGAAGGTATTGTGAACTCAAAAGACTTTCCAAAAAATGATAATTTAGGGGCCCTGAGCTTTTTGTATTCGTCCAACAATCAACTCAATTTGTACTTTTTAGAGGGAAAATTTAAAGAAGGGCTGGTCATTATTCCGAAAATTTTACACAATATCGAACGGTTTAAAAACCAAATCGATCCACATCATGTGATGATGTTGTATTATAAATTGGCTTGTCTTTACTTTGGCTGTGAACAATATGAAGAGGCGATTGTCTATCTAAACCAAATCGTGAATAATAAAGATTTAAAAATGCGCGAAGACCTTCTGTGCTTCACACGCGTTTTAAATTTAGTTGCCCACTATGAAGCGGGTTACGATTTTCATATCGACCGCCATATTCGTGACACCTATAAATTCCTCTTAAAAATGGATGATTTGCATGAGGTTCAAAAGTCAATGATCACCTTTATTCGTACTCTGGGCAATATTTACCCTCACGAGTTAAAAGAAAACTTCAAAAAGCTTCATAAGGAATTGAAACCCTATGAAGACGATCCTTATGAGCGTCGGGCCTTCTTATACCTCGATGTGTTGTCGTGGTTGGAGAGTAAGATTTACAACAAACCAATTGCGAAAATTATTCAAGAAAAGGCGATCAATAGCTATCGTCAACGCAAGCATCCCATATCGCATCTTTAGGCGGTGATGCGACAAACTGCATGACTTCATTTTTGACCGGGTGGGTGAGGCTTAAGGTACGAGCATGTAAGTGAATACTCCCATTGGGATTGCTTCTGGCGGCACCATATTTTAAATCTCCTTTAATGCTTAATCCAATGGCATTGAGTTGTGCGCGAATTTGATGATGGCGACCGGTCAACAAATCAACTTCTAATAAGCTGTAATGCTTCAGATGTTGCCGGACTTTAAAGTAAAGTTTGGCCTCTTTGCTCTCTGAAACTTGTTTTGGATATGCGTAAGATTTATTCTGCTTAGCATTGCGTTTTAACCAATGCGACAGTTCTTGTTCCTTGGGCAAGTCTTTACCCTCGACAATGGCCCAGTATATTTTTTTGGTCTCCCGCGATTTGAACTGCTGATTTAGTCGGGCTAATGCTTTTGAGGTTCGTGCAAAAACAATAACCCCACTAGTGGGTCGATCGAGACGATGCACTAATCCTAAAAAAACCTCTCCGGGTTTATTGTATTTAATTTTTATATACGATTTTGCCAATTCTAATAAGGGAATATCACCTGTTTTATCTCCCTGTACCAAAAGGCCTGGCGCTTTATTGATCACCAATAAATGATTGTCTTCATAGATGATGTCTGAAGTGCTTAGTGGTCTAGTATTGTTCTTTTTCATTTGGAAAATCTCCAGACTTTACATCCGTGGTGTAATGGGATACTGCCTCAATTACACTGGTGTGAAGATCGGCATAACGGCGTAAAAAACGGGGTGAAAATTCTTTACTCATTCCAAGCATATCGTGTAAAACCAATACTTGTCCGTCAACAGCATTTCCGGCCCCAATACCAATCACAGGAATGCTAATCGAGGCGGCTACTTTTTGCGCTAAACGCGCTGGAATCTTTTCAAGAACAAGGGCAAAACAACCCAGTTTTTCAAGCATTTTTGCATCCTCCATGAGTTGCTCGGCTTCAGCCTCTTCTTTTGCCCGCACAGTATAGGTGCCAAATTTGTAGATCGATTGTGGTGTAAGACCCAAGTGTCCCATAACGGGTATTCCTGTTTGGAGTATTCGTTCAATCGATTGTTTTTCTTGGAATCCTCCTTCGAGTTTTACGGCATGGGCTCCAGATTCTTTCATGATACGAATCGCCGACTTGAGCGCTTCTTTAGAATCGGCCTGATAAGTTCCAAAGGGTAAATCTACCACCACCAAAGCTCTTTTGGCCGCTCTTACCACTGAACTGGCGTGATAAATCATTTGGTCTAAAGTGATGGGTAGTGTAGTTTCATGACCTGCAATAACGTTGGAGGCCGAGTCACCCACCAAAATGACATCAATTCCAGCTGAATCGACTAAGCCAGCAAACGTATAGTCATAAGAGGTTAGCATGGCGATTTTTTCCCCATCTTTCTTCATTTCTATCAACGTGTTGGTGGTGATGCGTTGATAGCCTTTTTTTGCGGTAGACATATGCTTTATTTAATTTGTCAAATGTACTTTTTTTATCATATTGACCACATTTTTTTTAAATAATTACACAAACTGTCTCTTTAATCATGACAGGCTGTCATAATTTTGTGCATGGCATAATGCTTGAAACACACAGGTAAATTAAAATTCTTAAAATGAGCAAAATAATTGGTATTGATTTAGGAACAACCAACTCATGTGTTTCAGTTATGGAAGGTAACGAGCCTGTCGTTATTCCAAATGCCGAAGGCAAACGCACCACGCCATCTGTCATCGCTTTCGTGGAAGGCGGAGAAATCAAAGTAGGTGATCCTGCAAAACGTCAAGCAGTAACTAACCCAACAAAAACCATCGCCTCAATTAAACGATTTATGGGGAATAAGTTCACGGAATCTTCAAAAGAAGCCTCCACGGTGGCTTACAAAGTGGTTAAAGGTGATAACGATACCCCACGTGTTGATATCGATGGTCGTCTTTACACCCCTCAAGAATTATCGGCGATGATTCTTCAAAAAATGAAGAAAACGGCTGAAGACTATCTTGGCCAGGATGTGAGTGAAGCCGTGGTTACTGTCCCAGCCTATTTTAATGATGCACAACGTCAAGCCACTAAAGAAGCGGGTGAAATCGCAGGCTTGAAAGTGCAACGTATTATCAATGAACCGACAGCTGCTGCCCTAGCTTATGGCCTAGACAAAGGCGGCGCCGATCGCAAGATCGCCGTTTATGACCTAGGAGGAGGTACATTCGATATTTCAATTTTAGAATTGGGTGATGGTGTCTTTGAAGTATTATCAACCAATGGAGACACCCATTTAGGTGGCGATGATTTCGACCAAGTGATTATTGATTGGTTAGCCGATCAATTCAAAAAAGATGAAGGGATGGATCTTCGGGAAGACCCCATGGCGCTTCAACGGCTTAAAGAAGCCGCTGAAAAAGCCAAGATAGAACTTTCCTCATCGACTCAAACCGAAATCAATTTGCCTTATGTAACCGCCACAGCGGCAGGACCAAAGCACTTAGTTACAACCTTGACACGTTCTAAGTTTGAGCAACTGGCCGATGATTTAGTTAAACGCTCAATGGCTCCAGTTAAAAAAGCCCTAGACGACGCAGGCTTATCGACCTCTGAAGTCGATGAAATTATTTTAGTTGGTGGATCTACTCGAATTCCTATTATCCAAGAAGAAGTTGAAAAGTTTTTCGGGAAAAAACCTTCCAAAGGAGTTAATCCTGACGAAGTCGTAGCAATTGGTGCGGCCATCCAAGGAGGAGTATTGACTGGCGATGTAAAAGACGTTCTTTTACTCGATGTTACTCCACTCTCACTTGGTATTGAAACCATGGGAAGCGTCATGACGAAGTTGATAGATGCCAACACAACGATTCCAACCAAAAAATCACAGGTTTTCTCTACGGCAGCCGACAACCAACCCTCTGTCGAAATTCACGTTTTACAGGGCGAGCGCTCAATGGCAGCCGACAACAAAACCATTGGACGTTTTCACCTCGACGGAATCCCACCCGCCCCAAGAGGAACACCACAGATTGAAGTGACCTTTGATATTGATGCCAATGGAATCATCAAAGTGACCGCAGCCGACAAGGCCACTGGTAAGACTCAAGACATTCGAATAGAAGCTTCGTCAGGACTGACAGAAGAAGAAATCGAAAAGATGAAGCAAGAAGCTGAAGCCAATGCCGAAGCAGATAAAAAAGCAAAAGAACAGGTCGATAAGCTCAACGCGGCAGATCAAATGATTTTTCAAACCGAAAGTCAACTGAAAGAATTTGGTGAAAAGTTATCTGAGGATAAGAAAAAGCCTATTGAAGAAGCTTTAGAGGAACTCAAGAAAGCTTTTGAAACAAAAGATTTGGCCGTGATTGATCCTGCGCTCGAAAAAATCAACGAGGCATGGAAAAACGCCTCTGAAGAACTTTATAAAGCACAAGCTGAAAATCAAGGACAAACTGC
>JBMZTS010000043.1:0-10884 GCA_049623905.1 Flavobacteriaceae bacterium
TGGAAAAATATATAGATATGAATGATATGTTTTCCAATATCAACACATTTATTAACTATCGAAATCAAGACAAGGACAATGTTTTTGAAGCTGAAAACGAGATCATGTCGTTAGACACTCTTTTTGAGATTGCGCAGATAAATAACCCTGAGCACCGCGATATTTTTCTAGAGATTTTTCATCAGGAAATCGCAAAATCTGGGTCATCGCGTGAACGAGCAGTTAAAATTCATGATTTGTGGCGTCAAAGGGCTCTCGAGATAGTTAAGCACAAAGGAGAGGAGTAGACCCAAGCGTTGATAAAAACAAAAAAGACTTTACACCAGGCAAAGTCTTTTTCGTTTTGTAGCGAGAGGGAGACTTGAACTCCCGACCTCCGGGTTATGAATCCGACGCTCTAACCGGCTGAGCTACCTCGCCATTTAAACGGTTGCAAATATAAAAAAAATGCACAGATTCGTGATTATTTGTACCCTAAAAAAAGCAAAATTGTTTGAGGTTGTTTCTAATTTTTCAATATATTGACAACCTAACTAAAACCAATATGTCAGCAAAAATTCCATTTTCATTAGAAATTGATTTTCACGCTTCACCACAGCTTCTTTTTCAGTATTTGTCGACTCCCTCGGGCTTGTCCGAATGGTTTGCAGACAATGTTAATTCACGTGGAGAAGATTTTACATTTATATGGGATGACAGTGAAGAGTATGCCGTTTTACTTCAAAAGAAAACAAACGAAAAAGTGCGTTACCGTTGGATCAATGACGAGGAAGACGAAGAAAAGTACTATTTTGAGTTTAAAATTGTTGTAGATGAAATCACCAAAGACGTCTCTTTAGTCATTTCAGATTTTGCGGAGGAAGACGAATTAGAAGAGGCTAAAATGTTATGGGAAAATTTAGTGGCCAGCCTTAAACAAGTTTTAGGGGCCTCATAAGCCATGTATTATATTCAAGATCAACTTTATTCTTCCTTAAGCGAAGTTCCCGAGGCCTACCTATCGGTGTTTAAATTTCAGGACGCTTTAATTGAAACACTAAAGGTTAAGCAGGGTAAAATTATTTTTTGGGAAAAACACTATTTTCGCCTAATGGCTTCTATGCGAGTTTTACGCATGCAAATCCCCTTGTCTTTTACTATGGAGAAACTCGAAGAGAGCCTTCACCAATTGTTGGAAGCTCAAGAGGAGGAGGCCTTCAATGGCGATGTCATTTTTCGGGTGTTTAAGGCCAATGTTCCAACTTATCAAGCCCCTGTTCCTAAAACCCTCCTTTCGATTCAAACCCTGTCCAATACCTATCAGTTTTCGCTCAAACACGACCGCTTACCCATCGACCTGTATAAAGATCATTATTGGACCAGTGGGCTCTATTCCTCACTTGAAAATGTTCACCATCAATGGGAAAGTATGGCTTGGACTTTTGTTTATGAAAATGATTTTTGCGATGGCATTATTTTGAATGAACAAAAACAATTAGTGGGAACCTTACGTGGAAATATCTTTTTGATTAACGGCACTACCGTGAGCACACCCTCAAGTTCTCAAGGGTGCAAAAAAAATGTTTACCGTTCGGCACTGATGAAATGCATTGAAACTTCACCGGATTGGGAGCTCTCTGAAGGTGAGATTTCTCCTTTCGCTCTCCAAAAGGCGGAAGAATTATTTGTTTTAGAAGGTCATAAAGGGATATATGCGATCGGTCAGTACCGCAAAAAGCGATTTACTTCGGAAAAAACACAAGCGCTTATGCAGCTAATGAGCGAATCTATTTTATCTCAAACTTAATTGTGCGAGGGGTTTTCGGGCGAGTTAGCCCATAGGCGATAATGACCTCCTTGTGCATTTAAGGCATCACGCCACAGGCTATTGACCGAAAATTTAAACAGTTGCCTGGTGGGTGCTTTTTTTTGGATAAGCCAATGTTTTTGTTTGATTTCTTGTTCTAATTGTCCTTTGCTCCATCCGCTGTAGCCCAGAAAGAAGCGACAATTTTGAGGGGTCAAGACCCCCTTGTGAATATTTTCAATCGCTGTATTGATTTCACCGCCAAGAAAGAAATCGTCACAGATGGGGGTGCTTCTTTCAAAAATATTTTGGTGCGTATGAATAAAAAAGAGTTCATCAGGATCGACTGGTCCACCGTAAAAAATGGGAAAATCTTTTCTGACCTCTGGAACCACATCTGGAAGACTAAACTCGAAAGGCTTGTTTATCACAAACCCCATGGGATTCGAATCGTGAATTGCAGCGATAACAATGACCGAACGATGAAAGGAAACATCGCCAATGATGGAAGGGTCTGCAACAATAAGGTCTCCCTGGTGTAATCGCGTCGTCATGCTTAAATTTAAGTAAAAAAAAATCTCCCGAAGGAGATTTTATAAATCATTTAGGATGGTTTTAGTTAACCTTTCCAGATAATTCAGCGCCAGCTTTGAACTTTACAACGTTTTTAGCAGCAATTTTGATTGTTTCTCCCGTACGTGGGTTTCTTCCGTCACGTGCAGATCTTTTAGATACTGACCAAGATCCAAATCCAACGAGAGACACTCTTCCACCACCTTTAAGTGCACCACCTACGTTACCTAAAAATGATTCTAATGCTTTTTTTGCAGCGGCTTTAGAGATTCCTGCATCAGCAGCCATTGCATCGATTAATTCTGTTTTGTTCATAATATTAAATTTAAATTTACATTTTTGACTTACACAAATATATAGGGTTTGTGGGAAGTCCAAGGGTTTTCACCCTAAAATTCTGTTTTTTGTTAATAAATCAGCCTTATTGTTTATAAAACGCCTTATTTAACAGTAGCTGAGGGGTTAAAAGGCCTTCCATTGAGCAAATCGGCGACCGCCATTTTGCGTTTATTTGGGATTTGAACGATTTCGCAGACTAAAAATCCTTCAGGGTGAGCAATTTTCATGCGCTTTTCGTCTATAATAATTTGATTGGGTGCATAAGAGTGTTGCTCCTCAAGACTTTTGGCCGCAAATATTTTTAGTGGAAAAGACGTTTCCATTTCTTCGACCACTGTCCATGCCGAAGGGTAGGGCGATAAACCCCGAATAAGGGCTTCAATTTCATTCAGGGGAAGGGTCCAATCAATGCGGGTGTTGTCTTTATTGAGTTTAGGGGCCATGTGTTCATTACCACTAAGACGCTGCGGGCGTGTGCTTATACCCGCTTCAATGGCTGAAAGAGTTTTTAAAATGAGTTGCCCCCCAAGTAGAGCCAACTTATCGTGTAAACTGCCTGCGGTTTCATCTTTCTCTAGAGGAAGGGCTTCTTGTAAAATGATCTGTCCAGTATCTATGGCCTGATCAATCATAAATGTAGTAACGCCAGAAAGCTTTTCTCCCTTAATAATAGCCCAATTGATTGGGGCAGCTCCACGATAGTTTGGAAGCAGCGAGGCGTGTAAATTGAACGTGCCTTTCGGCGGAATAGACCAAACAATTTTGGGAAGCATTCTAAAGGCAACCACGACAAAGACATCGGCTTTTAGCGTTTTAAGCGTTTTGATAAATGATTCTGATTGAAGTTGTTCGGGTTGAAAAAGCGGAAGGCCTTTTTCAATGGCATATTTTTTTACCGCCGATTCGCGTAAACGTTTGCCTCTTCCAGCAGGTTTATCGCTTGCTGTAACAACCCCCAGAACAGTATGTTCTGAGGCCACAAGTTCGTGCAATGCAGTAACGGCAAAATCGGGTGTTCCCATAAAGACAACATTTAAACTCATAGTCTGATGATTTCTTCTAATTCATTTTTACCAATTTTTCCGTGTTCTTCCAGCCAATTGAGGGCGGCAGCAATTACACTTACTGGATAGTCTGACAAAGATAATTTAAGCTGGTGAGTCGGGAAAGGCTGTTGCTCAATTAAGGCTAAAATTTTTTGGGCCACGTCTTCAAGGCCATTAGGACTGGTAGACTGTTCACAAGAGGAGGCACTGCAAAGGGTGCAGTCTTCTTTTTTGTCTTCACCAAAATAGGCCAGCAAGCTTTTCTGTTTACATGTCTTTTCGGACTGGGCAAAGGCCACCATGGCGTTTACTTTCTCTTTTTTTGTGTTGAACAGCACACGGGAGTGCTTTAAAAGAGTCGCCAAGGTATAGTGGTTTTCTCTTGAGGTCAATCCTTGAAGCTTAAGGTCGTTTTGTGCGTAGCGAAATTCAATAAGATTCTGTTTTTTACAGGAAGTTAACACCGCCATGACTGTGGAGAATGGCAAACGCGTACGTCGACTAATCTCATCTAAATCGAGGCGGATTTCTTGATCAAAAATGCCAGGATATTGACGGCCTATACTTTGCAGTACGGTGGTTTTGGTTTTTGTACTGTGTTCCAATTCTCTTTTAAAAACCGTGTAGGAACACAAAAACTGACAGATGGCCCATTGCTTATGACTATTCAGACGACGAAAAATACTGTATTGATCCAATAAGGTAAGGCAATGATCTACTTTTCGTGCTGGGAGTTTATAGGTGTTGCAAAAGGCCGAAAATTCAAAAGACCACTCTTGTTCAAAGCCTTCACCAACCCCAATATTTAGGTAATTGCAAAGGTGTTTATAACATTTTTCGATAAAGGCACTGTTGGGATGACTGTTGAGGTACTGTTCCTCAGCACGATGTTGGTCGGCAGGGCCATATAAGAGGAGTGCTTTTGCCGCTTGTTCGTTTCGTCCAGCCCGACCAATTTCTTGATAATAGTGCTCAATACTTGCTGGGAGGTTCAGGTGAACCACCAAACCGACATTGTCTTTGTCAATTCCCATCCCAAAGGCATTGGTTGCGACCACAATAAGTGTTTTTTCCTCTTGCCAATTCAATAGGCGTTTTTCCTTTTCTTTTTGCGAAAGGCCCCCATGAAAATAAAGGGCGGGAAATTGCTTTTGGTTTAAAAATGCCGCAAGATTTTCGGTTTCTTTTCTACTGCTGCAATAAATAATGGTTGGTTTACGATGATTTTTGAGTTCGCGCAGAAGATGGCCACGTTTATCTTCTGTTTTTTTCACTTCAATGCGAATGTTTTTTCGTTCGAAGGAACGTCTATAAATTTGGGCCTGCTCTAGTCTTAGCTCAGATTGTATATCCTTCAAAACGGCTGGAGTCGCACTCGCTGTAAGGGCAATGATAGGAACATTTTGCAGCTTTTCCCTTAGGGCACCTATTTTGCGATAAGCAGGTCGAAAATCGTTTCCCCATTGAGAAATACAATGGGCTTCATCTACAGCGATGCATTGAATATTTAGTGTCTTGAGACGCTGGGTAAAGTCTGTATTTTGTATTTTCTCTGGGGAACAATACAAGAGCTTGTAATGACCAAAGGCCGCATTGTCAAGTTGCTTCTGGATGTTTTGTGAAGCATCGAACATCATGCTTTTAATACCCTTTTTATTGGCTTGATTGACTTGATCTTGCATGAGTGAAATCAAGGGCGAAATGACCAATGTGGGGCCCTTAAAAAGTAAAGATGGCAACTGGTAGCAGAGCGATTTTCCCCCTCCTGTTGGAAAAAGCACAAGGGTGTCTTTAGCGTCGAGTACCGCTAAACAGGCCGCTTCTTGTAAGGGGCGAAATTGTTCCGTTTTCCAGTGCTTGGTCAATAAATGAGACAGTTCATTTTTCATCACAGTGTTTTAGGATGAATTCTACCCGTTCTTCTGGCGTTAAAAAGGGAACTTCTATATACTTGCCCAATTGTCCATAGGTCTCTTTTAAGGCCTGATGCAACAGTAAGGCTTCCTCAAATTTTTCCATGCGTAAATGATCTTGTTCATAAATGCTAGCTACAGGCTCGATTAAAAAGACAAGATCATAAGGGTGGTCTTCTAAACGTTTTTTCCATTCTTGAGTTTGAATACCTTCATCTTTAAGGTAGGCAGTAACATCGGGCAGTCCCCGATCAAAAAACACCCAAAAATCACGCTTGCTTTTTTCTTGATGAGAAAGGGCCTCTTCATATTGTTTTAAACGTCCATTCCACACAAAAGTGCTGAATTTCATGGGGTCTTCCTTAAAGAAATTGTCTCTTCCTTCGTTTTTTCCCGCTTGAATGAATTCTCTTGAAACCTCAGAAAAGCAAAAGAAACCTCGTTTTTTTAGCAAATTAATCACAGTTGATTTTCCACTACCTGGTCCTCCAGAGATGACAATTTTCTTTTTGACTTGCACTACCAAACGTTTAGTTTCATTTATATTTGTGTAAAAATAGTTCAGTTAATGCTGCCGAAAGAAAATTCCGAAGATTTTTATTCACGATTTCACGAACAACTTCTCGTCTCTCAAGATTGGCCAGGAAACTACTTATTTAAGTTCATTGTTCGTTCAGGTGAAGACAGTCAGTCGGCTCTTGTGGCCCTATTTAATGATCTTGAGACCAAAATAACGCATAAAGCCTCGTCCAAAAAGACCTATGTGAGCATTTCTGTTCTGGTCAAGATGCACAACCCCATGGAGGTGATCAACCTTTATAAGGCAGCCAACAAAATTAAAGGAGTTATTACACTTTAATTTATGTGTTCTTTATAAAAATAGTACATTTACAACGCCTATTAAAGCAATATACCCTAACCATTTATGGAAGCACTTCAATACAATTCCGAAAGGACACCACTCATTATTCCTGAATATGGTCGCCATATGCATATTATGGTAGACCAGTTGATCGCGACTGAAGATCGCGATGAACGAAATAAAAAAGCCAAAGCAATCATTGGTGTGATGGGGAATTTGAATCCTCATTTACGTGATGTTCCTGACTTTCAGCACAAACTTTGGGATCAATTATTTATTATGTCTGAATTTCGACTCGATGTTGATTCTCCATTTGAAAAACCCATCCAAGAAGTTTTGGAACAAAGACCACAGCCTCTAGAATATCCACAAAATTTCCCAAAATATCGCTTTTATGGGAACAACATCAAAAGCATGATCGACGTCGCCTTAAATTGGGAAGAAGGTCAAATGAAAGATGCGCTCGTCTTCAATATAGCCAATCACATGAAGAAATGTTTTCTCAATTGGAACAAAGACACGGTTGATGACCAAGTTATTTTTAACCACTTAGCAGAACTTTCGGATGGAAAATTGAGTGTTAAAGAAGAGTTTCTTCCCTTGACCCCAACACAAGATTTACTCCGAATGAAGTCGAAAAATGGCAATGGACCAAAAAGTAATGGCTCCAATAAATCGCGAAAAAGTAGAAACCGTAAACGTTATTAGACCATTTCCATGGGAACATTTATCATTGAAGGTGGCCACCAGCTAAAGGGTGAAATTACACCCCAAGGGGCAAAAAATGAAGCTCTTCAAATCTTATGCGCTGTTTTATTGACCCCCGAAGCGGTAACCATAGAGAACATCCCTGACATTATTGATGTCAATAAACTCATCCAATTACTTATCAATTTTGGTGTCAAGGTCGATGCTTTGGGCAATGGGAAATACCGTTTTCAAGCCGACGAAGTCCATCTTGATTATTTGCACTCCGATCAATTTAAAATTGACGGTAAAGGATTACGTGGTTCGATCATGCTTGTGGGGCCATTGTTAGCACGTTTTGGTAAGGGGAGTATTCCTCGCCCTGGCGGGGATAAAATTGGACGTCGTCGATTGGATACCCATTTTGAAGGACTTATCAAACTGGGCGCTACTTTCAATTACAATCGTGAAGATTACTTTTATTCGGTTGAAGCCAATGAATTGATCGGGGTCGATATGCTTCTCGATGAAGCTTCAGTTACGGGGACGGCTAACATCGTTATGGCCGCCGTCTTGGCTAAGGGTACAACCACCATTTACAATGCCGCCTGTGAGCCCTATTTACAGCAATTGTGTGCCATGTTGAATCGTATGGGGGCCAAGATTTCTGGCGTTGGATCGAACTTATTGACCATTGAAGGAGTCATTGCCCTAAAAGGGACAGATCATCGAATTTTACCCGATATGGTTGAAATTGGAAGCTGGATAGGCCTAGCCGCAATGACAAAAAGTGAATTGACCATTAAAAAGGTACAGTGGGATTTTCTCGGACAAATCCCCTCTGTCTTTAGAAAACTCGGATTAACCGTAGAACAACGCGGTGATGATATCTTTATTCCGGCCCATACCGATGGTTATGAAATCCAAAATTATATCGATGGATCAATCTTAACCGTGGCCGATGCGCCTTGGCCTGGATTTACTCCCGACTTATTGAGTATTGTTTTAGTCGTCGCTACTCAAGCCAGAGGTAGTGTTTTGATTCATCAAAAAATGTTTGAAAGTCGCTTATTCTTTGTCGATAAATTGATAGACATGGGGGCTAAAATCATACTTTGCGATCCACACCGTGCTTCCATTATTGGTCATGATTTTAAATCACAGCTCAAAGCTGCGACCCTGACCTCACCCGACATTCGCGCAGGGATTTCCCTCTTAATTGCTGCTTTATCAGCTAAGGGAACGAGTACGATTCACAATATTGAACAGATTGATCGTGGTTATGAACGCATTGTCGATCGTCTTCAGGCCATTGGTGCCAAGATACAGCGAGTATAGTTCCTCATTCATGAAGCCTCTTATTTTATTTCTCCTACTTTTAAGCTTTCCTCTCTATGCACAAACCCAGATTTTTGGAAAGCTGACAGATGCAGCAACGAACGAAGCTTTACCATTTGTCAATATTGGCATACCAGAGAAGGGTGTGGGAACAGTCTCGGATCAAAATGGATTATATACCTTAGAAATTCCATCAGAATTTAAGGACCAAATTCTGCGCTTTTCAATGATTGGCTTTTCCGCTAAAGAAGTTAAAATTTCGTCTCTTGACAATGCAGATTCTACCCTTCTCGATGTTAGCTTAACTGAGGAACCCATTGCGCTGAAAGAAGTTGTGGTAACTGATGGGGAGTGGCAAAATATCGCAGTTGGAAATACAACGGAGTCCAAATTGATTGTGGCAGGATTTACCTCCAACAAATTGGGCAATGAAATAGCTCAGTTTATTAAAGTCAAAAAACAGCGCCCTACCTTACTCAAATCCTTTTGGCTTTCGATTGCTGAAAATACCATTGAAAGTGTCATTTTACGTTTAAATATCTATGACGAACACCAGGGTTATCCCGCTGAAAACCTCTTAGATGAGCCCATATATATTGAATTGCCCAATGATCCGCAAACCATTCGGGTAGATTTGAGTTCTTATGATATTTATTTAGAAAGCAATTTTTTTATTTCGATCGAATGGATTGAAGACCTGGAGGTGGAAGGCTTGTGGTTCTCTGCTGGGGTTTTAGGGAAATCGCTCTATGCCAGAAGTGCAAGCCAGGCCATGTGGGTACGGAAAAAAGCCTTGAGCATTGGTATGGGGGTCGAAATGCTACAAAAAAATTAAGTGTATTTTTTTTTGATAATTTTGATAGAATCGACGATTATTTCTTCCAATTTTTTAAGGTTGATATCGCTTAAGCGTTTGATGTAGAGACAGCCTTTGCCTAATTTATGCTTTCCAAGCCCATTGAAGTTTAGACCGTCGTGAAGAAGGTCGCACATCAAATAAAGAGCAAGCGCTTGTTTACGTGGCGAAAAACCCGTGAGAAACCAGTCTCCCTCACGTCCAGTTTTATACTTGTAGTGATATTCTCCAAAACCGATGATGCTCGTTCCCCATAAGTATGGACGAGCTTGTGTGATTTTTTCCATGAGTTTTAGAAGTGTATAACTGTCCTTTCGCTTTTGTTCATCTCGTACTGAAGACAAAAACAAAGTGATACTTTCGTTAGTTTTTTGGGTTTTGTTTTGTTTCATGACTCAAGTGTTTGCTCCCAAAATACAATATTTATCGTTTCGATACTTTATTCTGGCTTATGCTGCGTTGTCTTGAGCATTTAAAACGGTCCACTTCATTATCTCTTGACTTGCGGTGTTTGGTTTTTCTCCCTTGAACCCTTTCGCGCCATAGGTTGAAACTCGAACGTTTCATTTCTTTCCGCATAAGTTCGATAACGTCCTGTTCCTTGAGTCCAAATTGATCTTTGATGGCATCAAAAGGGGTGCGATCTTCCCATGCCATTTCTATGACACGATCGATCTGTTCTTCGGTCAGTGCAATTTTATTTTTCATAAGTCATTTTTATTTTTTCGATTGGGAAGGGTGTGTTGTTTTAAAATACGTCGACTCTCTGTGACCACTTGACTTTCTTTTTGCAAGGCCCATAAGCGTTCAGAGGCCATTTTTCGACTTTTATCCAAGTTGACGATGGGTTGAGGATAGGTTTGACCAAGCTGGAATTGATACATTTTTTCCTCAAATGGAGTCATCACCCATGGCGTATGAATGAATTGATAGGGTAGGGAGCGGAGTTCAGGAACCCATTGGCGTGTAAATTCACCTTTTGGATCGTGCTCTTGACCGTTTTTTACGGGATTGTAGATCCTTAAGGTATTGATGCCAGTTTCTCCTGCTTGCATTTGCAGTTGGGGAAAGTGTATCCCTGGTTCAAAATCTAAAAACTGTCGGGCTAAAAATGCGGAACATGCTTGCCAAGGTTGCCAGAGTTGATGTACAAAAAACGAGACCAACATGGCACGCATTCTGAAATTTAAATATCCTGTGGCGACAAGGCATCGCATGGCAGCATCTACAATTGGCACACCAGTTTTTCCCTTTTCCCAAGCGTCGATATAACTTGTGTTCAAAGGCTTTTTAAGCCTGTGATACCCCCGGTTGATACTTTCAAATTCCATCCGACATTCCATTTCAAATTTTTGAATAAAATGCGCTTGCCACCGTAATCGTGATTCAAATGCCTTGACTCCAAAACCCTTTTTACCGGCCAGTTTTTCAGCTTCTGTCCGTTGTAATACTTGTCTCATTGAAAGATTGCCATAGGCCAAGTA
>JBMZTS010000044.1:0-10677 GCA_049623905.1 Flavobacteriaceae bacterium
TCAAGACCTCATTAAAGGCTGTAATGGTGCCTTTTAAAGGCATAAATAAATCCGAAACGGTCTTAACGGCTTCTACTGTCCCAAACACGGCCTCTGCCTCAATGTTTTCATCAACAGTTTCTACTTCAACATATACGATATCACCCAGTTCACCTTGGGCAAAATCAGTGATCCCAATAGTGGCGACATTTCCCTCAATTGAGACCCATTCATGGTCTTTGGTGTAGCGTAAATTTTCAGGTACATTCATGCGCTTTATTTTTGCTTTAAGCAAATATAATTTTTTAGATGAAATCCCTCCTTTTAATTCCCGAAATTATACCGAATCGAAATTCCTGAACGGATACTTGTTTGAGGGAAGGCCGTCGAAATTGCAAATTTTGAAAAATTGTGATCGTAGAAAAATAAGCCCGTTAAATTTCGAGAAAGCGCATAGTCTGCGGTCACCTTAATGGACCAAAGTGTTTGCCCTGCAGTCACTTGATTATTGTCTATTTCAAGATTTCTCAAGACAGTGATATTATTGCGATAAGATAGATCGGCTTTGATGTTTAAATCCCCCTTTAGCGTGCGCTTACGTCCACCAATACTGGTTCTAAAAGGCAAATCTTTTATCCGATAGCCCATTCCTAAAATATATTCCTCACCACTGGTTTCTGTCAATAAATTATTATCTAAACTCAACGAAAGTGCGCGATCGGTTTTCAATTCGGCCAATAGTTTAAACGAATTTTTTAATTCTAAATCTATGCGTATAAGCGGATTGAATTGTTCGACTAAATTGAGATTTCCATATAGTTTTTCAGGAATAAAATTGCCGCCTTCATCTTTCAATTGTGGATGTTTAGGGTCGTAGTCTAAATTGGTTTGAAACTGATTAATTGTGTAGCTCGCTCTATACGCGTGTGTTAAAGTAAAACGATTGAATATTTTCTTTATCGATGCTAAATTCATCAATCCTGTATATTTCAAATTCCAATTTGGAAGTGGAACTTTTTGAATGGGGTTGAGCGTAATCCTATTGGGATTAGTCCCAGAATATGCCGATAGAAAGGCAGGAACAACCACTTCCTGTTGATTTTTTCCATACCCAATCGGATAGCCCTCCGCATCAACCTCGTCTGGAGAGAGGCCTTGTTTTGAAGCCAAGCGTTGAGCAATGGCTAAGCGATTTGCTCTAAATTTTTCGAAATATGGACTTGTCCCGTCATTCGTCCGTTTAAATGCTGTTTTGATCAATAAGGTCGAAATACCAAAATTCCCGTACTGATTTGAGTTCAACGCCAAATAGTTCTTGTTGATCACGGTAAAGTTCTCCGAAAGATTTTCAGAATAATTTTTTTCGGCATTCAGGTCGATCAACAAGCCTTTACCTAAACCTAATTGTCCCGTCAAATTGAGTTGACTATTGTGCACTTGTGTAAAGGGTTGATTGAAGTCTGGGAAATCGGTGAGCCACCCTTGTTTTGCCGCCTCATAGCGAACATCGGCTTGGCTTCCAAAAGTAAATCCAGCCGACGGCTGTAAAGTCCCAAGAACCCCCACCGTCGGTCTATAGCCGGGCAAGACTTTACCGTTGTTTTCTGTATAGGAAAATTGCAAGCGCTTTAGGGTCGTTAAAATGTCTACAATACCCATTAATACTTTTTGCTTTTTCTTAGGGCTCCGTCTTGTCGTCTTATCTGTTGAAGATAACCGTCGGTTGATCGAAGCTGAGCGGTTTTTCTGGTGCTTATTTAAGCCTAAAATACGATAGAGTTTATTGGTTGAAATTGATCCGTTAATCGTTTTTGAATTGTTATTTTGAACCGTATTCACAACTCCTAAAACTGCCCCGCTTTCATGAACAACCTCGCTGAGGACGTCCGACCCACGTTGCCAATTAAAATCTCCTCTATAGCTGTAATTTGCATCAATGAAACTCAAAAACGGAATATAATTAAACGGCAATTTGTAAGTCAAATTAAGGGTTTGGAAGTGGCGGTTGGGATCACCCGTATCCCATAAACCATCCCATATTCCTCTTGCTTTGTCGACCCGTTGACTTCCCTCGGAGGTCTCTTCAAAATAATTTTTGACGATATGGTTGCTCGAGGCTGAAAAATTCAACCGCAATGAACGTGTCAAATTATGATTGAGAGAATAGGTCCAGTCGAATAAGAAATTGCGTTGCTGTAGCTCTGGAAGACCAATTTGACTCGACGCCTCTACGCCTTCCATATAGACTTCTCTAAAACGCTGACTGTTAAAAAAGCGGTTGATGTTAGTGCTGATCGAAATATCGGCAGGAACAGGATTTAAATTAATTTCTTTAAGCCAGCGCAAATACTGTTTTTTGTTAAACAACTTTACTTTTTTAAAGGGATTAATTTCCCATGGTTTGAAGGTATGCCCATAATTTGCCCCTAGTCGCATGTTTTGACTCGACTGATTTTCGATTTCATAATCATGATGCTTTATCTCATTAAAGGCATAAGAAATATCGAAATTTTCAATATTGTAAAAGCGTTGCTTTTCTGGTGTCCCTAATTTTCTAACACCTATAAAACTGATGCTTTTGCGCTTGGTATAATCAACGGCTTGCTGTTTTATTGCTTGGCGAGCTTCCTTGGTAGGTGCTACACTTAATCGGTCATCCAAACGCAAATCTTGGTAAAATGGATCATATTCGGGGGTGATTTGGGTTTCGCCAATACTGTAATTTACAGGTAAATTCACTTGCCATTTCTGCGGTAAAAGCTGGCCCGCATTGACACTTGAAACCAGATCATATTGAAACATTTCTTCTCGACTACGTTGATTAGGAGACTGATCAATGCTTCCAAAACCAACCGTCGAATAGCGTCCACTGGCACTTAAATTGGCAAAGTCGGCAATGTTGGCGTCTAGAGAACCTATTGCTGCCCATCCGCCTTGACTATTAATTCCTGCAATGCGCAATTCATTGAACCAAACCTCACCACACAAAACATCACCTACATCTAAAGAAGGATTTTTTACTCCAATCATTATGGTTTTAATCGACCCTAAAGAAGGGTTCCCCTTAATGGCTAATTTATAACGCTTTTGACCAGGTAAATCGCTAATAGGGTCGAATTCATTAATCCGATTCAATTCTTCATCAAAATAACTTGGAGCATTAAAAGAAGGGTTTTCTAAATAGGCTGCTTTGATTTTTGACAAGAGGTCGATGGGAAGATCAATCGAATTAAAATCGGGTTGCCAAACCTCCTCTGCCGATAAACGGTTGGAAGAGTTTTCAACATAGCTTGTGGGCTTCAACGGCACTTCTATTTGATAGTAATTGTCTTGATAATCGGTCCCTAAACGGACGAATGCCACCAAACGACGGTCATATTCGTCTCTTGTTCCAGACCCAGGAAGAGGCGTTTGCCCTTGAATAGATTCAGCGTGAAGATACATTTTAAGCTTTTCATATTGTCTTAAATCAATATCAACTCCCTTGTAAATTCCACGAGAATCCATGGGCTGTAAATTGCAAATCCTAAACGATAACGACTGTTCGTTTTGACGAACAATGGTGTTGTTGTTGTTGATTTGTTCTCGTTGAATTTCTGGAGGTAAAATATAATTGACTGGAATCCGGTTTTCATTTTCTAAAATATTTACCGTAGAGATATCTACAGTCGTATTGGCATTAGCCATTACCTGCTGATTGAGAGATCGATTGTAGCGGCGCCAGTCGCCTCGCACCAAGTCTAAGGTACCAAAACGCATCACTACCTCTTGATCGAAACCACTCAATAGCATACGCATAAAGCGAATGGAGCGCAGATCTTGAATCCCGTTGATATTATCGAAATAAGAGGAAAAATTGGTTCCCTGATAGTAGCTTTTATCAATCGGGACTTTAAACTGTATCCAACGAGTGGTTAATGATTGCCCATTGGCCAGAGTGACATTGACATTTTCACGAACATCGGTCACAAAGGGATGCGTTCCCACTGTCATGTTTTTTTGAATGGGGATTTTATATTCGAAATAACTGTCAATAGTATTCATAGTCTGATCGCGATTGACGTCTTCAGCATCAGGTTCGGCCGTACTTCCGCGGTCACTATCTGAAAATGCAATGGGAGAATTTCCATCGGTCCCATTGTAATTTTTGTAACGGTTGATAACCCCCCCCTGCCTTTTCAAGAAGTACTCATAATTATCTCCTGCAGGATCAAAACTGGGGCCATTAGAGTAAAAGGCCTGTTCCTCTTGGTCGTTTAAACCGTCGAGACCGACATCTTGTAACACTCGATCTTCTTCTATGGTGTTAAAGGCATAAAGTAAGGATTGTGAGGAGGGTGTTCGTCCCCAATTGGTGGTTTGAACAGCCGTAAGTTCGGTACTAGGCAAACCATTTTCATATTGTTTTCTGCCATCGCGAAGAATATCCTCAGAGATATTTCCCAGATGGAAGGTCAGTTCGCCTAGCTGATCGTCTTCGCTCTCAATCTCGTTAAAGGTATCGAGAAGCCAAAATTCAATAAACTCTACATTAGATTGTTCAAAATTGGTGGCATTTATCGCACGCATCACGCCTCCCCAATTTTGAGCTATGTTGGTTTCAAAACGCGCTTGCTCTTCATTGTTATACGGCCCTTTTTCATTGGGAAAATAAGCCAAGTCAAGAGTCTGTTGAACTGTCGATTGTCCTTGGACCAAATCTTGCTCTGGAAAAATTTCGTTGATAAATATTCGTCGGGTCGTGTTGAGAGAAATGTCGTCATTGTTGATTCCGTTAGGTCGCAATTGGGTTGAATAAAACACAGGGTCAACAGTATACCAAGCCAATTTAGCCCGGTGGTAACCTGCCGCTAAGTTGTCAATCCCTGCAGTCGCCCCCGCAAATCCCTGAAATGGAATCGAAGCTAGTCTCCACGCAAAGGCGCCTTTGACATCTATGTTGGTTTGCGCCCCTTCAAAATCATCTAAATAAACATTGGTTTCCCCTTCGAGCTTGGTGTTTTTTGGATCTCCCGCAATAAGCGAAGCGACTTCACCTCTAAATGAAATTTGGGAGGGAACCGTGGTCTCTATCGTGGGTAGTTTATTGATTAGACGGGTCAAAAAAGGAACTTGAGTAGAAAAATTTGTGTTCAAACCAAGCATGGTGTTGTTGACTGGTTCGGTACCGTAGTTGGCTTTTTGTGTCAACGGGTTTTCACTTAAGTTGATTAACGTTCCGCCGACAACAAGTTTTTCATTGAATTGGTGAAGAACATCGATCCCCGAAAAACGCTTGTTTTGCTGCCCAAAAAAAGTGTTGTTTTCAACTGAAATTTGAATGGGAATATTTGACGCTTGAAGTGCTGGGTCCAGAATTTTTACGCGGCCTATTTGATAATTTACTGTGTAGTCAACCCCTTCGCGTAATACTCGTCCTCCTGCTGTGACTTGAACCGATCCTCTAGGGACATTAAATGCGCCTATGGCAATGCCGTCGCCGCCTGCCGATTTGTAGCGTCCCTTAAGTTGAAATTTATTTTTTTCGGTCGATTCAAGAGCTGCTGCTTGAGTTAAAGCATATAAATCGCGAAAAACATATTTTGCTTGGTTGGCATTGTAGGTCATTTCATTGTTGTAATCTTCCGCAATATTGCTTTGATCGCTTAAAAGATGAAAGAGGTTTTCGCCAAATGGTTCAACTGTTGGAAAAATAATTCGCCCATATTGTGGATCAACAGTTATACCAGGAACATAATCAAAGAATCCGTCGCCCTCAGGTTCTGGGTCGTTATAAACATTTAAGCGGTCGAGATTTAAAGAACGTAATAAAACACTGTTGCGCAGTTCTTCGGGCCATATACTTTCATCGACAGGGGTAAGGTAATTGATGGGTGAGGGATCAGCGTATAAGATACTTAGTCGAAAATCTTCTTGTTCAAGCTGAAATGCCCCCGTATTATAGATGTTTTTCATCATAAGATCCCAGACTGGTTGGCGCACGTCTGTCAAACTGCTTTTTAGCAATTTAACAACAAGATTATTGGTTTCCACTTGAGGAACGGGGCTGTCAATTTGGGTATTGACAGAGGTCCCAGCAATACCCCCGTTGGCAAATTCACCTACTTGATAGACTTGACCGTTAAAGGTAAATTGATAGGCGACACCCAAAATTTCATCATTGCTTAAACGTTGGTTGAGTGAAAGGTATCCCAATTGAGGGTTGAAACTATATTCTGTTGGTGCTAACTTTCTTGCACTTTCTAAGATGGCGTAGTCAAACCCTTCTTGGACTTTACCGTTGAGAACACCAAACGATTGTTCAACGGTTCCAATATCGCGGATGCCAGAACTAATGAATGATCCTGAACCGATATTTTCAGGGTCCAGTTTATTCGCTTCATTTGATGGAATCGCATTGGGTAAACCCGTATTGAAAAAACTAGGACTTAACGCTCCTAATCGTGTATTACCAATGACCGATTCGCCTAAATCCTGAAGGGCAACTATATTTCTAATGTTGTTGGTTTGTGAAGACCGATTCGTAATCCACACTTCTACACGGGTGATTTGTATCGGTGAGTTGATGTAAGGATAGGTTTTTAAAAAACGGTCGTAATTATCTCTAAAATAGTGGGCGAGAAAAAAATGGCGATCGGCTTCATAATCCAAGGCATACACCGAAAAATCCTGTAAGGTTCCTCCTCCCTGCGCAATCACAGATTGTGATTGGGAACGCTGTTCGGCAAAAACCCCAGTAATATTCGTCCGACCAAATTTTAATTGTGCCTTAACCCCCATTAAACTTTGCGCCCCAGAGATTAAAGAACTGTTCAACGGCATATTAACGTTTCCGATATCTATATTCTGTAAAATAGCATCTTCAGAAGCAGATTTAGTCAAAAAGTCGTTGATCTTATTTTGATAGTTTCCTACGCTCCCTTGAAGATTATTGGCATTGTCTTTTAGAGATTGTAATTTCCCTTTGACTTGTTGTAATGACCCTCCAATTTCATTCACTTTTTCTTGAACATTATCAAAACGATCCCTCAAATTTGAACTAATCCCTTCGAGTGCGTTGGCTTTATCTTGCAATGACTTGGGCAGATATTGAGACAAATCGGTCACCTTTGGCGGATTAAATTGCAGCTTAACCAGATTTTGAAAATCAAAGGTCGACTCGGTGTCATAATTGGCTGTGATTTGGAGCCTCTCGCCAATGCTCCCAAGTAAACTTAAGCTGATCCTTTGGTCAAAATCAAAGCCGAAGTTTCTTCTATTTCGTGGAGAAAATCCTGGGTTGTCTGTTTTTTGATAACGAACGCCCAAATCAACACCTATAGATCCTTGCGGGCGAACATCAATTTTACTGCTTCCAAAAATGGAAGAAAAGAATTTTGAATTGACATATAACTCAGGCAAGAGGTCTTTTTGTGCATTATTGGCCTCTTTGGTGTTTTTAGAAATGGCACTTACCTTGTTTTTAAAGTAAGCTTTCATTTGCTCTTTTAACACCTGCGTTTCAAACTCTTTCGGGGTTAAAACGAGAGGAATCCCTACAGGAAAATCGCCGACAGTAGAGGAAAAAATGTAAAGGTTTTGATCGGGGTCGTATTGATAATATGACGTGATATTTTGACTATCGGGCAAAGCAAGGCGGCCCAACTCATATGCATCTGAAGTGGGATCTTGTCCAAAGCTTTTAAAAATCCCAATCCCTAAAAAAAGAACGATTAGGATTAAAAAGCGGATGTCTAGAATATGCGCTTTTTTAAGATCAACCAAAGGGCTTTTATAATTTATTCAAAGCCATTCTAATAAGCTCTTCAACTGAGCTTTCGGGTGAACTTTGAATGATGTTATCAATTACTTTCTCAGCTTGTCTTCTTTGATAGCCAAGAACCTCTAATGCTGATAACGTTTCTTCTTTGATTGTATTGCTTTTTAAAGCAGGAATTTCGTCCATTCCTGTAATGCTTTGAACTTTGTCCTTGAGTTCAATTAAAACTCTTTGCGCGGTTTTAAGACCGATCCCTTTAACTGACTTGATTGCTGCCAAATCTTCGCGTAAAATGGCCTGTTGAATTTCCTCTGGTGCCATTGCCGACAACATGGTTCGAGCGATACTTGCGCCAATCCCTGAAATTGAAATTAATAAACGAAAAACGCTTCGTTCTTTGGGGTGGAAAAACCCATAAAGAGTATGGGCGTCTTCTCTGATTTGTAAATGGGTAAATAACCGTATGTTTTCTTCTGCTCCCAATTGACCAAAAGTGTGAAGGGAAATATTTACTTCATAGCCCACACCGTTGCAATCAATAACCACATGGGTGGGGTGTTTTTCAATCAATCGGCCTTGTAGTTGTGTTATCATTCTCTTTCTTTTTCTTGGGCATCGATCACCGCAACTGCGGTCATGTTTACAATTTCATCTACACTAGCGCCTAATTGAAGAACATGAACAGGTTTACTCAAGCCTAGTAAAATTGGGCCTACCGATAACGCGCCATTTAATTCTTTTAACAGTTTATAAGTGATATTGGCAGATTCCAAATTTGGAAAAATTAAGGTGTTAACATTCTTTTTAACCAAGTTTGAAAAAGGGAATTTTTCAGCCAACATTTCTTTATTCAGAGCAAAGTCCGATTGCAAGGGACCATCTACCTCCAGATCGGGATAATAGCGTTCAAGATAGGCAACGGCTTCACTTACTTTTTTTGAAGAAGGATGATTTGCCGCCCCAAAATTTGCATACGATAACATGGCTGTTACTGGTTTAAAGCCAAAAAGTTCAGCAACTTTTGCATTCATTTGCGCAATTTTAGCAAGTTCTTTCGCTGTTGGATCAAGATTAATCGAGGTGTCTGATAAAAATAATGGGCCGCGATCAGTTAACATCAAATTTGTCGCTGCAATTCGAGACACCCCTTTTGCTTTCCCAATAATATTCATAATCGGTTTAACCACAGAGGCATAATTTCTAGAATAGCCCGAAAGCATGGCATCGGCATCGCCTGTTTTAACCATCATTGATGCAAAATAATTACGTTCACGTAAAACAGATTTGGCTTCGTATTCAGTAACTCCTTTTCGACTTTGCTCTTCCCAATAGAGTTGAGCATAGTGATTTTTAATCTCGCGTTCTTCTTCACTCTTAGGATCTAAAATTTCGATGGGTTCATCAAAATCGATAGAGGCCATAAGGTCTTTAATAACTGCTTTTCTTCCCAGTAAAATTGGTTCTGCTATACCCTCTTCTTTTACGATTTGTGCTGCTTTAAGAACATCTAATTGATCTGCTTCCGCAAAAACAACTCGCTTGGGGTTTTGTTTGGCTCTATGGTGAATGACCCGCAATGTTTTTTGTTCGCTCCCCGTTCGTTCAGCCAGTTGTTCGCGATAGCGCTCCCAGTCTTCAATCGGTTCATTGGCCACACCAGACTCCATCGCTGCCTTTGCCACGGCCATAGGGACTTCAACGATTAATCGAGGGTCAAATGGTTTAGGGATAATATAGTCTTGACCAAAGGTCAAACGGGTTTCATTATAAGCAAGATTGACTTGTTCAGGAACGGGTTTTTTGGCTAATTCGGCCAAGGCTTTTACCGCCGCTTTTTTCATGGCTTCATTTATCGATGAGGCACGAACATCTAAAGCGCCTCTAAAAATAAAGGGAAAGCCCAAAACATTATTGACTTGATTGGGATGGTCCGATCGCCCTGTGGCCATTAAAATATCGTCACGGGTTTGACAAGCTAAGGCATAGGCAATTTCTGGATCGGGATTGGCCATCGCAAAGACAATAGGGTGACTTGCCATGGAATTGAGCATAGCAGGAGAGACAATATTAGCTTTAGACAACCCAATAAAAACATCTGCATCTACCATTGCCTCTTCAAGGGTATGATAATCTTGTGCGGTCGCAAATTCTTTCTTTTCTGCAGTCAAGTTTTCACGGTCCAAACGAATGACTCCTTTACTGTCGGTCATGACAATATTTTCTGGTTTAGCCCCAAAGGTTTTGTAAAGACGAGTACAAGAAACCGCGGCTGCTCCGGCACCAGATATGACAATGCGAACATCCTCCATTTTTTTGTGAGAAAGCTCTAAAGCATTTAATAGTGCGGCACAAGAAATGATAGCTGTCCCATGCTGGTCGTCATGCATAACGGGAATATTTAGCTCTGCTTTCAAACGACGCTCTATTTCGAAGGCTTCTGGCGCCTTGATGTCTTCTAAATTTATTCCGCCAAAAGTAGGGGCAATGGCTTTAACGGCCGCAACAAATTCCTCTACCGTATTGGCCTCTAACTCAATATCAAAAACATCAATTCCTGCAAATATTTTAAACAATAGACCCTTGCCTTCCATTACGGGTTTTGAGGCTTCAGGGCCAATATCGCCAAGACCTAAAACAGCCGTACCATTTGAAATGACGGCAACTAGATTTCCTTTATTGGTATATTTGTAAACGTTATTGATGTCTTTATCAATCTCTAAGCAGGGGAGAGCCACTCCTGGAGAGTAGGCCAACGCAAGATCACGCTGAGTGCTGTATTTTTTGGTGGGGACAACTTCTATTTTTCCAGGCTGCGGTTTAGCGTGATAAACCAATGCTTCCCTTCTATTGTTTTCTTTGCTCATGCTTTAGTACTTGTCACAAATGTAGGAAGTCTTCAGAAAAAAACACTTTCAATACTGAATTAATCCCGATCGACT
>JBMZTS010000045.1:0-10664 GCA_049623905.1 Flavobacteriaceae bacterium
GACAATGCAGTGAGGCAATTCTCTTCCGTAAACCAACCATTGCTTTGTTGTGTTTTTTGAATGACCTTCATCAAGGGAGCATAAGCCACTTCTTTTTTATCAATATGCCGAAGATAATGGCCTAATATTTTAAATCCTTCAATATGTTGTTTAAGAGAGTTCATTTATTTGTACAAGAGTTTTTTAGGCAGTATTTTTGCGCAAATGTAAGTAAAGAATTTTGCTATGGCCATAATCATTACAGACGAATGTATCAATTGCGGCGCTTGTGAACCCGAATGTCCGAACACGGCCATCTATGAAGGTGCTGACGATTGGCGATACAGTGATGGGACTTCCCTTTCGGGAAAATTGGTTCTACCCAATGGAAAAGCTGTTGTTGCCGAAGACACGCAAGAACCTGTTTCTGATGAGTATTATTATATCGTTCCAGACAAGTGTACCGAGTGTAAAGGGTTTCACGATGAACCTCAATGCGCTGCTGTTTGTCCTGTTGATTGTTGTGTTCCCGACGAGGAAAACGTTGAAACAGAAGAGGTCCTTCTTGCCAAGCAACGCTTTATGCACCCAGAATAATCATATCATATGAAAGCAGGAATTGTAGGATTGCCCAACGTGGGAAAATCCACCCTTTTTAATTGTTTGTCCAACGCTAAAGCACAAAGTGCCAACTTTCCATTTTGCACCATAGAACCCAATATTGGAGTGGTCAATGTTCCCGATGAGCGTTTAACCGTTTTAGCGGGTTTAGTGGTTCCAGAAAAAACTATTCCTGCCACCGTCGAGATTGTTGATATCGCAGGTTTGGTCAAAGGGGCCAGTAAGGGTGAGGGGTTAGGAAATCAATTCCTTGCCAACATTAGAGAAACCGATGCTATCATACACGTTTTACGCTGTTTTGACAATGACAATATTGTCCATGTTGAAGGCTCCGTTGATCCCATACGGGATAAAGAAATCATAGACATAGAACTTCAATTAAAAGACCTAGAAACGGTTGAAAAGCGTTTGGAAAAAGTCAATCGAGCTGCGCGAACAGGCGACAAAGAAGCGGTTAAATTACAAGCCGTACTAAATCAAATTAGAGATGGACTCGAGCAAGCAAAAAATGTACGCCAACTCGATTTTTCAGAAAAAGAACGTGAAGATGTCGTTGCAGGACTCCAATTGCTTACCGATAAGCCTGTGCTTTACGTCTGTAATGTCTCAGAAACGGATGCGGCTTCTGGAAACGAACGTGTCGATATGATTCAAGCCATTGCCGATAGCGAAGGTGCAGAGGTGCTTACTCTGGCGATTTCAATTGAAGCAGATATAAATGAATTAGAAACCTATGAAGAACGTCAGATCTTTTTGGAAGATTTAGGGCTCACTGAGCCTGGTGCAGCTAAACTTATACGCCAAGCTTATGCTTTGTTGAAACAACACACGTATTTTACGGCTGGAGAGAAGGAGGTAAGAGCATGGACTATTCCGGTTAATGCGACTGCTCCTCAAGCAGCTGGTGTAATTCATACCGATTTTGAAAAAGGTTTTATTCGTGCTGAAGTGATTTCTTTTCAAGATTACATATCCTTTGAAACAGAAGCCAAAGTAAAGGATGCTGGTAAAATGCGTATCGAAGGGAAGGACTATTGTGTCCAAGATGGTGATGTAATGCATTTTAGGTTTAATGTTTAATGTTAACTTTGCAACGTTGTGAAGTTAGAAATACTTTGTTGCTTTAAGCCTCTTGTGCTCTCCATTAGTTTTTGTCCCAGTTTTAGAAATTGAATTCCCTTCGATTTAGGTGTAGCGGTAGGCCCAATAGATTAAAATCAATTGGAGTGGAAGACGTATGAGCCAAAAAATGATAACTGGGCGATTGAATTTTTTACTCCAATAATTCATCTGAACGATGTTGGCGGGAAAAACAGCAATAAGGAAAAGAATAAGAAACCATGCACTAAAGCTTCTTGTTGCTTCAAAGAGGAGTCCAAAGGCAATCAAAATTTCCAAAATCCCAGAAAAAAGAGTAATGGAGGCACGATAGATTAATATTCTCGGAACGCTCTTTTCAAAAAAACGTTGATGGGTAAAGTGGAGTACTCCAGCCGTCGCATATAATGCGGCCATACAATAGAGATCGATGTTCATAATTGCAGTTGGTCGAGGAGTTGTTCGATTGTGGTTGCCTTTGTTAAGCGAATAGCCTCTTTATATTTTCTAAACCATGTGGTTTGCCTTTTAGCATAACGCCGGGTGTTTTTCTTGATTTCTTCTATGGCGGTACTTTTGTCCCATTTTCCATCAAAATGCGCGAACCATTCACGATATCCTACAGTTTTAAGCGCATTAGAATTTTGGAAATCTATTAAGCTATGTGCTTCTTTTTCAAGCCCTTGCTCTATCATCCAATCTACCCTTTTATTGATACGCGAATAGAGTTCTTCCCTTTCAAGATCAATGACAATGGTTTTGGAATCAAAAAAGGTGGGAGCTCGCTTTTTCCCAAGAAAGGAGGAGTAGGGTTTTCCGCTGCTAAGAGAGATTTCTAGGGCACGAACAAGCCGGTGTGGGTTGTTTCTATCAACGATTTGGTAGTGTTTTAAGTCGTGCTGTCGTAGTAAATCCTGAAGAACTTCGATTCCTTCTTGCGCATAAATGGCCATCAGTTGTGGTCTAATGGCGGGATCAACTTCAGGAAAATCGTCCAATCCAAAGGTAATGGCATCGGCATAAAGGCCAGAGCCACCAACCATGATTACAACGTCTTTGGTTGCAAAGAGTGTCTTTAATTTGTTAAGGACTTCCTCTTTATAATCCCCAACCGTATAGTGGTCATTAATGGATAAATGTTGGATGAAATGGTGAGGAACGGTTGACAATTCCTCTTTAGAAGGTACGGCTGTACCAATTGTCATTTCTTTGTAAAATTGACGTGAATCGCAGGAGATGATTTCCGTCTTATAATGTTGAGCTAAGCGAATGGCGAGGCTTGTTTTGCCGCTGGCAGTAGGGCCAGCCACATACAGGAGTTTAGAATTCTTCATTGAGTGTGTTTCCACAATTGTGACAGTAAATGGCATTGTCTAAATGCGTAGAGGTCATGCAATTGGGACATGCTTGAGTGTTAGTATCTGGGTTTTTATATTGTTTATTCATTTCTGAGGTGACAATCCCTGTAGGTACTGCAATAATGCCATAACCCATAATCATAATAATGGAAGCAATAAAGCGACCCAAGGAAGTGACCGGAGCAATGTCTCCGTACCCCACAGTAGTTAGGGTGACAATACACCAATAAATGCCTCTTGGGATACTTGTAAATCCATGTTCTTCACCCTCGATCAAATACATAATCGTTCCAAAAATGATACAAAGAATAAGCACAGCAAAAAGGAAGACCCCAATTTTGGCGCGACTCGCCCAGAGGGAGGCCATTAAAAAATTTGATTCCCCAATGTAACGCGATAGTTTTAAAATTCTAAAGACACGAAGTAAGCGCAGGGCCCGAAGCGCGACCAACGAACTGCTGCCCACCATAATTAGCGAGATGTATTTGGGCAAAAGCGACATTAGATCAATGATTCCAAAAAAGCTAGTGATATACTTCCATGGTTTTTTGACAACGATTATACGGGCGAGATATTCTAGGCTAAAAATAATGGTTATTACCCATTCCACCTGCCCTAAAAGTGCCGTGTATTTCAGTCTAATGGCGGTAATGCTTTCGAGTATAGCAACAGCGACACTAAAGAGAATGAGAAAAAGAAGAACGATATCAAAAAGCTTCCCAGCGGGTGTATCTGCCTCATAGATGATTTCATGCAGATGGCTTCTTAATGATTTTGAAGGTTTGGTTTTCATTAAAATTATTCTTCTGCTAAGTTAATGAGTTTTTGATAACGCTCTTTGCGTAAAAAATGTCTTAAAACAGCTTGAGTATCTCTATTGTCTTCAATAGGAATCAAGCGCTTTTTGATGGTTGCTTTGGTTTTAATTTGATGGTTCAATTTAAAATAGCCGTAACCCTGAAAAATACCCTCTTGAATAAAAATGAAACTTTTTTCTCCTGTAGTCTTGCCTTTGTCAATGATAAGCATATCGCGATAGGGGTATTGGAGGCTTTGAATCACCCTGTCAACGCGCTCATTATAGCTTTCACATTTTTCATCTCCATTGCACGCTCCTTTACAGCCTTTGATGCCATAATTAAAACAAGGGATTTTGCCTCTGCTGAGCGAAGTGTGTGCAGCACATAAGTCGAATTCTTTAAGCCAAAACTGAAGACGCCCTTCGGCTTCTTTGCGGTTTTTAAACACATCGAGATACTCATTTTCTTGACGGACCTGTTCAATAATTAGGTGGTGATAAGGGTTGGTTGTATCGCGTCTTATGCCCATCGCAAAATGACGGAATTTTAGTGCCTGATTTAATCGCGGTTGATTTTTTTTGATTTCATGTTGTTCCTTTAAAAGAGCTAAACACTCGTTGCCAGATAATTCAAAAGAAACACTATGGATGCTTTTCTGGATTTTTTGCGCTTTGCGAGAAGCACTAGTCAAGTGAGAGAGGACGCGCTTTTTAATGTTTTTACTTTTTCCTATATAGATTATTATACCTGCTTTATTATAAATGTAATAGACCCCTGTTTCAGAAGGTAAATCGTCTATAATTGTTAAATATTTACTTGGAATTTGCTTTTTTTGACGAAGCTTGATGTGGGTAGATATGATTTCTTTTTTACTGTCTTTTTCTAAAAGAACTTTAAATAACTCTACGGTGGCAATTGCATCGCCGTGAGCGCGATGGACATCAGAAATAGGGATGCCAAGAGAGCGGACAAGTTGACCTAACTTAAAGGAGGGGGCATTTGGAATTAATTTTTGAGAAAGATCAACGGTACACAGTGATTGCCGTTCGAAATCGAAGCCTAATCGGCGAAATTCTGTTTGAATGATGCGATAATCGAATTCGGCATTGTGCGCTACAAGCACTGCATCCTCAGTGATTTCAACTATGCGTTTTGCGATTTCAAAAAACTTAGGAGCATTTTTGAGCATCTTGCTATTGATCCCGGTAAGACGTTGAACAAATGGCTGGATTTCCTTGAGTGGATTGACAAGACTTGAAAACTGATCGACTATTTGGTGTCCATCAAAGCGATAGATGGCAATCTCTGTGATCCCCTCTTCATTGTATTTTCCTCCGGTCGTTTCTACATCTACTATGGCGTACATTTCAATAATTTCTTTCTCCAAAAATTTTACTCCCAACGCGAATCATAGTACTTCCTTCTTCTATTGCAATATTAAAGTCCCCGCTCATACCCATTGAAAGTGTTGTTAGCGTGTGCAATTGTGATGTACTGCTGTCGTATAGGGATTTTAGATACCGAAATTCTTGTTGTATTTGATGGGCGTCTTTGGTGTATGTTGCCATTCCCATTAGACCAACAATACGTACATGAGGCAGCGGTGAGTTGACTTGTTCCGCGATAATTTCTTTCAGTTCTATTTCATCTAAACCAAATTTACTGTCCTCTTGAGCGATATGAATTTGTAACAAACAGTCGATGATACGGTTATTTTTAGCCCCTTGCTTATTAATTTCTTTAAGCAATTTCGATCGATCAACTCCATGAATTAAACTTACATAGGGGGCCATATATTTAACCTTATTGCTTTGAACATGTCCAATCATATGCCATTGAATATCTTTGGGTAAAGCTTCCCATTTGGCTGTCATCTCCTGAATTTTATTTTCTCCAAAAATTCGCTGCCCTGCGGCATATGCGGCTTCAATAGCGGTTAGTGGTTTTGTTTTAGAGACCGCAACCAAGGTGACGTCTTTTGAAATTGACGCATTGATTTTGGCAAGGTTATCCGCAATATTCATGGAGTAAAGATACGCTAGTGGAAAAGGAAATGAAAACGAAACCTCATTAATCCTTCACTTTAAATTGGTGAAATAAAAAGACCGGTTGATATTTTTGGAAGCAAATACGTGCTTTTAGGGGGGAGCTTTTTATGTTTTTTTGCATAGGATAGTATTTCTGTCCAATACAATGGACGAAAATTAATTTCAGCAATATAAGGGGGTTGAAGTGGTAGACTGGGGGAAGGTGTCTCATCTTTTCTTGGAATATAATCGATGTACTGGCTCAAATCGATGGCTTTTTGCGAACTGAAACCGAGTAGTTCTTCAAAGATGTAAGAGGCCGGATTTCGCTTTTCAGGAGTTTTCAGATAATACGTTTGCTTGGGTAGTTGAATTTTAATCTCATTCTCTTGGTCTGAAGGAGATATTATACGCATTTTTTCCTCCAAATCTATACCCTGTGGTAGTTGCTTGATTTTCCAGCAAAATCCATTTTTATTCACTTTTTTATTGAGCATCACAAGACATTGAAGGCTGTGATTAGACGGTGCCGTTTCCATTAGTTTTAAACTGCTGGCTAGCCGATGATGCCCGTCGGCCAAATGAAAATATTTTTCCTTGAGTGCAAACGCCTCTAAGTCGTTTTGTTCTTGAACGTTTAAATGCCATAATTCGTGTTTTTCCCCGCTGATGGTGTAGGTGTAATCTGGTTTTTTATTGCAGATTTGTGTGCTTATTTTTTGGTCAAACGATTCATTTTCGTGGACGATAAGCAACGGTTCGGCCTGAATATGCGTTTGCTTCAAATAGTCGGTAAATAGTAAAACCCGTTGGTCTAAAACGTGCTCGTGTGTTGTAATCTCATAGGCTTTAAAGGCAGAGGGTGGAATACCGCATAAAAAGCCATCATAAGTTCCGTTTGCATTGTGGAGCCGATACCAAAAAAGAGAGGCTTTCCCTGCGGCGGTGTAATGCTTTTCTTCAATGAGTTTAAAATACCCTTGTCTAATGTCAGACAATTGACGCGCGTGTTGCACTAAATCGACAAAAAGCTGTGGTCCTTTAATTTTCCCATATGAACTTTCTTTGAGATGTTGCTGTGTGGGGAGATTTAAATAGAGTGGTGTAATTTGAGGCATAGACACTCACGAATTTAATGGATTAGAAACAGTCTATAATTTGGTAAGCCACGTGTAAGGCTTCCTTGGCATGGCTCAGAGGAACGATCGGTTCGCTGTTATTTTCAATAGCGTCTGCGAAAGTTTCGAGTTCCTCTAGTATGGCATTAGATGTCTTGACTTCTGGGGAATCAAAGTAAATTTGTTTTTTCTCTCCCTCGGCATTTTGCAAGATAAGCGCAAATTCATCAGGATCTTGAGGGGCATTTTTCATTTTAACGACTTCTACTTTTTTTGTAAAAAAGTCTACAGAAATGTAGGCTTCTTTTTGAAAAAAGCGAAGTTTACGCATGTTTTTTAATGAAATACGACTTGCGGTTAAATTGGCCACTGCACCATTTTCAAACTCTATTCTTGCATTAGCAATGTCTGGGGTTTGGCTTATCACGGCTACGCCAGAAGCAGAGATGTTTTTTACAGGAGAAGCAATGATGCTAAGGATGATATCAATATCGTGTATCATCAAATCTAAAACAACAGAAACGTCGGTTCCGCGGGGGTTGAATTCTGCCAAACGGTGGGACTCTACAAACATTGGGCTACCAAGGCTGTCTTGAACAGCTTTAAATGCAGGGTTGAACCGTTCAACATGGCCGACTTGGCCTTTGACACCATACTTTTGGGCTAAGGTGACTAAATTTTCTGCCTCTTCAATGGTGTGGGTAATCGGTTTTTCAATAAAAACATGTTTTCCATTTTCGATACAGCTTTTTGCAATTTCGTAATGGAATAGGGTAGGGGTTACAATATCAATGACATCACAGGCGTCTATCAGAGCTTGCCGGTCTTCAAAATAACGGTACCCATTGGTTTTTTCAAGGGCCTTTGAGGCGCTAACATCGGGGTCAAAAAATCCAACTAACGCGTATTTTTCTGATTCAGCTAACAAACGCAAATGGATTTTGCCTAGGTGGCCAGCACCAAAAACGCCAATGTTCAATTGTTTTTTCAAAGTCTGTATTTTTTGTTTTTTCAAATGTACACTTTTAGACTTAATTTTTTTATGGAATGGCTTTTCTCGCATGAATAAAGTGTATTTTTGACACCATGCAATTACCCACAGACTCACCAAAGCATCAGGGTCAACGACTTCAATTGGTTGCACGCCTAAAGGAAAAAGGGATTTCCGACCCAGTGGTTATTCATGCGATGGAAAGTGTTCCTCGCCATTGGTTTATGGATGCTGGACTTGAAAGCCATGCCTATAAAAACAACGCTTACCCTATTGCCGCCGATCAAACAATTTCTCATCCTTACACCGTTGCGTTTCAGTCGGAATTGATTAGTGTAGTGGGGGGTGATAAAGTGCTAGAGATTGGAACGGGTTCTGGCTATCAAACAGCTGTTCTTAAGGCGATGGACGTTCAAATTTATACGATAGAACGCCAAAGAGAATTGTTTAAAAAATCACAACGCCTCTTCCGTCAGATTGGCTTGCGCTTAAAAAAGCATGTTTTGGGAGACGGTTATCAAGGCCTCCCAGAGGATGCTCCTTTTGATGCCATCATTGTTACTGCTGGAGCTCCTGAATTGCCTAAAGCCCTATTGGGACAACTAAAAATAGGGGGGCGTTTGGTAATCCCTATTGGTCAAGATCCTCAAATCATGCATCGCTTTACGCGAACAGGAGAAAAATCTTTTGACAAAGAGCAGTTGGGTGAATTTCGTTTCGTGCCCATGTTAAAAAACAAGAGCTAGTTACTTTCTAAACGTTTTTTTTATCCGATCGAGATTTCGTTTGTTGTCGCGATCTTTTATGGTTTCGCGCTTATCGTAAAGTTTTTTCCCTCGAGCTAAGGCAATAACCAATTTGGCAAACCCTTTTTCATTGATAAAAACCCGAAGGGGAACAATGGTTAGACCAACATTTTTTACATCTTTATGCAGTTTTTTGAGCTCTCTTTTATTCATCAAAAGTTTCCGTTCAGCCTTTGGTTGGTGGTTGTAACGTGTTCCCCAAGCGTACTCTTCAATATGCATATTTACCACAAAAAGCTCGCCTTGTTCGTTGAATTCGCAAAAACTATCGGTAATAGAAGCCTTGCTTAACCGAATAGATTTAATTTCTGTTCCAGTCAAGACAATACCCGCTGTATATTGCTCAATGAGTTCGTACTCGAAGCGTGCCCGTTTGTTTTGAATATTGATTTTTTTCTGCATTACGGACAAAGGTAGTAGATTTTATACAGCTGGATCTAATTTCTCCCACTTGAAATGGAGATCATTTTTCTCAACTGAAATCCACAAGTTCTGGTGCAGGCCAGTGTCATTGGACAGCACCATTTTACTTACAGGATTTAAGACCTTTTCTTGAAGCACACGTTTGACAGGACGTCCACCAAAGAGCGGATCAAAGCTCCATTGAGCTAAGAGTGATATTGCTTTTTCATCGACATCAATTGCGATATTTTGCGTCATAAAGCGATGGTTTAATTTTCTCAGTTGTAGGCCAACAATTTTCTTAATTTCATTTAGCGTTAAAGGGGTAAAAAGTAGAATGTCATCTATTCGATTCAAAAATTCTGGGCGTACTATCTGTTTAAGACGAGCCATGACAAGTGTCTTGGCTTCTTCTTCAGCTTTTGTAAAATTAATATTTTCTTCAAATGCCCGTTGAATTTCCTCACTGCCAAGATTACTCGTCATGATGATAATACTATTTTTAAAGCTTGCCAACCGCCCCTTGTTATCTGTTAAGCGCCCCTCGTCTAAGACCTGTAAAAGTGTATTGAATACGACTGGATTTGCCTTTTCAATTTCATCCAAAAGAATAACAGAATATGGTTTTCTTCTTACTGCCTCGGTCAGTTGGCCCCCTTCTTCATAACCAATATAGCCGGGAGGTGCGCCGACCAAACGACTCACAGCATGGGCTTCTTGATATTCGCTCATGTCGATTCGAGTGAGCGCATTTTCATCGTTAAACAACTCAGCGGCCAATGCTTTTGCTAATTCTGTTTTTCCAACTCCTGTCATCCCTAAAAAGAGAAAGCTTCCGAGGGGTTTGTTGGGGTCTTGAAGTCCGGCACGGCTTCTTCGTATGGCATCAGAAACAGCTTTAACAGCCTTTTCTTGCCCGACCAAGCGCTGATGTAATTTTTCTTCTAAATCCATTAACTTTTCGCGTTCAGAGGCGACCATTTTACTGGCTGGAATACCGGTCCATTTTTCGATAACTTCAGCGATATCTTCATAGCCTACTTCTTCTTTTATCAACGCATCTTCTGTTTTACGCTGTTTTAAGCTGGCTTGCAAATTTTCAATTTCATCTTGTTTTTCTTTGCTTTTGCCATATCGAATTTCGGCTACTCGTGCAAAATCACCACTGCGTTCTGCCCGATCGGCTTCTTGTTTGAGTTGCTCGAGTTCTTCTTTTGCCATCTGAAGTTTCTCAACAGCGTGTTTTTCACTTTTCCATTGGGTAAAAAGCTGATCGCGATTTTCTTTCAATTGGGAGAGTTCTTTTTCTATAACGGTTATTTTAGGTTTTGCCTTTTCTTTTTTTAAGGCGACTAATTCAATTTCTAGTTGTCTGATTTTTCGATCAAGAATATCGAGTTCTTCTGGTTTTGAATTGATTTCCATACGGAGTTTAGCAGCAGCTTCATCCATTAAATCGATGGC
>JBMZTS010000046.1:0-10626 GCA_049623905.1 Flavobacteriaceae bacterium
CTAAGGCTTTTCATGTTAAATTTGAATTATGATGACAGAGTTAAACGAGCTAGACCTCCATCAATTAGCAATGGATATTGTTGGGAAACATCTGGAAGAGGATGGATTTGAATTTATGACGGTTAATTCATCTTTAAAAAAAGATCCACAATTTGTATGCCTCAAAGAAAAAAAGCTTCACTTTATCATTGTTCGAGCGGTGAGCTATCCGTCAAACCCAAGAAACTACGACCGCAGCTTTATGGAAAAAGTGCAAATGCATGCAGAAAAATTTGAGGCCCAAACCTATTACGCGGGCGTAGGACTAGCCCATGCCGAAAATTACGAATGGCCGCTGACTCGTCAGGCGCCTTATGCTATAAATTATCAAGGACTTCAAGAAATTACATTAAATGCATAAGAAAATTTACGTACTCTTATCGTTTGTTTACTTGGGCTGTCAATCGGGGCCCAAGACGGTTTCTCATAGCGGGTATGCTCTGGGAACAACTTATAATATTCAGTATGCACCACTTGAAGCCGATTATGAAAGGGTTCAAAAGGGGGTAGATTCTTTATTTTTTGACATTAATAAATCTCTTTCAACCTATCTGCCCGAATCCGACATTTCAAAGATCAATCGCGGTGATACTGCACTTGTGGTCGACCACCATTTTAAGGCTGTTTTTCATAAAGCAAATATTGTATGGCATAAATCGGATGGTTATTTTGACCCCACGGTGGGCGCATGGGTAAATGCTTATGGTTTTGGACCCGATAAGCCACTTAAAACGATTTCTGCTAAACAACGGGATAGTTTGATGAATATTACGGGTTGGGCCAAGTTGAGCATTGACAAATCTAGTCGGGTTATCAAACGCCATCCCTCAATTTATATCGATTTTAACGCCATAGCAAAAGGATACACAGTCGATGTGATCGCTAATTACTTAAAATCTCTTGGTAGTCAAAACCATTTGGTCGAAATTGGCGGCGAAATAGTGGCCCTAGGGCATAGTCCCAAGACCAATGCAGCTTGGAAAATTGGGATTGACAATCCCTTACAAAACGAAGATAATCGAACACTACAAAACATTCAAACCTTAACCAATCAAGCTCTAGCCACTTCTGGAAATTACCGCAAATTTAGAGTAGATGAATCTACCGGTGAAAAATACGTTCATTCCATCAACCCACTCAATGGTCTTCCGTCTCGTTCTAAAGTTCTAAGTGCTTCGGTCAAAGCTCCTGACTGTATGACCGCTGATGCTTATGCCACTGCCCTTATGATCATGCCTTTTGATAGAGGTAAAGCGATGATAGAGGCCAATCCAAAATTGGCGGCTTATTGGATCGTCTCCAAGGGGAGAAAGGTCGAGGAAGTTTTTTCCTCACGCTGGGAGTAGTTGACCAAATAAAAAAATCGATTTTTTGTATATTGTAAGATGTAATTGGTCTCCCTTGACCATAAATCTTAACCTATGAAAAAAGCAATAGTTCTCCTATGCGTTCTTTTGGTTAACACGGGGCTATCCAATCTAAATGCACAAATTAAAATAGGAGACCACCTTCAAACCATTTCCCCGTTTGCCTTATTAGAATTAGAAAGCACCTCTAAGGGTTTGATCATTCCGCGAATGACAACCGCTCAACGCGATGCTGCTTTTGACCAAAGCACGCCTTTTGGGGTATTGATTTTTAATTCCGATAACGGTCAACTTCAATACCTTAAAGCGACTTCCCTAGCTTCCCAAGAAACAGTGATGACATGGGTGAATGCTACAGATGCTGTCATTCCAACCATAGAACCTGAACATCCAGAAAGAGGAGAACTGTTTTACAATGCCTCAGAACAACTCCTTCTATTCTGGAATGAGGGGTCTTGGCTATCCATCGGTGGACCAGATGTAGTAGAAAATGGAAAACAAAGATTATCGGTATCCGAGATCACTCCAGAGCACCAGCTTCTGATTGAAATCTCAAATGGGAATAGCCAAACTATTGATTTTTCGTCTTTAGCGAATACGGACCAGCAAAATATAAAAACATTTAAGTTTGATCCTATCACAGCAAAGTTGACCCTAGAGATTGATAATGGAAATAAGCGCTCGGTCAATTTATCAGCACTGAAAGATCTAGGTACCGATAGTCAAATAATCACTGCAACATCTATTGACGCTTCCAATACATTTACGATTAGTATTTCAAATGGAAATGATCAGGTGATTGATCTTTCACCTCTAATTACTCAAAACGCGCTTTCCACTACAGATTCTCAAACCCTAACAATATCTTCATTAAGTCCGAGCAATACGCTCTCTCTCGCGATAAGTGGTGGGAATACAGTTACCTTAGACTTGTCCCCATTGCTTAGCCCCTCGATTTTAGAAGATACGGGGCAACTATTCAGAACAGCAACAGGAACAACGACACACGATTTTGTGTTCGGATCAGATCAGTTAGATAATCAAACTGGCTCGGCCGACGACGCTCGTTTCTTTTTTGATAAGAGTAAAGCAGCCTTTCGAGCAGGATATGCCTCGGGGAATTCCTGGGATGAGATCAATATTGGAGAACGTTCGTTTGGAATGGGCTACCGAACACAGGCCTCGGGCGATAGGAGTATTGCCATTGGAAATACCACTGAAGCCCAAAGCTATGCCGAAACCGTTTTTGGTAGCTACAATACAATTGTACCCCCTTTGAATACCACCTCTTGGAATAACAACGATCGTTTATTTGTAATTGGCAATGGCTCAAGTGCTGCCAATAAATCGGATGCTATTGTGGTTTTAAAAAACGGAAATATAGGCATTGGCGACAGTACACCAACCGAAGGAAATTTTGTTGTTTCAGGCACTATAGTGGCGTCGGGAGATATAATTGCCAATCAAATCTTGACTCCAGATTATGTTTTTGAAAAGTATTTTACGGGCAAAAGTATCTTGAATCCAAATTACCGTTTTTTGAGTATTGAACAAGTAGAAGATTTTGTAAAAAGACATCACCATCTACCCCAAATTCCCAGTGCTTTAGAAGTAAAAAAACAAGGGGGAATTGTTTTGAATCGCGCCCTAGAAATTCAATTAGAAAAAATAGAGGAATTATATCTCTATACCCTTGAGCAGGAAAAGCGTATTCTAGCATTAGAAAAGAAAGTTGATAACTTAGTGAGTAGAGACAAGAAAAGGAAATAATTATTTTATGGCGACAGGGACGCATTCGTTTTTGGGGAGTGCAAAGCGATGTTTTTCTTCCTCATTAAGTTCTGCAAGAAAATCAATAGGTTTTGCGTCAAATTTGGCCGCCTTGAGGCGCTGGTAGTAGTCGTTGCCATAGATACGGACGTGATCGTATTGTCCAAAAACACGGCTTCTTTCTTTAGGGTCGGTAATAGTATCATCTTGAAAAGTATCTCTTCTTTTTTCATCGAGTGGAACTTGGGCGATGAGTGTTCCTCCTTTTTTTAAAACACGATAGAGTTCACGTATGGCTTTTCGATCGTCTATCACGTGTTCTAATACATGATTGCACAACACCAAATCAAACGTATTTTTTTCGAAAGGAAGAGCGCAAATGTCTGCTTTGACATCTGCCAGAGGAGAGGAGAGATCGGAAGTAGTGTATTGCCAGTGGGTAAAGGTTTTGAATTTTTTGTACAAAACTTGCTCGGGGGCGATGTGTAAAACAGTGAGTTTGTCTTTAAGAAAAGTTGTTTTGCGTTCCAAATAAAGCCACAACAAGCGATGCCTTTCAAGAGAGAGAGTGCCAGGACATAAGGCGTTAGTTCTCATTTTTTCGTATCCATAAGGAAGAAATTTACGATAACTGCTGCCATCAATAGGATCTGTAAAGCGGCTGCCTTTAAAATAAAGTTTTATTAAGGGACGCAACCAAAGACTTAAACGAATTAACCACGGTCGAGGAAAAAGGTTCAATACCCATCTCATACTGTCAAAGGGTTTTGACGGTAAGGTCGTTCTTCATCGCTTTCGATGCCCAGTGCAGCATAGATATACTGAAAGCTGGATAACAATTCGGGTTGTCCATTGATCAAGGCCACATTGTGTTCGAAGTGCGCCGACGGATGGCCATCGGCGGTAAGAATTGTCCACCCATCTTTTAGTTGTTTGATTCTGTGGGTGCCTCTGTTAATCATCGGTTCGATGGCTAAGACCATCCCATCAATAAATTTTTTACCCCGGCCTCTTCGCCCATAGTTAGGAACTTCTGGGCCTTCATGCATGGTAGTGCCTAATCCATGTCCGACGAGTTCTCTTACAACGCCATAGCCTTCTTTTTCACAATAGTTTTGGATGGCATAGCCTAGGTCACCGATTCGATTCCCTGCTTTAAATGCCTCTATACCTACATAGAGCGATTCTTTTGTGATACGTAGAAGTTTTTCTGTGGCTGGATCAATATCGCCAACAGCAAAGGTGTAGGCGTGATCGCCATAAAAGTTGTTTTTCAAGGCGCCACAATCAATAGAAATGATGTCTCCTTCATGCAATGGATCTTTATTTGGAATCCCATGGACAACTTGGGCATTAGGGCTCACACACAGTGTATTTGGAAAATCATAAAGACCTAAGAACCCAGGTTCGGCACCGTGATCTCGTATAAAAGTCTCGGCTTTAGTATCTAGCTCTAAAGTGCTTATTCCGGGTTTAATTTCTCCAGCCAACATTCCTAATGTTTTGGAAACAATTAATGCGCTCTCGCGCATCAATTCAATTTCTTCCGCATTCTTTAAAACAATTGCACTCATTCGGCGTAAGCATTTTTATAGTCTTCACCACTTAAAATGGCATAGATGTCTTGTTCTAGAGTCTGAATGGGAAATTCAACGATCCGATTGATTTCCTTTCCATTTTCAAAAATCAAAAGAGTTGGCACATTGAGTAAATCGTATGTTTTTTCTGTTTTTTCGGGAGAGACTTTATCTTCATCAACGGCAATTATCTTCATCGCTGAGGTGTTGTATCCTGCTGCATCTAGAACTTTTATCATTCCTGGCACTTCTCTTTGGCTGTCTTCACACCAAGTTCCCATGATTAAAATAACCTCTTTTTTCTTTAATAAAGGTCTGATTTTTTTCAATAGATCTTGATTTACAACGTAGCGGTTGTAATCTGCATCAAACCACGCTTTTGTGAAGAAGCGCATTTGAGCCAATGAAATATCGCCCACCAAAACATCGTTGCCTTCCCAATCTTTTCCAATTAAATTTTCAGGAATATCAACCTTAGTGAACTTGTCTTGTTGTGATTTTTTTTCTTTGGGGAGGCCCTCGCAGGCGTTAAAAGCAAAGAGAAGTATGATTAAAACAATGTATCGCATATGCTAAAGTAATGAATTTTGTGTCATAGCTGCAGGTTGGGGAATATCCATCAAGTCTAGTATGGTTGGTGCAATATCTCCAAGCACGCCAGGTTTAATTTCACGTTTCTCATTGTCAACTAAAATTAGAGGAACGGGGTTGGTCGTATGTGCCGTATTGGGACTTCCATCGGAATTGACCATTGTTTCACAATTCCCGTGGTCTGCAATCACAAGAATGGTATAATCTTTTGCAAGCGCAGTTTCAATGATGGCCTGAGCACATTTATCTACAGTTTGACATGCTTTTATCGCAGCTTGCATATCTCCTGTATGCCCAACCATATCTGGATTAGCAAAATTGAGGCAAATAAAATCTGCGGTTTCTTTTTGTATTTCGGGCAGGATGGCATCGCGAATCTCATAGGCACTCATTTCAGGCTGGAGATCATAGGTGGCAACCTTGGGTGAAGGACACAAGATACGTTCCTCGCCTTCGAAAGGCTCCTCTCGTCCACCATTAAAAAAGAAAGTCACATGGGGGTATTTCTCAGTTTCAGCGATTCTGATTTGAATTTTCCCCGCCTTGGAGAGGGTTTCTCCCAGGGTGTCTTTAAGATTCTCTTTATCAAAGACGACATGAACATTTTTAAACGTATTGTCATAGTTGGTTAAGGTGACATAATGCAAATCAAGTGGTTGGGTTCCCAGCTCGGGGAACGCCTTTTGCGATAACATTTGCGTCAACTCTCTTCCACGGTCTGTTCTAAAATTGAAAAATATAACAACGTCGCCAGTTTCAATTTTACCGTTGAGGGTTTCATTAATTAAGGGCTCAATAAATTCATCGGTAATACCATTTTCATACGATTCTTTTAATGTACTAGCAAAGTTGTTTGTGGAAGTTCCTTTTCTGTTGACTAAAAGATTATACGCCTTTTGAACACGCTCCCAACGTTGATCGCGGTCCATGGCAAAATAGCGTCCAATCACCGAGGCTAATTGTCCAGTTGTTTTGCGCATATGCTCTTCTATTTCGGCGACAAAGCCTACCCCAGATTGGGGATCAACATCTCTGCCGTCTGTAAATCCATGGACGAAAACTTCAGAACAATCGTTTTGGGCTAAGATGGAGAGTAGTCCTTTTAAGTGACTGATGTGTGAATGCACCCCGCCATCGGAAAGTAAGCCGAGAAGGTGAATGTTTTTTTTCTTTGTTTGGGCATAGGCGATAGCATTTTTTAAAACAGCTTCATCTTTTAAGCTCTGCTCTTTTATAGCCAGATTAATTTTTGCAAGATCTTGATATACGATTCGTCCAGCACCTAAGTTCATATGTCCAACTTCGCTATTTCCCATTTGGCCTTCGGGTAGACCAACATGCATCCCGTCGGTCAGCAGATCGTTGTGTGAATAGTTTTCGTGTAAACTATCAATGAAAGGAGTCGCTGCACGATCAACTGCTGAAACCTTTGGATTCGGTGCTTTTCCCCATCCATCTAAAATCATTAAAATTGTTTTTTTAGCCATCCGATTTGTTTTGTGCAAAGATACCAAAAGCGCTTATATTCTTGTCAATTTTGATAAATCTAACCTATCTTTAACAAAGCTAAAACGTTTGCATTGCAAGAGGGAATTGTTTATCGTTCGACAGGAAGTTGGTATTGGGTTAAGTCTCAAGAAGGTATCTTCTACGCATGCCGCATTAAAGGGAAGTTTCGACTTAAAGGCATAAAGCACACCAACCCCATTGCAGTAGGCGACAATGTGTTGTTTAGTTTGTATCAAGAAGGCGACGAAACAAAAGGTGTGATTGAGACGATTTTAACCCGTGAAAATTATATTGTTCGTCGGTCGGTAAATCTGTCAAAGCAAACTCATATTATTGCTTCAAATATCGATCAGGCTTTTTTATTGATTACGCTAAATAATCCGCCCACATTTTTTGCGTTTATCGATCGTTTTTTGGTGACTGCACAAGCGTATCAAATTCCGGTTATTTTACTTTTTAACAAGATGGATACCTATACTGAAAGTGAATTGATTGAAGTACACACCATGAAACAAGTTTATACCACACTTGGCATTTCTTGCCATACCATTTCGTGTTTTGATCAAGAACATGTTGCCCTTATTGCCGATTTAATGCAAGGCAAGTGCTCAATGTTTTCTGGTCACAGTGGGGTAGGAAAATCGACCCTCCTCAATGCGATCTCACCTGATTTAAGTTTACGAACCGCCGAAATTTCAAGTCAACATCAACAAGGACAGCACACCACAACCTATGCCGAAATGTTTGATTTACCTGGTCAAGCACGGATCATTGACACTCCTGGAATAAAAGGGTTTGGTGTGGTGGATATGACCCCCGAAGAGCTCGGGAGTTATTTTACAGAATTTCATGCGGTTAAAAATCAATGTAAATTCAATAATTGCTTACATGTAGATGAACCTCATTGTGCAGTAAAGGCAGGTGTTGAAAGCGCCACAATTGCACCCTCACGCTATGAAAGCTATTTACAGTTGTTAGAAGAAGATACCCCTTATAGAAATTGAGATGAGAGTAGTAATTCAGAGAGTGGCGAAAGCTTCGGTAGAAGTAGACAATAAAATCGTAGGGGAAATTGGTCAAGGGTTACTTGTTTTACTCGGTATTGAAGGAGAAGACAAGCAAGAAGACGTCGAATGGTTAATGAATAAAACGATAAATATTCGCATTTTCAACGACGAAAATGGGGTCATGAATAAATCGATTATAGAAAGTGGAGGAGATTTACTGGTCATTAGTCAATTTACTTTGATGGCAGCGACCAAAAAGGGGAATCGTCCTTCCTACATCAAAGCCGCCAAGCACGACATCGCTGTTCCGCTCTATAATTCTTTTTGTGATTTGGCTGCTTCAAATTTAGGTAAAGCAGTCGCCCGCGGTATTTTTGGTGCAGACATGAAGGTTGCTTTAGTAAACGATGGTCCAGTAACCATCCAGATCGATTCAAAAAACAGAGAATAATTAAACAATATTGACTTCCGACTCTAAAACAATATTGAATTTGGCTTTTATTTTGGCTTTTATTTCTTCTGCCAAGTCAAGAATATCTTGTCCTGTGGCTTGTCCGTAATTCACTAAAACTAAGGCTTGTTTTTCGTGCACACCAGCATCTCCCTTGCGATAGCCTTTATAGCCTATAGCTTCAATCAACCAGCCGGCAGGAACTTTAAGTTTTAAATCATTTTGAGGGTATGAGGGAAGGAGGGGATATTGGCTTTGAAGGCGTTTAAAATGGTCTACTCCTATAATAGGGTTTTTAAAGAAGCTTCCGCTGTTTCCAATGTCTTCTGGATCGGGGAGTTTACTTTTTCTAATGCTTATGACCGCTTTCGAAATGTTTTTTGGATTAGGCACTCTATCGGCCAATGCCTTTGTAATAGCGCCATAGTGGATGGAAATTTTGTGGTTTTTTTTGGTCAATCGAAGACGCAACTTAGTGACGACAAACTGCCCCTTGCTCTTTTTTTTAAACAGGGAGGTTCTGTATCCAAATTCCATGTCCTCTAGGGAGAGATCAATTTCTTTGAGCGTACTTATTTCCAAAACCGAACACGCTTCAAAGACATCTTTCAATTCTACCCCATAGGCACCAATATTCTGGATGGGGGCTGTACCAGTATTTCCTGGAATTAAAGATAAATTTTCTAGTCCTCCATACCCTTGAGCGAGACTCCACAGCACAAGTTCATGCCAGTTTTCACCCGCTTCAACCTCAACAGTCACCTCATGGTCTGTTTCTCGAATAACGCGAATGCCTTTGGTGTTGATATGAATACACAACCCTTTAATTGCTTGAGTCAATAGGAGATTACTTCCACCACCAAGGATAAACTTTGAGGAATATTCTTCTAGAGCTAGCGCCTGTTTTAGCTCCTCAATTGTCTGTACAGAAATAAAGGCCTCTGCTTTTTCATCTATGCCAAAGCTATTGTACTGTTTAAGCGAAAATTGAGTGAAAATTTTCATAGAGATTTATACACAGCAATGTACTCAATCCTTAGGAATTGGGATAAACTTGAAGTGCTTTTTCTAAGATCTCAGCTGCACGAAGAAGTTTTTCTTCTTTTAATACAAAACCTATACGAACTTGCTTTTTACCATATCCTGGGGTAGAGTAAAATCCCTCAGCTGGCGCAAGCATTACCGTTTCATTCTGATCTGAAAAATCGGTTAAAAGCCATTTGGAAAAATATTCCGCATTGTTAACGGGTAGTTCTACCATGCAATAGAAAGCCCCAGTTGGATTGGAAACACGTATTCCTTTAATTTTTTTTAAGGCCGAAACTAAGGTTTCTTTTCGTTTGGTGTATTCGTCTACTACCCCTTCAAGATAAGCGGCAGGTGCTGTGAGTGCGGCTTCACTGGCCATTAGGGCAAGGGTGGCTGGAGAGAGGCGAAGATGCGCAAACTTTAGAATGGTTTTCAATAGTTTTTTATTTCTACTAACAACCGCACCAACTCGGGCTCCGCATAAACTGTAACGTTTTGATACAGAATCTATCATGACAGCGTATTCTTCTAAACCGGGAAGTGAAAGAACCGAATGATGGGTTAAGTTGGGATAATGAATAAATTCCCGATAAACTTCATCAACAATAAAAAACATGTCGTGTTTGACCGCCAATTTTCCTAGCGAAACAATCTCCTCTTTTGTATAAAGATATCCCGTAGGATTACTTGGATTACACAACAGAATCGCACGGGTCTTTGGTGTAATTTTATCTTCAATTTCAGAAAGTGCGGGCAATTTGAATTGATCGTCAAAAAGAGAAACAACAGGAATGACATTTACACTGGCAGCGGCTGCAAAACCGTTATAATTAGCATAGAAAGGTTCTGGAATGATGATTTCATCACCAGCATCACAAATACTATTGAGGGTAAAAGATAAGGCTTCACTTGCTCCTGTAGTTACAATAATTTCTTCTGCCGATACTTCAATGGCGTGCGAACTGTAATAATTGGCTAATGCTTTTCGGTAAGATAAGGACCCCTCGGAGGAGCCATAGGGCAACAAGGTTAATTGGTTCTTTTTCACCACAGCCAAAGCTTCCTCAGGTGCACCAATGTCTGGTTGGCCGATATTGAGATGTAGAACCTCGATTCCTTTTGCTTTCGCAGCATCAGAATCGTGTACTAGTTTTCTAATCGGAGATTCCGGAAGGTGGTTTCCTTTGTTTGAAATTGTAGGCATAGTTAATTATAAACCCTGCAAATATCTTAAAAAAATGCCGATAGTAGTTTTGTGGAATGAATTTTGTTGCATTTTAATAAAA
>JBMZTS010000047.1:0-9908 GCA_049623905.1 Flavobacteriaceae bacterium
TTATAAATGCCTCGCCCAATGCACCAAAACAAATTAAGCGCGTACTAAATAGGGAACAATAGGATCATTCGGTATTGAACAATGGTTCTTTACCACTCAAAACCCTTGCAAATAAATTATATGGGAAATTTGTATCTTTAGTCAAACCCTTGAAAATGAAACACAAACAACTTCAAGTCTTTTTTTGGCAATGCACTCGGCTAAACTTTTTCGCTTTGCTACTCACCTTTAGCATTCTTTTGTTGAGTGAACCAGTCTACAAGATCCACCAACACTTTTATGCGGGGAGTCTAGAAGACTTCCAAAAAATGCTCTACATCACCCTAGCCGCTTATAAGCTCCTTTGGCTCTTTTTTAATGTTGTTCCCTACTTGGCCTTGCGTCTGACCAAAAAAACAGACTAGAGTAAGTATTCTGTATTGACAAAGTTAGACTCTTTAGAATCCATCAAAGCGTCTAAAATTTCATTGTTGTAAGCATTGTCTTTGGCCGCTACAAAGGTACGGATAGAAAACGAACGCAAAGCATCAAAAACACTGAGCGTACTCACTGCCGAATTTTTTCGACCGGTAAACGGATAAACATCTGGACCACGCTGACAGGCGGAATTCAGATTGACACGACAAACCAAATTGGCCAATACATCAACCAATGGACCAATCTTTCTGATATCACGGCCAAACAAACTGACCTGCTGTCCATATTCGGACGCCGCCATTACGTCTAGCGGTTCATTTATATCCTTATACGACATGATCGGAATTACCGGCCCAAATTGCTCCTCGTGATAGACCTCCATTTCGCTGGTTACAGGATACAATACTGCGGGATAGGAATAATTATGCGAAAGTTGCCCTCCTTTTTTGTTTAGAACCTTGGCCCCTTTGGCTTTAGCGTCTGCAATAAGCTCTTGAATATAAGCAGGCTTATTGGGCTCGGGAAGTGGCGTTAAAAAGGCCCCTTCATCCCAAGGTAACCCATAAGAAAGAGCGTCCACAGCTTTGGCAAAACGCGCATTAAACTCTTCGACAATCGACTCGTGTACAAAAAGAATTTTTAAGGCTGTACAACGCTGACCGTTATAAGACAATGTCCCCGAAATACATTCTTTAATGGTCAAATCGAGGTCTGCGTCGGGAAGAATAATTCCCGGGTTTTTAGCTTCTAGTCCTAAAACCAAACGCAAACGATTCTTATTGGGGTGTAAATCTTGGAGGGCCACAGCTGAAGAAGAATGTCCAATCAAGGCCAATACATCAATCTTCCCTGTTTTCATGATAGGAGAAGCGATTTTACGGCCACGCCCAAAAACAATATTAACCACCCCTGGAGGAAAACTCTCATGAAAGGCTTTTAACAAGGGGGTTATCAATAGCACCCCGTGTTTGGCTGGCTTAAAAATAGCCGTATTTCCCATGATAATTGCAGGAATCAACAGGCAAAACGTTTCATTTAAAGGATAGTTGTAAGGTCCAAGACAAAGCACAACACCAAGGGGGCCACGGCGAATATGAGCATGAATCCCCGATTGTTTGTCAAACTTAGCGCTTTTGCGGTCAAGCTTTTTATAAGCCTCAATGGTATCAAAAATATAAGCGACTGTTCGATCGAATTCTTTATACGAATCGGCTTTGTTTTTGGCAATTTCCCACATGAGCAATTCCACAACTTCTTCGCGATGCGCTTTCATTTTTGTGGCAAAGTTGGCCAAGCACTTTAGACGGTCTTTGACCTTCATGGTTGGCCATACACCCTGCCCGCGATTGAATGCTCTTTCGGCTGCGTTTAAGGCGTCTATGGCCGCATCGGTCTCCATATCTGGAATTGATCCCAACAAAGTCGGTCCAATCTTCCCCGATGCATCTTCTGTATGAATTGTAGAAAAAACATTTGAGGTCTCACCCTGCCACGTTTTGAGTTCACCATCGACAAGGTATTCTTTACAATGAATAGGAGAGTCAAAATGGATGGAGGTGTCTTGTGTAGTGCTATGCGTACTTTTCATGCCAATTTGTTTATTTTTTTTGTTATAAAATTAAACAATTTATTGAAATTGAATCTCATTAGAATTGTTTTCTTTTAACAAGAGGGCTTAAATGTTGAAGCGCTCTTTTTTTGTTGGGCAAAAATAACCTATATTTAGAAGATAATAATAGATAATGTCTAAGAAAGTTGGCTTAATTTTCGGGCCCTTTTTTTTTGTTTTAATTCACAGTATTCCACTGCCTTTTTTATCACCAGAAGCGGCAACTGTTGTTGCACTAGCACTATGGATGGTCAGTTGGTGGATTACTGAAGCCGTATCCATTTCTGTAACGGCTCTCCTCCCTCTTGTCATCTTCCCACTTTTTGATGTAATGAGCATGAACGAGGTGGGTGCAAACTATGGTAGCTCTATCGTCTTCTTGTTCTTTGGTGGGTTTGTATTGGCCTTGGCCCTAGAGAAAGTTAATCTCCACCGTCGCATTGCCCTAACGATTATCCACAAAACAGGCACAACTCCCAATCGGGTGATTCTAGGATTTATGCTAGCAACCGCTTTTATGAGTATGTGGATTTCCAACACAGCCAGTACTGTGGTAATGCTTCCTATCGCCCTTTCTGTAATTCAACTCTTGGTACAATCGGATAACGTCTTTACCCCAGAAGAACAAAATTTTTCACTGAGTGTAATGCTGGGTATTGCCTTTTCCGCTAATGCAGGAGGAATCGCTACTGTAATCGGAACACCACCAAACTCCGTCTTAATTGGATTACTTGAAAATGAATATGGTATTCAAATTTCATTTTTGAAATGGATGCTTGTTGGTCTGCCCTTCTCTGCCCTAATGATCACGATCATTTACTTTGTGCTTACCCATTGGATGTTTCCCAATAAAGGCATTGAATTCGCCTCTTCTCAAGCCTTGATTGCAGAAAAATTAAAGGCGCTTGGCCCAATTACTCCTAAGGAAAAGCATGTGCTTATAATTTTTGGGAGCACGGTTTTTTTATGGATAAGCCGCACCATGATCAATTCTCTATTTCCAAGCCTCGGTTTGTCCGACACGATCATTAGTGTTGGGTGTGCTTTGGCGTTGTTTTCGGTTCCGTATAAATTTAAAACAAGTGTTTTTATTTTAGAATGGAAGGACACCAGCCGATTGGCTTGGGGCATTTTAATTTTATTCGGCGGAGGATTGGCCTTAGCCAAAGGAATGTCGACAACTGGTATTGTTTCCCTGATTACAGACATCATCGCAACGGCTAATTTTAATATTCTCATCACCGCCAGCTGCCTGATCTTACTTATGCTCTTTATGACCGAATTGATGAGTAATGTGGCCCTAGTTGCCGTGTTGGCCCCTGTAGTCGCCGGAATTGCCCTTGGGTTAGATATCCCCCTTTTACATCTCCTAATCCCCGTCACTATGGCCAGTAGCTGTGCTTTTATGCTGCCCATGGCCACACCACCAAACGCCATTGTATTTGCCAGTGGATTTGTAAAAGTCTCGCAAATGGCCAGAGTCGGGTTTTTTATCAATTGTATTGCCGTCGTCCTCTTGATCCTTGCCTTTCAATATTTTATCCCACTCGTCTTTTAAATGAGATATTGGAAAATGTCGGGCTTTTCATTGAGGTAATCTCCAAAAAAATCGCGGGCTTTCATTCGCTCCATAAGAGGGGTAAAATCATCTGCCGATTTTAATTGAATCCCCACAATAGCTGGTGCATTTTCGCGAGTGTTTTTCTTGGCATATTCAAAAAAAGTAATGTCATCATTTGGCCCTAAAATCTCATTGACAAACTCTTTTAAAGCTCCGGCACGTTGTGGAAAACGCACAATGAAATAATGTTTCAATTGTGCAAACAACAAAGCCCGCTCCTTGATTTCTGGAGTACGGGTAATGTCATTATTCCCCCCACACACCAGTGTAGCGACCTGTTTTCCCTCAATCTGAGGTGCATACTGATCGAGCGCAGCCAAGGAAATGGCTCCAGCAGGTTCTGCTACGATGCCTTCTTTATTGTAGAGGTCTAAAATTTCTTGACAAATACGCCCTTCTTCAACAGCAAGGCAATCGTCTAAGAGTGGTTCGCATATACTAAAACAAAGATCTCCCACCTTTTGGACAGCGGCCCCATCGACAAATTTATCAATGGTTTTAAGCCGTGTAGTTTTTCCCTTTTTAAGGGATTCGGCCAATGAGGGCGCCCCAGAAGGTTCAACCCCTATGATTTTCGTCCTTGGTGATAAGGCTTTAAAGATGGTAAGAATCCCTGAAATTAATCCACCACCACCCACCGGAACAAAGAGAAAATCGAGAGGTTGTTCTGCTTGCTGAATGATCTCTAAAGCAATGGTCGCTTGTCCTTCAATGACATCGCAGTCATCAAAGGGATGAATAAAGACTAATTTCTGTTCTTTTTGAAACCTTTTGGCTGCCTTTTGTGAGTCGTCGTAAGTATCGCCAACTAATCGAATTTCTACATACTTACCGCCAAACATCTTGACCTGATCAATTTTTTGTTTTGGCGTGGGCACAGGCATAAAGACCGTTCCCTTGATTTTGAGTCGATGACAAGAAAACGCAAAGCCTTGGGCATGATTACCTGCACTGGCACATACAATTCCTTTGGCACAGTCTTGGGCAGGAAGAAGACTGATCTTATTGTAAGCCCCCCGTATTTTAAACGATCTTACCTGTTGTAAATCTTCACGCTTAGCGAAGACCGCAGCACCATACTTCTCTGATAAACGCGATAAGTGTTGAAAAGGCGTAACAAGAGCGACCTTTTCCAGGCGCTTTTTTGCTGCAATTGCTCCTTCTACACTTGGGCGTCTCATTTTAAACTATTTTCTTCATAGCAGTCATGGAGTCACGTAACTCAAAGCCTATTAACTCAATAGGATGAAAACGAATGATTTCATTTACATCGATCAATTGTTTATTGTCAACGCCATTCCCCTTTTCAGGAGCGAAAGCACGCCCAATCACATCGGTGTCAATAGTGGTCATAAATTCACTTAACAAAGGCTTGCATGCATGATCAAAAAGATAACAACCGTATTCGGCAGTATCGGAGATGACACGGTTCATTTCAAACAATTTTTTACGCGCAATGGTATTGGCAATCAAAGGCGTTTCGTGAAGAGATTCGTAATAAGCCGATTCTTCTTTAATCCCTGCCGAGACCATAGTGTCAAAAGCCAATTCAACACCAGCACGAACAAAAGCTACCATTAAGACGCCGTGATCAAAATATTCTTGCTCGGAGATTTCTTGTGTTGTAGGGGTTGTTTTCTCAAATGAGGTCTCACCAGTGGCCGCCCGCCAGCCTAAAAGATTTTTATCATCATTGGCCCAGTCTTCCATCATCGTTTTAGAAAAATGTCCCGACATGATATCATCCATATGCTTTTGGAACAAAGGTTCCATGATTTCTTTCAATTGCTCGGACAATTCAAAAGCTTTAATTTTTGCTGGATTAGACAAGCGATCCATCATATTGGTTATACCACCGTGTTTGAGCGCTTCGGTAATAGTCTCCCATCCGTATTGAATGAGCTTGGCCGCATAAGCTGCGTCGATGCCTTTTTCAACCATTTTATCAAAGCATAAAATAGAGCCTGTTTGTAAAACACCACATAAAATAGTTTGTTCTCCCATTAAATCCGATTTGACTTCGGCTACAAATGAAGATTCAAGAACACCAGCTCTATGGCCGCCAGTCGCAACCGCATAGGCTTTTGCCTGTTCAAGTCCATGACCTTGAGGATCATTTTCTGGATGAACCGCGATAAGGGTAGGAACACCAAAGCCGCGTTTGTACTCTTCCCGAACTTCAGATCCAGGACACTTTGGAGCAACCATTATGACCGTGAGATCCTTTCGAATTTGGGTCCCTTCTTCAACGATATTAAATCCGTGCGAATAGGAAAGTGTTGCCCCCTTTTTCATTAAAGGCATAACGGCTTCGACCACAGAAGTATGGTTTTTATCGGGTGTAAGATTAATGACAACATCTGCCTCAGGGATCATTTCTTCATAGCTCCCAACAGCAAAATTATTATCTACAGCATTTTGAAAAGAAGCCCGCTTTTGGTCAATAGCGCCTTGTCGTAGGGCATAAGAAATATCAAGCCCTGAATCGCGCATATTTAAGCCTTGATTTAAACCTTGGGCGCCACAACCCACGATCACAATTTTTTTCCCTTCTAGGGCTTGGGTGCCGTCGTTAAATTCTGTGGAGGCCATAAAGCGACATTGACCCAGTTGTTCTAATTGATCGCGGAGTGAAAGTTGATTAAAGTAATTTGCCATTGTGCTGTTTTTAGTCGTTTTCTTGGTTTTTAAAATTATTTAATATTTCTGATATACCCATAGGGGCTTTGGTTACCGATATTCTCCCTGAGCGAACAAATTGAAGTAAACCATAGGGCGCAAGATCGGAACGTAATTTTTCTGTTTCATGACGAAAACCAGTTTTTTCAATCACGAAAAAATCTGGAGAGACGGTCACAATATTGGCATGACTGTCTTTGATGATGTTTTGAATTTGTCGTTCTTCAAATAAGTAACTCGACTTGACTTTGTAGAGTGCAGTTTCTTGAAAAATGGTTTCTTCGTCGGTATGGTAAAAAGCCCTGATGACGTCGATTTGCTTTTCAATTTGTTGAACTAGCTTCTTTACGTGTGCCTCAGTGACATTGACAACAATAACAAAACGGAACACATCGGGAATCTCTGACTGGGAAGTCGAAAAACTGACAAAATTGATGTGGCGTTTTAAAAAGATCGCTGAGATTCGGTTTAAAAGACCAACATTGTCTTCAGAATAAATCGAGATGGTGTAGCGGATTAATTCACTCATTATTTCAATCTTATATCGGTTACCGATGCCCCTGTAGGAATCATCGGAAAAACATTGTCTTCTTTTTCGACACAAACTTCGAGAAAATAGGGTTGATCTGAGGCCATCATTTCTTCAACTGCTTGGTCTAAATCTGCTCTTTGGCTAACGCGCTTGGCTGCAATGTTGTAACCCTTAGCAATCATAACAAAGTCTGGGTTGGTCATTTCAGTAGAGGCATAGCGCTGATCAAAAAACAACTGTTGCCATTGACGAACCATGCCCAAATAGTCATTGTTTAACACCACGATTTTAACAGCGATTCCCGTTTGGAAAATAGTCCCCAATTCTTGTATGGTCATTTGATAGCCTCCGTCGCCAATTATGGCTACGACATGGCGGTCTTCGGCCCCCATTTTGGCGCCAATAGCTGCGGGTAAAGCAAACCCCATGGTGCCCAGTCCTCCAGAGGTGACATTGCTTTTTGAACGAATAAATTCGGCATAACGACACGCCACCATTTGGTGTTGCCCAACGTCTGTAACTATGACGGCATCACCTCCAGAGTATTTATTTATTGCCATGATGGTTTCCCCCATGGTCAATCCTTCTTTTGTAGGATGCAAGTCCGAGTTGATGACCGTATCCATTTCTATTTTCATGTGTTCTGCAAAACGGTCTTTCCAGGCCGTAAGGTCTTTCTTTTTAATCAATGGTAAAAGGGCGGCTAAGCTCTCTTTACAATTTCCCAAAACTGGAAAATCGGCTTTCACGTTTTTACTAATTTCAGCCGGATCAATCTCCAAATGAACAACCTGGGCTTGTTTGGCGTAGGTGTCTAAATTTCCTGTAACCCGATCGTCAAAACGCATTCCAATAGCGATTAATACATCGCACTCGTTGGTTAAAACATTGGGGCCATAATTTCCATGCATCCCTACCATTCCCATGTTTAAGGGATGTTTTGTCGGTAGAGCAGATAAGCCCAAAATGGTCCACACTGCAGGAATTCCACTTGCTTCAACAAACGATTGAAACTCAGATTCGGCTTCGCCCAAAATAACGCCCTGCCCCCACACGATCATAGGTTTTTGAGCAGCATTAATGACTTCAGCCGCTTTTTCAACTTGGGTCATTTGAAGATCAGGAACTGGACGATATGAACGCACACCAGTACATTTGGTGTAGGAGAAATCGAAAAAATTAAATTGGGCGTCTTTGGTAATATCAATTAAGACAGGACCTGGTCGCCCCGACCGCGCAATATAAAAAGCTTTGGCCATGATTTCAGGGATTTCGCTGGCCTGTGTGATTTGGTAATTCCATTTGGTTACTGGAGTTGAAATCCCAATGATATCGGTTTCTTGAAAAGCATCTGATCCTAATAGATGTGAAGCGACCTGCCCTGTTATACAAACCATTGGGGTAGAGTCAATTTGCGCATCGGCTATGCCAGTGACCAAGTTGGTGGCGCCTGGTCCCGAGGTCGCCATTGCTACACCAACTTTACCCGAGGTTCTTGCAAAACCTTGAGCAGCATGGGTCGCCCCTTGCTCATGACGGGTTAGTACATGCCGAAGTTGATCGCTGAACTTATAAAGTTCATCATAAATAGGCATGATTGCTCCTCCAGGGTAACCATAGACCAAATCTGCACCTTCTGCCAAAAGACATCGTATAACAGCCTCAGCACCAGATATGTGAAGTGTTTCTTTTTTCATATTAGCTTATTCGTCGGTCACACAGCCTTCTGAAGCTGTGGAAACATTTTTTATGTATTTGTAGAGAACGCCACTGGTAAATTTTAATGCCGGTGCTTTCCATTTAGCTTTGCGATCAGTCAAAACAGCATCAGTTAAACGTACGTCTATGGAGTTCTTTTCGGCATTGATTTCAATTATATCACCATTTTCAACAAGGGCAATGGTTCCTCCTTCTTGAGCTTCTGGAACAATATGTCCCACAACAAAACCATGGGTTCCTCCAGAAAATCTTCCATCTGTAATCAAGGCAACGTCATTGCCCAAACCAGCACCCATGATGGCGGCGGTAGGCTTTAACATTTCAGGCATTCCCGGACCACCCTTTGGGCCTTCATAACGAATAACAACAACCTCTCCTTTTTGAACTAAACCTTCACGAATTCCTGCATTGGCTTCATATTCACCGTTAAACACACGGGCAGGCCCTTTAAACAAAAGACCTTCTTTGCCAGTTATTTTGGCCACCGATCCTTCTTTGGCGAGGTTTCCTTTTAAAATTCTAATATGTCCAGAGTCTTTAATCGGATGGTCAAGGGGCTTAATAATGGGCTGATCAGGTTGTAATCCTGAAACTTCAGCAAGATTTTCAGCCAGTGTTTTTCCTGTAACGGTTAAGCAATCGCCGTGCAACATACCATTATCCAACATGAATTTTAATACGGCGGGCACCCCACCAACCTTGTGAAGGTCCTCCATTAAATACTTTCCACTTGGTTTTAAATCTGCCAAGAAAGGGGTCTTGTCCATTAAAGCCTGAAAGTCATCTAGTGTAAAATCGAGTTGTGCTGCTTTAGCAATCGCTAAAAAGTGTAAAACAGCATTGGTCGATCCTCCGAGTACTGCTACCAATCTGATAGCATTTTCTAAAGCCTTTTCTGTTACTATGTCTTGAGGCTTTATATCTTTTTCTATGAGGTGTTTTAAGGCATGACCCACGCGGGCACACTCTTCTTTTTTATCCGGGCTTACAGCGGGGTTAGAAGAATTGTAAGGCAAGGCCATACCAAGTGCCTCTATGGCAGAAGCCATGGTATTGGCGGTGTACATTCCACCGCATGCACCAGCTCCTGGACAAGCATTGCGCACCACCTCTTTATATTCGTTTTCATCAATTGTTCCAGCAACTTTTTCGCCCCAAGCTTCAAAAGCGGAAACAACGTCTAGTTTTTTGTCCTTATGACACCCGGGAGCAATGGTTCCACCATAAACCAAAATACTTGGTCGGTTTAAGCGCAACATGGCCATTAAAGCGCCAGGCATATTTTTATCACAGCCCACCACTGTTACAACAGCATCGTAAGACATGGCTTG
>JBMZTS010000048.1:0-9886 GCA_049623905.1 Flavobacteriaceae bacterium
TATCGTATTCTTTCTGCTCAAAAGCCTGCATAATGCCCTCGGCTATTTGACTCGTATTAGCAAAGGTTAGCGCATCAAAAATAGCGTTGTTGTTTTGCGATACATTTTGGGTTTTTGTCAGAATATCGTCTCCTTTCTTTCCCAGTGTTAAGAGAGAGGTTTGTTGCTTTGGATGGCTAGAAATAAATTGATTCACCGCCTTAATTATGTTTGAATTAAAGCCTCCGCATAGCCCTCTGTTGGAGGTGATGACCACCAACAAAACTTTTTCAACAGAGCGTTGTTGGGTATAAGGGTTTGGCGTATCCCCATCGATCGATCCGCTGAGGTTTTGAATCAGTTCAGTCAACTTGTCGGAATACGGGCGCATGGCAGTAATGGCGTCCTGGGCCTTTTTGAGCTTGGCCGCCGATACCATTTTCATGGCCGAAGTGATTTGCATGGTCGAGGAGACCGAAGCAATCCGATTGCGTATTTCTTTTAAGTTCGCCATAGCCGTTTATTCAAATTGTGCTGACGTCTTTTTTGCCACGGCATTCAAAGTGTCTAAAACGTCATCGGTAAGTTTTCCTGATTTTATACTGTCTAAAGCCCCTCTATGATTGGCATTGAGCTCTTCAATATAGGCTTTTTCAAATGCTTTTACTTGATCTACGGGAACATTGCGCAAAAGGTTTTTTGATCCTGCGTAAATGATCGCGGTTTGATCTTCGACCGTAAACGGGTCGTTCTGTGCCTGTTTTAAAATCTCCACGTTGCGACGTCCTTTTTCAATAACATTCAAGGTGGCGGCATCTAAATCGGAGCCAAACTTTGCAAAAGCTTCTAGTTCACGGAATTGCGCTTGATCGAGCTTTAATGTTCCCGAAACTTTCTTCATGGACTTAATTTGAGCTGATCCTCCTACACGAGAGACTGAGATTCCCACATTAATCGCCGGACGAACCCCTGAGTTGAATAAATCTGACTCGAGGAAAATTTGGCCATCAGTAATGGAGATAACATTGGTTGGAATATAGGCAGAAACGTCGCCGGCTTGTGTTTCAATGATTGGCAAGGCTGTGAGTGAACCGCCTCCTTTAACTTTGTCTTTTAAGGCGGCAGGAAGATCATTCATTTCTTTAGCAATTTCATCATCTGCAATTACTTTTGCGGCGCGTTCTAATAGACGAGAGTGAAGGTAAAAAACATCCCCTGGATAAGCTTCTCGACCCGGTGGACGACGAAGTAAGAGGGATACTTCACGGTAAGCAACGGCTTGCTTAGATAAATCATCATAGATGATAAGGGCTGGCCGGCCAGTATCTCGGAAATATTCTCCAATAGCCGCTCCTGCCATTGGGGCGTAAACCTGCATCGGTGCAGGGTCAGAGGCGTTGGCGGCAACGATCGTTGTATAGGCGAGTGCCCCACGGTCTTCAAGAGTCTTTGCGATGGCGGCAACCGTTGACGCTTTTTGGCCAATGGCGACATAGATGCAATATACAGGTTCTCCGGCGTCAAAAAATTCTTTTTGATTAAGAATCGTGTCAATACACACTGTTGTTTTTCCCGTTTGACGATCTCCAATAACCAATTCCCGTTGCCCTCGCCCGACAGGAATCATGGCGTCGATCGACTTAATTCCGGTTTGCATTGGCTCGTTTACTGGCTGGCGGTAAATTACTCCTGGAGCTTTGCGTTCTAGTGGCATTTCAAAAAGATCTCCTTCAATAGTGCCCTTGCCATCAATCGGGTTTCCTAAAGTGTCTACAACACGACCAACGATGCCTTCGCCCACTTTAATTGAGGCAATGGTTTCGGTTCGTTTGACGGTGTCTCCTTCTTTAATTCCTTTCGACGGGCCTAAAAGAACGACCCCAACATTGTCTTCCTCGAGGTTTAGTACCATCCCTTCCAGCCCAGAGTTGAAGCGGACGAGTTCTCCGTATTGTGCATTGGATAATCCGTATACTCGGGCGATCCCATCTCCAACTTCTAGAACTGTCCCGACCTCATCGAGTGAAGAGGTGGCTTCGGCGCCTGCAAGTTGTTGTTTTAAAATTGCTGATACTTCAGCGGGTTTAATTGCTGCCATCGTTTTTTATTTATGCGCTATAATTCGTTTGTGTCAATTCTCTTTTCAATTGATCTAATTGGTGGGCAACGCTGGCGTTGTATTGCAAATCGCCTATGCGTAAAATAAAACCGCCCAACAGACTTGGATCAATGATGTTTTCTAAGTTAATTTCGGCCGTAGATAAGTCTTGTGCCTTTTTTAAAATGATTTTTTTTAATGCTGGTGTTATGGCCACTGCTGTGGTAACAACAGCCGTTGCTTTCCCCTGATGCTTTTTTAATAGCGAAAGGTAAGCCTCGGCGACTTGATCTAACAAATCGATGCGGTTGTTTGTACAGAGTAATTCTATGAGTTGAGTCGACAGAGGGCTCAACGTAGAAAATATTTTTTGCAAACTTTCGCGTTTGGCCGATTCTGCAACAACAGGATTCTCTAGATAAAATCGAAGGGGGGCGTTTTCAGAAAACACCGTAACAATTTGTTGCATGTCTTGCGCTACAACGTCTTCTTTGTTTCGATCTAAAGAAGTGCTTAATGCCGCTTTGGCGTAACGTAATGCTGCACGGGTGTTTTTCATTGCTTACTTAATTTCAATATCGTTGACGAGTTGTTCGACCAACTTTTCTTGTTTTTCCTGATCGGCTAATTCTCCCTTTAAAACCTTCTGTGCAATTTCAACAGAAAGACTGGCGACCTGGTTTTTAAGGTCATTGACCGCCGTGTTCTTTTCTTGGCGGATTGCTTCTTGGGCAGCGGCAGCAATTTTGTCTGCTTCTGTTTTAGCCGTTGTTTTGGCGTCGTTGATCATCTGAGTGCTCGCTTTTTTAGCTTCCGCTAAAAGGGCGTCTCTTTCGGCGCGTGCTTGTTTTAATATGCGTTTATTGTCGGCCTGAACGGCTTCCATGTCTGCTTTGGCTTTTTCTGCTGCTTCTAGTGAGTTTTTAATGGTGTTTTCGCGCTCTTCTACTGCCTCTAAGATTGGTTTCCATGCGTATTTGGCCAACAAAAGCAGAAGTCCAACAAACAGGAGGGTTTGCCAAAAAAAGAGCCCGAGTGAGAATTCTTCTAATAATTTTTCCATATTCTAAATTTCTTGTTCAATCGAGAAAATAAAGCTGCCGCCAACCGCGAGCAGCTTTATTTAAAATGATTTAGCTTACAGCAAATAGTGCCGCAAAACCAATTCCTTCTATCAAAGCAGCGGCAATTAACATCGCTGTTTGAATTTTTCCGTAAGCCTCAGGTTGACGTGCAATTGCGTCCATAGCAGATCCGCCAATTCGACCGATCCCCATTCCAACACCAATTACCACTAAACCTGCTCCTACCATTACTGGAATTTCCATAGTGTATAATTTAAATTAAACAATCATTTTCAATACTCAATTGAGTAGTGTTTGGTTAATGATGCTCGTGCTCTTCGGCAGCAAAGCCAAAGTAAAGCGCTGATAGCATCGTAAATATATAGGCCTGTAATAGGGCCACTAAAACTTCTATTAATGAAATGGCAAAGGCCAGTCCGAAGGACAAGGGGCTCCCCAACCAACTTTTGAATATAAACATCAGCCCAATTAAACTCATTAATACAATATGTCCAGCCTGCATATTCGCATACAGACGGATTAAGAGGGAAAAAGGCTTTATAAATATGCCTAAAACTTCTATGGGGATAAGTATGATATAAAGGGGGACTTTAGCATACCACGCCATCGTATTCCCTAGAGGGTCAAAAATGTGTAGCCAATAATCTTTGGTTCCCGTAAGGTTGGTGATTAAAAACGTGAGCAAAGCCAGCCCAAAAGTTACGGCAATATTGCCCGTTACATTTACACCGAGAGGGGTTAACCCGAGGATGTTTAGAAACCAAATAAAAAAGAAAATAGTCAATAAAAAGCTCATGTACTTTTTATATTTCTTTTCGCCAATATTCGGTCGCGCAATATCGTCGCGGACATAGAGGACAATCGGTTCAAAAAAGCGACCAATCCCTGCGGCCATTCCACCATTTTTAGCGTATGAATCGGCTAGTCCTTTAAAAAGGGAGAACATGATTAGGAAAACCAAAAACATGCTCACCACGCTTTTTGTAATGGAAAAATCTAATGGCTTTGCGTTTGTCGGATGCTGTGTGTCATCTAATGTGATGGTTCCGGTGGCATCTGTTTTGTATATTTTGTTGTGATAAAGGGTGTAGTAGTCTCCATTGTGCTCTGCCACAGTTTCACCATGGTGAAACTTCGATGAAGAAAAGATTTTTAGCCCATTATCCCAAAGAATTATTGGGAGTGACGCGCCAATGTAGATGTGCTTTCCTTCACTGTTCGTGTAGGAAAACAGGCTAAAGTCGTAAGAGTCTAAAAGGTGGTGGGCAATGTATTCTTTAATTTCGGTCTTGAGATCGCTTTCTTTAGGCGATGCTTTGGTTTCTGCAAGAACCGTACACGTAAAGAGAAGACTCAAAAGGATAATGCTTTTTTTAAGGCCTCTGTGAATAGTTGATTTCCTCTTCATTTAGAACTAAAATTCGACTGCAAATGTAGTGCTTTCAGCCAAAAGGAAAAACAGTTCTCGCTTATATTTTATTCAATTTGGAAATTAAGATTCCCGTTTCTAAAAACAGCCCCGCACAGTAGGGGATTAAAAAGGTCGTTTTCTCGAGAAGAGTTACTTCTCCATCGGCTTGAAAAAGTGGCCACAACAGAAGAAAAAACAAGCCGAATTTAAGAGCACTAGCTAGCATATACAGCCAGGCGACATAGTGACTAAAGTGCTTGAGCGCTTTTAAAAGCGCCCATAGGAAGAAAAAGGTCAAAAAAAAGTTGCCCAAATAAATGGGGAAAAAAAGAGTGGCTTCTGTCGAAAGTGCTTGTTCGGAAAGAATGCTATAATGGATAAGCCCAAGACTGGAAAAAATTAAGGTAAACCGAACGTATAATGTTCTTTCTTGACTTTCTATAACGATTTCGTTTGGTTGTATATTAATTTTATGATAGCAACTAAGCCAAAAACACACAGACCAAGGGTCCACCAAGGTTTGGTTGTTTTTGTTTTGAGATCAAGATATTGGCCAAATTGAACGGCAGCATACATGACAGCCCCTATCTGAAAAGCCAAGGAGAAAAAAAGGAGCCAAGAATTAGGCCGTCTTCTCATGTTTACCCGCAATCGATTTTACGTCGGAAGAAGACCGCATCTGACATTTGGCATTGAAGACTGCTCCTGATTCTACAATGAGCTTGCCTATGACAACCTCCCCTTCAATACTGCTGGTTGATTTGAGAGAAAGGCTTTCTTTTACTTCAATTTTGCCGTTGAATTTTCCTTCAACGTCTGCATAGGTGCAATTGACATTCCCGTTGATTTCGCCATCTTTCCCGATGACGACTTTCCCCGAGGTGGTGATAGATCCTTCGAGAGAGCCGTCTATTCTGAAGTCTGCTTCAGAGACAATTTCCCCCGTGATTTTGGTGCTTTTTTCAATGCGATTAGGTTGACCGTTAATTTCGTTGTTTTTCATTTTTGTCTAACATTTTACGTTTAGGTTTCCAAGTCTTAAGGCGTTGAATTTCCTCATATTGGGCCGATAAAAGTACAAAATTATTTACTTCTTTTTCAAATTTTGGAATTTGCTGCCATTGTTTAAGATAAAACTTCATGTCAGGATATTGGTTTTTGGTGTGAACAACAACAAAATCGGTCTCTTTAGAATAAACATCGCGAGAGATTTTCCACTGAGTGTTATTGTCTTTTTCAAGCACTGCTTGCATTTGGGCTACCATTGTGTCTACCGTGTCTTTATCTTCAAAAACAAAAACCCACTTATAGCTTTTTAGGGTCGGCGCCGGTTGCTTCCCTTTTGCCTTCAATAGCGCTAAGCTTTGTCTTGCATAGGCCGCCTCATCGGCGTTTGGGTGCTTTTCAAGAAAATCTGTAATTGCCTGCTTATAGGCCTCTTCGCCTTGCAGTCGACCAATTGCTTTGGCTTGTAGCACTGTGATTTTTGAAACAAGGGCTGTGCCACTAAAAAGAATTTTCATGTTTTCACCTTCCTCTAAAACAGTCGTGTACGCTTGATTTTTAAAGGCTGAATAAAGCTTTTCATAAGCCGAAGATGGGGTTTGATCTTTGGCCAACACATAGTCCTCGGGGTTGTTTAGAATTTGAGCAAAAGGCGAGTTCGGAAATTTTCTCAGCAAAGTGCTTTTATAACGTTGCGCTTTTTTTGGCAGTTTAAATTCCAGCAATTTAAAGCAATGATAAAGTGCGCTTTCTTCTTGGTCTTGGTTGGGTGAAAGCAACAGGAGTTTAGACAGCCGATCGAGGGCCAAAGCGGTGTTGGAGAATTTTTCTTTATATAAAATGCCCACATCGAGATAGGCTTGTCTTCTCACATGGGCCAAACTGTCTAGTCGATGGGGCTCTTTGGGAAGTTGCTCAATAAAAAAATCTGCTGTTTCTATAAAAAAAGTAGATGCTGTTGTTTCGTTCTCGTCGGTAACAACCGCGTTTTCGGTAAACTGTTCTGCTTTTGAGACCTCTTTCCAGTTATCGCGGTTAGGGCGATTTCCCCAAGTTGATAAAAAGGCTTGCCTTCCCGAAATCAGCAAACGATCGTTGTAAAAGTAAAAGGTGTTGGTGGTGTTTTTTCCAAAAATGAAGAGCTTCTTTTTTTCTTCCTTTATGCTGGCTAGTTCGCGTGCTCGTTTACGGTCGAGTTCTGCTTGGAAAAATGCTCGCTGATCTTCTTTTGACATAGCCACTAGGGTCAAAATACTGTCTGTCGTCCGAATTGCTTTTTCGAGGACAATGACATCATCTAGGCTTTCGCGCTCTCTTTGAATCGTTTTTTTTAGGCGTCCTTCCGTGGAAATATGGCTAAGAAGGCTGTCTAAATAGGCCCCCGTTTTGACATATTCTCCCGCCTGAAAGTAGTAATCGGCCAGTTCTCTGTAGTTGCTTCGCTTAGTCGCGGTATCGGCCGATGGGCTTTGAAGTGATTGGTTGTAATATTTTAACGCAAGGCTGTCCTGTTGTTGGCTCAGCAGATAGCGGGCTTGTTGTTGATGAATGAGGTGGAGGTAAGGCTGATTTTCAAACAAGCGACTCATTTTTTCTAAACTGGAAAGGGGGCTAAGACTATCCTGAATGGCCTTCAAGCGAATGCTTTGTAGTTTGGCTTGTAGCCAAAAAATTCGCGGCGCTTTTCTTTTCCAGTTCACAATCGATTGGAAGGCGATCTGAGCGCTGTCTATGGCGTTATCTCTTTCAAACAACTGTCCTTCTATATAACGATAGCGGGCCTTAGTGGCTTTGTTTTTCTCTGCCAAGGCTGCTCGTGCAATATATGCTCTTGCCGAATCTTCTTGTTTTAAATTGAGGAATGCTTGTGCTAAAGTGGCCTGTATTGGGGCATAGTGTTTTTCTCCAAAGAGAACGCGCTGAGACACGGGTCTTAGGTTGTCAATGGCCAAGGCACTATTGCCCAAGCGCATGTTTGTTTTTTCACGCCACAATTTTGCTTCATAGTAAAACGCTGTGCTCCCATAGGTTTCAAGAAGAAAATTAAATGCCTCAAGTGCTGGCAAAAAACGACGATCATAATAACGCGCCTTCCCCAATAAAAGATAGGCTTCTTGAATCTGGCGGTTCCTTTGTTGTCCGCCAATATTCATGGAGTGTTTTTGAATGGCTTTGACGGCCTTTTCTTCGGCTACCGAAAAACTGGGGATGCTCGCTTGTTGCTCTTGGTCTTCACCTTTCAATAAGAGTGGTTCAACGGGCAGGAGGTTTAGAAAGTCGTCCTCAACGTTTTGCAATAAAACAGCCTTGCCAATGGCTAGAGTCTCATTGCCGTTGAACAAAACATTAAACTTGGTGTTCAAGGCGTGGTATTCCCGGTTTAAAAAGCGGTCTTTTTGGGTAGAACACCCCGCAAGAAAGGCAAGCAGAAGGGCCTGAGTAAAAATGGACGATCGAAATTTCAAAAAAAGCTTTACTATACTAACTAAAAAAAACTGTGTTTAGTATGCTATTGGCCCGAAAAATACGCCTCTAATTCTTTTAATGTTTTGGCACTCTTTGGGGTGTCTTTGATTATGACTCCTTTTTCAAGCAAGACGATCCTGTTGCAAACTTCTGTCACATGATTTAAATCATGTGATGAAATCATTAGGGTTCTTTTTTTGTTGGCTTCACTGGCAATAAAAGACTTGAGGCGAATTTGAGACGTGGGGTCCAAGTTAGCAAAAGGTTCATCGAGGATGACCACTTCTGGATCGCCGATAAATGCAGCGGCAAGCCCTACTTTTTTTTGATTGCCTTTAGAAAAGTCGCGGAGATATTTTTTTTGTCCTAAGATTTCTCCATTAAAAAACTCCTCAAATTGGTGTAAAAATTCTTCTAGCGTCTTTTCATCAACACCGCGAAGTTGGGAAACAAAAGAAAAGTATTCTTCAGGAGTCAAATAGTCGATCAGAAAAGAATCGTCGATAAATGCGGCACATTTTTGTTTCCATTGTTCGCTTTTGGAAACGTCGATAGTGTTGATCGTGATTTTTCCCGACGAGGGGCGAATCAGGTCGAGGGCTAAACTAAATAGTGTTGTTTTTCCCGCGCCATTATTGCCTACCAGCCCAAAGTGTTCCCCTTTTTTTATCGTCAATTCTTCAACCGATAGAACAACTGTTTCATTGTATTTTTTGGAAATTTGTGTCGCGTGTATCATCTGTTTATGTGTTAAAAGCTTCAATGGTCTCGTGCTTTTGTTGGTGGTAGAGGTGTGTCGCTTTATCTGCAATTTTATCTTTAAATAAAATCCCTAATATTCCAAATCCACCAAGGGAGATCAAGCCGGCCAAAGGAGAGATAAAGGTTGCAGGAAACCAATACAATAATGCGGGTAAGACAAGTTTTGGGAGTGCTAGAACGAGTTGCGTAAATGAGCATGCTATTGAGTCATGGAAAATGAGCCGAGTACAACTTAAGAAACAAACCAATAAACTATTTAATAGCCTCGCGCAGTTAGGTTACGAGGTAAAGAGCGATGACTGATAAGCAAACTGTAAAATTCGGTGATATCTGTAAAGAAGTAAAACTGACGACTAAAGATCCAATCGGTGATGGGTATGAGCGTTATATAGGCTTAGAGCACTTAGATTCTGGTTCGTTAAAGATAAAGCGTTGGGGAATGATTGTAGAGGATTCACCTAGCTTTACGCGTGTATTCAAAAAAGGTCAGCTCTTGTTTGGTAAACGCCGGCCTTATCTAAAGAAAGCTGCTATTGCTGAGTTTGATGGAATTTGTTCTGGTGACATTATCGTTATGGAGCCGTTAGACAATCTTTCAGAACCGGAATTGTTAAAGTTCATCGTTCAATCAGAAAAGTTCTGGCAGCATGCGGTTAACACCTCTTCAGGTTCTTTATCACCGAGAACTAAGTATAAAGAGATAGCGAAATTAGTCATTGAATTACCTTGCTTCAGAGAGCAGAAAAAGTTGTATGCAGCATTAAGTAAGGTCCAGTCCACTAGAGTTTTAAATGATGAGTTGTTGTCAATGTCGAGTCGTTTAGAGTCTTCTACTTTAAATGAACTATGTTTTGGCTGCGGTGATAACAAAGGATTCTGGGGAAGTTATTCTAAACATTTTGATGAGATGGCATTAGGGGAGCTGACTCTAGAATCAGCATTTGGTCCTCGTTATCCATCTGATAAGTACTCAGAAAATGGTAGTGTAGGGACCATACGAACCACTGACTTTGATGATAATGCACAAGTTAATTATCAATCTATACCTATGGCTGAACTAGATGAAGTAAAATTTCGCCA
>JBMZTS010000049.1:0-9869 GCA_049623905.1 Flavobacteriaceae bacterium
CGTTCGATATAAGCACGGTCAATAAACGCTTGACGGTTGCCTTTATAAAGTGTCAAATCGCGGTAGCGATTGATAGTAGCTTCGGTAATCAAGCGATCGTCATAATAAACTTCTTTAAGGTTCTTTTCAATAAAGACCTTTGGGGTGATGTAGCGGGCAAATAAATTGAGTACTGGTGTTTTGGCCAGCCAGATAATCATGGGGGTAGAATCGAAAGGAAAGCCGCTAGGATCTAATAAGAATAACTTATTGACTTTAGCATCATGATATGAGGTATAAAGCCAAGCGACCAAGCCCCCCAAGGAATTTCCACCTAAATGAAATGTCTCAATCTCAAGTTCATTTAAAAAAACGTCCAAAAGGTTGACATAATCTATCGAACTGTAGCGCTTTTGAGCATCTTCTCCGGTCAAACCATAGGCCGGAAGATCTAAGCGAATGACGCGGTAGTGCTTAATCAACTCTTTGGTCCATTCCTCCCACGTGTGAAGAGAGGACCCAGTTCCATGAATCAAAATAATGGGAAAACCCTCGCCTTCATCGCGATAATGAATGTTATATCCATCTATGGACATGAATTTAGAGGAAGAGTTGAGGTAGAGAGGCGCCAATTCCTCTAAGGTCTTATCGGGCGAAGGAACCAGTTTGATGAACATAAAAACACCAGTCAAAATGGCAATAACGGTTAAACTACTTTTCTTTTTCAACACTAGACAACTTTTTTAATTTGTTTTGCTTTTTTAATTTGACGCTTTATATCTCGGACAAATTTGTGAAAATCAACAGTTATGGTATGCCGAGAGGTCGAAATTTGTTTCATATGTGGATGGGTCACTTCGCGTTCACAAAGGGCTTTGAGGTTCTTTGGCCGTTCCCATTGTCCTGTAAGGGCCAATGCGGCCAATTTACTCTGTTGCTCTGCCCCTGGCCAAATGCATCCTAAAGGCTGAAACATTCCTATAAAGTATAAATTTGAGTAATCAGGGTGAAACATTTTTAGATACAATGGAACAGGACCCTCGCTGTAATTTAAAAATGCTTTGTCAAAAAACGGATGCGCTAAAACAAAACCCGTGCAGGCAATAATTACATCAAATTCTTCGTGTGTACCGTCTTTAAAATAAACCGTTTTGTTTTCGAAGCGTTCAATATCGCCTTTAGGTTTTACTTTTCCATGTCTGATCTTGTATAGTAGTTCGCTGTTGACTGTTGGATGAGTAGCACCAAATTTATGCTCTACTTTTGGCAAGCCATACATTGCATTAGAACCAATTGAAAACTTAACCATCAAACCAGCCAAAAAATTGCGTAATCTAACAGGCAAAAAAGTCATGGCTGACCCAATAACGTCGGTAGGTTTCCCCATTAAGAATTTTGGTAAAATGCGGTAACCCCGACGCCAACTGATGCTCGTTTTCTCACTGACACGACTTGTTTCAACGGCAACATCACAGGCCGAATTTCCACCACCAATAACTAAAACTTTTTTATTGGCAAAGGGAGCGGCCTTTTTGAACTGATGTGAGTGGAGGTATTCTCCTTTAAAGGCACCAGGATAACTCGGATATTTCGGTTGCCAGTGGTGACCATTGCAAACCACCAAATCGGAGAAAATAGATTTCGATTCATGTTTGTTTTGAACGATGGTCACCTCCCACAATCCGTTTTCCAGAAGCTGACAATGCTTCACCAAGGTGTTAAATTGTATATGGGGATAGAGATCAAAAGCTTTGGAATAAGCTTGAAAATAATGCCTGAGTTCTTCGTGAGAAGGATAGTCGGCCACATGCGAATCAAAAGGGAAATCTGCGTACGCTGAAAGCGTTTTAGAGCTAATGATATGCGTTGTTTCAAAAACACTCGAATGGCTTTCGTTTTCGGTAAAAATCCAGTTTCCCCCGACATCGCTGTTAAAGTCATAAGCCTGTACATCTATACCCTGTTCACGTATGTTTTTGATAGCAGAAATCCCTGAAGGACCTGCTCCAATGACACAGACACGCTTCTCCCTTTTTTCCATATGTGCTAAAATTAAGAAAAAAGGATGGGATTTTATTTTTCAAGGTAAACGGAAGTCGTCGGAAAAGCGAAATCACTTTTATTGGAACGGATAATCTCGATGATTTTGAAATTGATGTCTTGACGTGTATTGATGAGCAAATCCCAATCGGGACTTTTAACAAAATACAGGATTAAGATGTCTAGCGAACTTCCTCCAAATTCTTGAAACCTTACGCGTGCATCGTTATCCGTAGTGTTGGGATGCACATTGATCATTTGCTCCAGTTCTGCAACAATGGTCTGAAGCTGATCAATGGTGGTAGTGTAAGTCAACCCTATAGTAAACTTTACGCGGCGTATAGGGCGAAGGCCTAAATTGTCCAATTCTGCATTGACCATATTTTTATTTGGTACGGTGACAATACTTTTATCAAATGTACGGATACGTGTGCTTCGAAATCCTACTTTTTCAATTGTGCCTGTAAAGCCGTTGACCGTTACAATATCACCGTAGGTGAATGGCTTGTCCAAAAAGATTGTAAAAGACCCCAAAAGATTTTCAAGACTTTCTTTTGAAGCCATCGCAATAGCAAGCCCTCCTATCCCAACACCGGTAGCTAAAGCGGCAATATTGATGTCGAAAACACTGCTGAGAATGGTTAATGCGCCAAGGATAATGACCACAACTTTCCCTATTTCAATGGCAAAGGGAACGATTTGATTATCCATTTTATTCTCTGTGGCTTGAGCACGACGGATTAGCGCTTCACCCACAAAATCGACTAGGCGAAGTAGTGCCCAAAAAACAAGACAGGCATAGATCAAAGAAAAACTTTTGAGAAGCACAAAGCGTAAACCGAACTCAGTTACGGGAACTAAATCCCATTGTGCTGGAAACTTTAATTGTTGCGCCGCTAAAAAAAGGGTGCTGTAAAAAATTAGGGTTTTTAACGGCTTTTGCAGGCGCTCATCAAAGGCTGGACGGCCAATTTCTTGTGCTCTTTTTCCTAAAATACGAAATAAAAATCCCCCAATATACTGGCCAATCAGGCCTTTGAAAACGATCCCGACAAGAAGAATAAAACCGAATAGTATATACTTTTGAAGGGTGTTGTCAAAAAAAACTTGTGCAAATAATTCGGGCATTTCCATACTAAAAATTGAATTTAGTCACGTGTCAGTTTTTTATATTGGATGCGTTTAGGAATCACGTCACCACCTAAACGTTTCTTTTTATTTTCTTCGTAATCTGAGTAAGACCCTTCGTAAAAATATACAGTAGAGTTGCCCTCAAAGGCTAAGATATGCGTACAAATACGATCTAAAAACCATCGGTCGTGAGAAATGACAACGGCGCATCCTGCAAAGTTTTCTAAGCCTTCTTCTAAGGCACGAAGAGTATTGACATCTAAATCATTAGTAGGTTCGTCTAATAAGAGAACATTGCCTTCTTCCTTGAGGGTCATGGCCAAATGTAAACGATTTCGTTGACCACCAGAAAGTGTACTTACTTTCTTGTTCTGTTCATTTCCACTGAAGTTAAACCGGCTCAAAAAGGCACGTGAATTGACTTGTTTTCCTCCAAGCATAATTAGCTCTTGTTCATCAGAGAAATTTTGCCAAATCGTTTTATCGGCATCAATTTGGGTATGCGATTGATCAACATACGCCAATTTGACTGTCTCTCCCACCTTAAAGCTACCTCCATCGGGCTGTTCTTGCCCCATGATCATTTTAAATATCGTTGATTTTCCGGCACCATTGGGACCAATCACACCGACAATTCCTGCCTGAGGAAGAGTAAAGTTTAAATCATCGTATAATATTTTCTCGCCAAATGCTTTAGTGACTCCAGTCGCCTCAATCACATTGGTACCTAATCGGGGACCGTTGGGAATAAAGATTTCTAATTTTTCTTGAATTTGCGTCTGATCTTGACTCATGAGTTTATCGTAATTCGACAAACGCGCTTTTTGCTTAGTCTGCCTTCCTTTGGGAGCCATTCGCACCCATTCCAATTCGCGCTCAAGTGTTTTTTGACGTTTCGAGGCCTGTTTTTGCTCTTGAGCCAAACGCTTTGCTTTTTGATCAAGCCAAGAGGAATAATTGCCCTTCCATGGGATGCCTTCACCTCTATCCAATTCAAGTATCCAACCGGCCACATTATCGAGAAAATAACGGTCGTGTGTGACGGCAATGACTGTTCCTTTATATTGAGCCAGATGATGCTCGAGCCAATGAACCGATTCTGCATCGAGATGGTTGGTAGGTTCATCGAGTAAAAGGACATCAGGTTTTTGTAACAGCAAACGACATAGTGCTACGCGTCGACGTTCCCCACCCGAGAGCACGCCAATCTTTTGGTCAGCAGGTGGTGTGCGTAAGGCATCCATCGCAATTTCAAGCTGGGTGTCGAGTTCCCAAGCATTGACCGCATCAATCTCGTCTTGCAATTGTGCTTGTCTGTCCATCAATTGCTGCATTTTATCAGCATTTTCATACACCTCTGGCAAGCCAAATTGATCGTTGATTGTATTGTATTCGTCTAATATTGCAACGGTTTGTGCCACCCCTTCCTTGACGACATCAATCACCGTTTTCTCGTTGTCCATCTGTGGCTCTTGTTCTAAGTAGCCCACGGTGTAATCTTGAGAAAAAACAACATCTCCCTGATAGTTTTTTTCTAAGCCGGCAATGATTTTTAATAGGGTAGATTTTCCCGAACCATTTAGACCCAAAATACCAATTTTTGCCCCATAAAAAAAGCTCAAGTAAATGTTCTTAAGTACGGGTTGCTGGGCGTTGGGATAGGTTTTGGTGACCCCAGACATTGAAAAGATAACTTTTTTATCTTCAGACATATTAAATTCTTCCTTTAAGCGCGTTGAATGCCCAAGCAACGGCATAAAAGCCTGTCCCAGCCACTGAAAATCCAATAGCATACTCGCGATATTTCAATAAACCGAGTAAAATTAATGCTGTTCCTAATAAAGCCATAATTAAAGCCGCTATCCTAAAAATCTTGTTTTTGTTTAAACTCATAGTTTGATTTCTTCCACTAACAAATATCGGGTTTTTATTTTTTATAAAAATGTCTCCTCTCTTTTCTTTTGATGAAATAGCCGTTTTCTCCTTGAAACTTTCTTATTTTTATCAAAAGATTATCTATGGATTTGAACTTCAACAAAAATGAAGATCACAACAAGTTACTTTGGTCTGCAATAGAAAAAAAACTTGCTCAAATTAAACTTGGGGGAGGAAAAAAACAGCTTGATAAACTTGCTCAACAAGGTAAAATGAACGCACGTCAGCGCATTGCTGCGCTGGTTGATCCAAAGACAAAACCCCTGGAAATTGGTGCCTTTGCCGCCTACGAGATGTATCACGACTATGGAGGTGCTCCTGCAGCTGGCGTAGTAGTTGTTTTGGGGTACATAAAAAAAAGACTTTGTGTAATCGTCGCCAATGATGCCTCTGTAAAAGCAGGTGCATGGTTTCCCATGGCGGGGAAAAAAAATCTCCGCGCCCAAGAAATTGCCATGGAAAATAATCTTCCGATCATTTATCTCGTCGATTCCGCAGGGGTCTTTCTTCCGCTTCAAGATGATATTTTTCCCGATAAGGAACACTTTGGCCGTATTTTTCGGAATAATGCAAAAATGAGTAGTAAGGGCATCATTCAGATTGCGGCCGTTATGGGCAGTTGTGTCGCTGGCGGTGCATATCTACCCATCATGTCCGATGAATCTCTTATCGTTGATAAGACAGGAAGCATTTTTTTAGCTGGAAGTTATTTGGTCAAGGCCGCCATCGGAGAAGAAATTGACAATGAAACCCTAGGTGGGGCCGCAACACATTCGGAAATTAGTGGTGTTACCGACTACAAAGTAGATAACGATGCAGCGGCCCTAGAAAAAATTCGCTCTCTTGTCGATAAACTAGGAGAAGCTGACAAAGCTGGTTATAATCGCACTAAAGCCCATCCCCCGTTAAAAAGCGTGGATACCCTCTTTGGTTTATTACCCGAAAAAAGGAGCATTCCCTACGACACTTACCCCATTATAGCCCAATTAGTCGATGAAGGAAAATTTGATGAATACAAAGCTGGTTATGGCAAAACACTGATCACCACCTATGCCAGAATCGATGGTTGGGCTGTTGGTATCGTGGCAAATCAACGAAAAGTCATAAAATCTAAAAAAGGTGAGATGCAATTGGGGGGAGTGATTTATGGCGATGCTGCCGATAAGGCAACACGATTTATCGCCAACTGCAATCAAAAAAAGATTCCCCTAGTTTTCCTTCAAGATGTTTCTGGCTTTATGGTCGGCAGTAAGGCTGAACATGGTGGAATCATCAAAGATGGAGCTAAAATGGTTAATGCCATGTCAAATTCTGTCGTACCAAAATTCACCGTAATTATTGGGAACTCATACGGTGCAGGAAATTATGCCATGTGTGGCAAAGCGTTCGATCCGCGATTGATTGTTGCTTGGCCAAGTGCGGAGATGGCCGTGATGGGTGGCGCGCAAGCCGCAAAGGTCTTAATGCAAATTGAAGCTGGTACGCTAAAAAAGCAAGGTGTTAAAATTTCCAAAGAAGAACAAGCCGACTTATTTGAAAAAATTAAAACACGATACGACAACCAAACCAAGCCCGAATATGCGGCTGCACGTCTTTGGACAGACGCCATCATAGATCCAAGGGAAACCCGTCGTTGGATAAGTACGGGGATAGAGGCGGCTAACCACGCCCCCATTACTGAGCGCTTTAATATGGGGGTTCTACAGGTCTAATAATGCCAGAGTCTGTTGGCGCTTGATCTTACCATTGTCGGTTCGTTCGAAACTCGCTAAAAAATAAAGGGCTTTTGGAATTTCATACGGCGCTAAATCTTTACTTTTTTGAAGTGTACCAAAAAGCGCTGTAGATGGCTCTCCTTCAACGATTACAATTATTTTTTGACCTAAACGAGCATCGGGAACACCCACGACGATAAAAGACGACGTGATAAGATGCGCGACTTTTGCTTCTATTTCTTCTGGGATGACTTTAATGCCTCCTGTATTTATAACATTGTCGATTCTTCCTTGGAGCAGGAATTTATTATCATTCAATTTTACCACATCATTGGTAATGATTTTTTTGAGTCTTAAATAAGGGACATCAATCACCAAACAGCCTCGACCATCTGTCGAGAGTTTTACGCCAGGAAGGGCTGTGAAATAGGGTGATTTTCCGTTGATTTTCCTTGAGGCAATATGGGTCAAAGTTTCTGTCATGCCATAGGTTTCATAGCAATGCGTAGTGCGTTGCTTTAACTTCTCTTTTAAAATTGATGCACTGGGGGCTCCACCCATCAAAAGGGTTTTAACGCGGTTTAAATCGGCGAATGCGTTTTCAACCTGAAGAGGGACCATGGCCACAAAATCGTATACTTTTTCGGAATGACCAAGGACATTGCCCGTTGGCGGGACAAGATCAATTTCTAAACCGAGAATCATGGCCCTAACCAACATCATTTTTCCTGCGATAAAATCGGCATTTAGACAGTGTAGGGCGGTCTCTCCAATTTTAACCTTAAAGTAATCGCCAGTGGCTAAAGCCGAATTGACCATGGATTGTTTGTTGTAAGTAACCGTCTTTGGAACGCCAGTCGAGCCCGAAGTTTTTAATGTAATTTCAGGATGAGGGTTTATCCAATCCATTAGAAAATCACCGACAGCACGTTCGTGGGGTTCGCCTTCTTTTATAAAAGAATAGGCAATTTCAAATAAATCCTTAAAGCGATAATGATTGCCATTAAGCAAGAAGCGGTTGTGAATATTTTTATAGGTTGGTCTATTCTGCATTTGTTGACGAAATCAGTTTTTTCTTCCAATTATCCCAGCGGTATTTTTTAGATAAAAAGTAGAGTGTTATGGGGTAAATGAATACTAAAAAAAGAATCAATTCATTTAATAATTCAGGATTTGAAATGTCTTTGAATAGAGACTCCGTTTGGAACGCTGTCCATTCTGCTGTAACGATTAAGGCCGTCAATAAATTATTAGCAACATGAAATCCAATAGCAAGTTCAATGCCTTCATCCATAAGGCTCATTATGCCAAAAAACAAACCTGTACCAATGTAATAATACATGACACCATAGCCCAGCTTATCGACTTCAGGATTAAAAAAATGTAGCGACCCAAATATTATGGAAGTCAACAGCAAAGAAAACCAGCGGCTTTTTGTCAGTGTGGCAAATCCTTGTAGCAAATATCCTCTAAATATCCATTCTTCAAGAGCCGATTGGAAAGGGATAAACAAACATGAGATAAAAAACATGATTAAAAAGGGAAGCGGTTTAAAATTCCATTGATAGTCCTCTGGGGATATGATCAAATCGGTAGAAATAGCAATAATACTGACTATTGCCCAATAACAGAACCCAAATAAAATTCGTTTTAAATCAATCTCCTTTCGGGCTGTAGTTACTGAAGTCAGGGTTTGATCGTGTAATTTATATATGACCAGTAAAAACCCCAAAAATGCCACAAAAGAAGGAAAGAGTATGAGGAAGAGTGTAAGGTTAGAATCTAAATGGTAGAAAAAGCCCATCAGATCAGTGGTGTTTGGAAGCTGATCAGGGAGGAAGAAAAACATCGGAATTTGCCCTAAAAAGCTAAAGGTAACTATGACAAATGATCCTAAAAGATACCAGCTGAATGGATGTTTTTTTGGATGAAATTTCTCTACAAAAATGTTTCTTTTGACACTGTCCATGTATGCTGTTTATTGAGGGTGAGATAGTCTTTTTTAATTTCTAAAGGGGAGGGAAAATTGTTGTCGAAGAGACTGCCAGTTCCTAAGCCTTGATAGCCGCTAAATCCTTTTTGGTAGGTCCATTGTGCGATGGCATTGAGGCCAATATTGCTTTCCAATGCACTGGTCACCCAAGAATCAATACCGCGTTCTTTGGCTAAAGATGCCCATTCTTCGGCCCCAGTAAACCCGCCAATAAAACTCGGCTTAAGAATGATATAGCTGGGATCGATTTTTTCAAGTAATTCAATTTTCTCTTCTCTTCGATAGAGGCCAATCAATTCTTCATCTAAAGCAATTGGCAAGGGCGATTCTAGACACAGTTCTTTCATGGCCTCAATGTTGCCCTTGGGAAGGGGTTGCTCTATGGAGTGAATTTTTAATTGATTTAAAGTCTTTAACTTTTCCAAGGCATCTGACCCAAAAGCGCCATTAGCATCTACTCTTATGGTGATTTCATCTTCAGAATAATGTTGTCGAATGAATCTTAATACCTCCAATTCTTTGTCAAAAGCAATTGCGCCAATTTTCATTTTGACACAGCGAAAGCCCTGTCCAATTTTTTCTTTAATCTGGTCTAACATAAAGTCGGGCTGCCCCATCCATATTAAACCATTGATTGGAATAAAATCGTCGCCTCTTGAAAACGAGTTGTCAAAGAGGCGAAACACCTCCTCAGAATAAAGAGATAAAAATGCCATTTCTAGCCCCATCTGTATCGAGGGAAACGCCCATAACTTGCGATAAAGCTCTTCTTTTCCTAAATGAATGTTGGCACACACCCAGTCTAGTTTTTCCTCATAGTCGGCACGATCATCAATACTCAGTCCTCGGAGTAAGCCGCACTCTCCTATTCCATAGCGCTCGTCTTGACTCAGAACAATAAACCAGGTTTCTTTCTGCCTGAGAATTCCTCTAGAGGTTCCACTGGCCTGTTTAAAATTCAAAATATAGCGTTTGTAGACTGCTTCCATCATCCTTCAATTAAGAAGCCGAGAACAAATAAAATGGCCACAAAAAATGTGCTTAGAGCGACTATTTTTAACTCTGGATCAAATTCT
>JBMZTS010000050.1:0-9730 GCA_049623905.1 Flavobacteriaceae bacterium
GTGATTTTTTGTTTGTAGAAGATGTTGTAAAAGGGCTTGTTGATTGTGCATTAAAAGGCGTTAGTGGCGAGGCATATAATTTAGCATCAGGAGTTGAAACCACAATTAATCAATTAGCAAAAAAAATAATTTCATTAACCAACAGTAAATCATCACTTCACTTAATGCCGAAGAGAGAATGGGATAATTCTGGTAATCGTTTTGGAGATATAACCAAATCAAAAGAAAAACTTGGTTTTGTTTCATCGATTGAATTGGACATAGGCTTAGAAAAAACTATTGATTGGATGAAAAAACACAAAAAAGTTATTGAAAATTGTATTCAAAAACATAGTTATTATTTTAAATAATAATTGATGAAGATATTGACAATAGTTGGAGCCCGACCTCAATTTATAAAAGCAGGCACCTTGAGTAGATATATCAATAATATTAAGGGTATTGATGAAATTATTGTACATACCGGGCAACACTATGACGATAAAATGTCTGATATTTTTTTCCAAGAGATGATGTTACCTAAACCAAATTACAATCTTGACATTGGAGGTTTAGGACATGGCGAGATGACTGGTAAAATGATTGAAAAATTAGAGCCTATTTTATTAGATGAATTACCAGATTGGGTTCTAATTTACGGCGATACAAATTCAACTCTTGCAGGTGCAATTACAGCCTCCAAACTAAATATCAGAGTTGCTCACATCGAGGCTGGACTTCGAAGTTATAATATGAAAATGCCTGAGGAGGTAAACCGAATTATTGCAGACAGAGTAAGTAATGTTCTTTTCTGTCCTACGGAAATTGCAGTGAATAATCTAAATAAAGAAGGATATGACTTTATTAATGCTAAAGTTATTAATGTCGGTGACATAATGTACGAGGGCACATTATTTTATTCAAAACTCAAAAAAAAGCCCAAAAAAATTAATTTAGATTCTTTCATTCTAGCAACAATTCACCGAGCTGAGAATACAAACGAAAAATCTACTCTCCAAAGTATTCTGGGAGCATTAAATTATATAAGTAAAACTAAAAAAGTCATACTCCCCCTTCATCCTAGAACAAAAAATAGTTTGATAAGATATAAACTCAAATTTGATAATATAGAGTTTATTGACCCAGTAGGATATTTGGAAATGAATTGGTTGTTAGACCATTGCGAATTTGTAATGACTGATAGTGGAGGACTTCAAAAAGAAGCATATTTTTTTAAAAAGCCTTGTATAACACTTCGAAAAGAGACTGAATGGAAAGAATTAACTCAAAATAATGTAAATATTCTTGTTGGCGACGATCCAAAAAAAATTATTCAATCATCAAACTTGTCTTGGGTTAACCATGAGGGATTTGAAAAAATGTTATACGGTGACGGTAGGACATCCGAGAAAATAATTAAATCATTAAAGTCAACATAAATGTGTGGAATCTACTTGACTAATCATTCCATATCCGAAAATAAATTTAGGGAAAAACTCAAACGAATTCAATTTCGTGGTCCCGATTATCAAGGTTATTTTAGAATAAAATCCGTTCAATTAGGACACAACCGTCTTTCGATTATAGATCTTGAATCGAGATCAAATCAACCTATGCAAGAAAACGAATACACGATTATATTTAATGGCGAAATATATAACTATTTAGATGTAAAAATACAATTAGAAAAAGAGGGTGTAGAGTTCACTACGACAAGTGATACTGAGGTTTTACTTAAAGGATTTATAAGGAAAGGTCATAAAATACTTGATTTGATTAATGGGATGTTTTCTTTTGCTATATACAATAGCAAAAAAAATGTTGTATTTATTGCACGTGACAGATTAGGAGTTAAGCCTTTATATTATAGTTGGCAAAAAGGGAAATTAGAACTTTGCAGTCAGTTGTCACCTCTTCATTCGAATGGAGAATTAGATGAAGAAGCCATTACGAGTTATCTTGAAACTGGCTATATCCCATCTCCTATGAGCATTTATAAGGATATTAAAAAATTCCCACCTGGTAAATACGCAGTATGTGATTTAAAAAATAGATCGTTTAAACAATTTACTTATTGGGATCTTCAAAATGTTTCAACTAGGAAAATATCCTATAAAAAAGCTAAAGAAGATCTTCATCAGCTTTTAAAGGATGCTGTAAAAATTAGACTTCAATCCGACGTGCCTTACGGGTGTTTTCTTTCTGGGGGGATAGATTCGGCCTTAATTACATCTCTAGCTCAAGATAGTTTAAAAAGTCCTATAAGAACTTTTACAGTTGGTTTTGATGAAAAGAAATTTGATGAGAGTTCGATAGCATATGATTATGCAAATCATTTGGGAACAGATCATCGACTTGAAAATTGTTCTCAGGAGAATGTTCTAGCACTTATTGATGATTTTTTTAATGTGTATGATGAACCTTTTGCTGATTCATCCGCCCTTCCTTCATTACTTATCAATAAGACTACAAAACAAAATGCAACTGTTGTACTATCTGGTGATGGAGGCGATGAAAGTTTTTTTGGGTACAACCATTTTAGTTGGATTTTATTGGTAAAACTTATTTTTAATTTTCCTCTCTTTATTCGAAAAATTATCCAAAAAATTTTTCCCTTTAAATTATTTGGAAAAAGGGGAAAATCATTAAAAAATATTATAGGTTATAATAAGATCGATGAATTTATTAAACACATCTTTACAGGATTTGAATCAATAACAATAAATTCTAACTCTTCATGGTTTAATAACTATAAGAAATATCTTTCATTGACTAAAAACCATTTACAGAAGGCGGCTGACTTGAATATACGCCTTTGGATGGAAAACGATAGCAATACAAAAGTTGATAGAGCGAGTATGGCATATTCTGTTGAAGTTCGAAGTCCTTTTCTTGATTATCGTATAATTGAATTTTGTAGAAGCTTACCTGTTAAATACCGCTTTTCTATGATTAGAGGGAGAAAAAGGATACTTAAAGATATACTAGCAGAATACATCCCAAGAATTTTTTTTGACAAACCCAAAAAAGGTTTTTCTGTCCCTATGGATAAATGGATTAGAGAAGAGCTCAAATCTGAAATACTAATTTATTTTTCAAATTCACACATAAGTAAAATACCATGCTTAAATAAAAATAAAATAAAACTATTTTTAGAGAAACATCTTGCAAATAAAGCTGACTATTCGTCGTATATTTGGAGAGTATATGTTTTGTCTAAATGGATGGATATAAATCATAAAGGCAAATGAGAGTCCTTATAACGGGTGCTGCTGGATTCATCGGTTCCAATCTTTGTGATTTCTTTTTAATGAAGGGTTATAGTGTTATAGGGCTTGATAATTTTTCTACTGGATTTAAGCATAATATGAAAGGGTTTATAGCCAATCCATCTTTTTCTTTCATTCATGGAGATATACGAGACTTAGAGAATTGCCTTCAAGCAACAAATGGAATTGACATTGTGCTACATCAAGCTGCATTGGGGTCGGTATCTAGGTCCTTAACAGATCCTATTGCAACAAATGAGGTAAATATTGCAGGTTTTTTAAATCTGTTGGAAGCTTGTAGGATAAATAAAGTAAAAAGATTTGTTTATGCATCCTCATCATCTGTTTATGGAGATTCAGATACGCTACCCAAAGTTGAAAATCGGATAGGGAAGTTTCTTTCACCTTACGCTTTAACAAAACATGTAAATGAAATTTACTCAGAAGTATATGCCCGAGCCTTTGGATTAAAGACAGTAGGGCTTCGTTATTTTAATGTATTTGGACGTCGACAAGACTCTAATGGAGCCTATGCTGCTGTAATTCCAAAATTTATAGGAAAAATATTGAAAGGTGAAAATCCTACTATCAACGGCGATGGTTCCTATTCGCGTGATTTCACCTACATCGACAACGTGCTGCAAATGAATTATCTTGCGGCAACAACATCAAATGAAAAAGCCATTAATCAAGTATACAATACTGCGGTAGGTGGAAGAATATCCATACTCGAAATGACTGAACTATTGATTTATGGACTTCAGAAATTAGCCCCAGAATTGTCTAAAGTCAAAATTGAATTTGGGCCAGAACGTTTGGGAGATGTTCCTCACTCACAAGCAAGTATTGACAAGGCCAAAAGGTTATTAGATTATCAACCTACCCACAATTTTTCTCAGGGGTTAGAGGCCTCTTTGGAGTGGTATTATAAAACATTGAAACAATGAAAATCGGAATTATCGGTCTTGGGTATGTAGGTTTGCCTTTGGCATGTGCATTTGCAATAAAATATCAAGTGATAGGGCTTGACATCAACATCTCTCGTATTGACCGACTCAATGAAGGAAAAGACGACACCAACGAAGTGAGTGATGAAGACCTGCAAAAAGTCGTTGGGAAAAGTCTTGTTCTTACGAATCAAGAAACGGATCTAACCGATTGTGAAGTGATGATTGTAACGGTGCCGACCCCTGTTACCGAAAATAAAATCCCTGACCTAAATCCAGTCATCAAAGCTACAGAAGCGATTGGTGCTATTTTGAAAAAAGGAACCATTGTCGTTTATGAGTCAACTGTTTATCCAGGTGTAACCGAAGACGTCTGTGTTCCGATACTGGAAAAGAAATCAGGCCTCACCTATAATAAAGATTTCACTATAGGCTATAGCCCCGAGCGAATTAATCCGGGCGACAAAGAACACACCATTACCAAAATCAAAAAAGTAGTTTCAGGATCTACTCCACAGTGTCTTCGAACGCTCTCAGAACTCTATGGCTCAATAATCGAAGCAGGAATTTATGAAGCCCCAACCATCAAAACAGCCGAAGCCGCAAAAGTGATTGAAAACACCCAGCGAGACATCAATATTGCCTTTGTCAATGAGCTTGCGATGATCTTTGGTAAAATGGGAATTGACACCCAAGAAGTCCTTAAAGCGGCTGGAACAAAATGGAATTTCTTAAAGTTTTCACCTGGATTAGTTGGCGGTCATTGCATCGGTGTAGATCCCTATTATTTAGCGTTTAAAGCACAAGAAATTGGACATAATCCGGAAATGATTTTGGCTGGAAGGAGAATAAATGACTATATCCCGGCGCATATTGTAGGACGAATCATCAAACAATTTTATCAAACCGGGCGGAAATTTGATGAAGCCAAAGCGGTTATTTTAGGTGCTACTTTCAAAGAAAATTGTCCCGATGTCCGAAATTCCAAAGTTTCCGATATTTTCCAAGAATTACAGGATTTTGGAATTCAAACCTCGATCTATGACCCCATTGCCTCTGATTCAGACTTGAATCACCTCTACGGAAGCGAAAAGGTACTGTCAAAACTAGATGCTGCCAAATTTGACATTGTCATATTGGCGGTATCACACAAAGAATTTAATACACTTGATTTAGCTACAATAGCGCAACCCAATGCTGTTGTATTTGATGTAAAAGCATTTTACCCTAAAGAAAAAGGTTACTTAAGACTCTAGATGAGACCCTTCCTCGTTCATGTGATTCCAACACTCGAAAATGCGGGTGCAGAGACCATTTTAGTCCGCTTGGTGGAAGAATTTGACAAGCGTGGAATAGAACAAGCTGTGCTCGTCACTAAAGGGGGGATAACCGATTTTTTTTATGATAAAATAGCCTCCTATTGTCCGGTGCTGCTATGGAAAAAGGAACCTCAAAAAACCATTACTTGCCTGAGGAATCATAAATCAAATCTGAAATTATTAGGATGGATGTACGGAGGAATTTTTTTTGCACACTATATGAATTTCCGCTTCCGTCTCTCTGCAGAATTAGTATGGAATATACGTCAATCTAATTTTTTCTCCAACCAAGTTAAACAAAAAGGAGCATTATATCTTTTTGGTCTAGCCAGTCAGTTGTCAGCTCCCAAGATCATTTATTGTGCTTTTGCAGCAGAGCGAGTACACAGACGTTTTTTCTTTCGTTCCAAACGAACTAAAGTAATTCAGAATGGTTTGGCTAAAAAAGAAAGCTCTAGTGGGAAACCTAACATTGAAATTCCTTCAAAATTTCTCCTTTTTATAGGGCGATACGATCCCATTAAAGGGATTGATCGTTTGCTGCGAATCGTCGCATCCTTTTTTAAAGAACACCCTGATTATAAATTAATCATTGCAGGGGGAGGATGGCAAAACGATCATATTCCCAAAGTACTACACAATCAAGTAGTTTTATTAGGAAATGTTCCTTTTGTAAACGAATTGTATAAAAAGGCCTCGGCCTATCTTTTTACTTCTTATTTCGAGGGCTTTCCCAATGTCGTGGTAGAAGCCACTAGTAACGGCTGCCCTATTATTGCTTTTGAAGCAGGGGATGCAGCTTTCATACTCAAAGACTATGCCTTAGGACAAATCGTCACCTCGGAAAAACAGTTTTTAGAGCGGTTATTCAAACAGACGCTTCAACCTCCTTCACAAGCAACCCGACAAGAAGAAGCCCAAAAACAAAAAGAAAGATTCCAATTCAAACATACGGTAGATGCCTATAAGGCGTTTATCTTTGAAGACTGATTATGTGCGGAATCAACGGATATATTGACAAATCGGGGGGATGCGATCTATCGAAAACACTCCAAACCATGAATGGTCTGATCGAGCATCGAGGCCCCGACGATTCAGGAGTGTGGATCGAAGGGAGTGTTGCAATGGGCATGCAGCGACTATCAATAATCGATCTTGAGTCCGGACAACAGCCCATGCACAATTCGACCAATCAAACGACCCTTGTATTCAACGGGGAGATATATAACTATCAATCGCTAAAATCGGAACTGGAGAAAGAAGGCTGTCATTTTGAAACCAATAGTGATACTGAAGTTATTTTAAAACTTTATGAACGACATGGGGAACAATCTTTTGGCCGTCTCGACGGGATGTTTGCCTTTAGCCTTTTGGATCCTAGTAGGGAAATGATTTTTTGTGCGCGTGACTTTTTCGGAGAAAAACCACTGTATTACTTTTCTGACACGAATGCCATTGCATGGGCTTCTGAATTAAAAAGTTTGCTGGCCTTACGTACCCAAAAACCGCCAATTGACGCCAAAGCCTTGAGCCTTTATTTTAGACTCACCTATATCCCAGCACCTTTCACAATTTATCAAGGAATCCATAAATTAGCACCTAATCAAGTATTGGCTGTCAATACCAAAGAGCACAGTATTGAGGTTTTTGAAATTGAACAAGAAACAAAAGCGCAAACGGTTTCTTCCAAAGAAGAAGCCATCATTCAGACCCATGACTTGGTCAGGGAGAGTGTCAAAAGCCGAACCGTTTCGGATGTTCCTCTGGCCAGTTTCTTATCCGGAGGAGTGGACTCTTCCATAGTTTCATGGTGCCTATCCGAACTGCAAGACACGCCAATAGACACCTTTTCCATAGGCTTTGATAATCCTCTGTTCGATGAATCAGAAAATGCCAAAACAGTTGCGAAAACCATCGGCAGCAAACATCATAGTTTCGTTTGTACAGATAAAGACATTCATTCAATTACAGAAGAAATTTTGCTCAATTTTGATGAACCGTATGCCGATTCATCAGCATTGGCGAGTTATTGGGTCGCGCACCACACCAGTAAGCAATTTAAAGTAGCCCTAACGGGGGATGGTGCTGATGAGGTTTTTGGCGGCTACAATAAATACTTGATTGGTCAACTTTCGCATCGCTATCAGCAATGGGTTCCTAAACCGCTCCACCAGTTCAACAGCTTCTTTTTCAATCAATTACTACCTAGCAAATCCGACCGTCGGGGTTTTCAATACAAGGCAAAAAAATTCCTAAATGCAATAGGAGAAAAGGATAATACTTATCTAAATATTATATCACTCGGAGTCTCTTCAAGAGAATACGATCAATTACTCCAAACCCAGTGGCAACAAAAAGAGGTATTTGCACCCTTTCGTGACCAGTTTCCCAAAAACCCTAGTCAGCTTGATGACTTTAAGCAAATTGATCGTTTGTTGTCTTTGGACGGCGATCTTTTAACCAAAGTGGATCGAACGAGCATGAAGAACTCTTTAGAATGTCGTGCTCCCTTTTTGAACAAGGCGCTTTGGAATTTTACTCATGCTCTTCCAGAGGATTGGGTGATTCATAAGTGGGATAAAAAACACTTACTCAAAAAAGCTTTTGCACCCTATTTCTCAGAACGCTTTTTTGAACAACCCAAAAAAGGATTTAATGTTCCTGTTGGGGATTGGTTGCGTACGGTATACAAAAAGCAGTTACAACAATTTGCTGATGCAAAAATACTACAACAACAAGGTGTTTTTCAAATAAGCACTATCCAGACATGGGTTGAGGCACATTTGTCTAACAAACAAGATCGAAGCTTTCAGCTTTGGACTTTTTTCTGTTTTCAACTTTGGTACTTTAACACTTATTTGCGCCAATGAAACTTGCTTTTGTCGTTAACGATATTCATTTTCTGATGAGCCATAGGAAAGCGCTTGTTTTGGAATCGCACCAGCAGGGATGGGAAATTTTTATTATTTCCGATGCCAGTCAAATACCCGAGCTACCCAAAAATATTCATTGTGTCCAGTTGCCCATTCACAGAAGTTCCTTAGGATTGTTGTCCAATATCAGGTCTCTGATACGTCTGTGTTCTTTATACAGAAAAATCAAACCAGACGTTCTGCATCATATTACCTTAAAACCCATTGTTTTTGGAACCCTTGCCGCTCGATTGTTTGTTTCCAAGGCCAAAGTCATCAATGCCGTTTCCGGCTTGGGATATCTCTTTACAGGAAAGCAGTCATGCTTGGGGAGTGTTTTATTGACACTTTTAAGATGGGTCCAGACCCAAAAAGTGTATTATATTTTTCAAAATAGGGTAGACAGAGATCTTTTTCAAAAAGCAAATATCGGTCAGCAGTATCAACTCATTAAGGGTTCTGGGGTCGATCATAAAGTGTTTTTACCCAAAGACCAACCCAAAAAAAGGCCTATTCAGATACTATTTACCGGACGGATATTAAAAGATAAAGGGTTGATTGAACTGATTCATGCAACAAATGGACTCCTCCAAAAAGGATTAGATGTGGAATTAAAAATACTTGGAAAATTAGACCCAAAAAATCCGGCACATCTTTCAAAAGAAGCACTTGAAGATTATTTGATCCCTAATAAAATCACTTGGGGAGGCTTTTCTTCTGAAATCAAACAAGCGCTCGAAAACTGTCACATCTATTGTTTGCCTTCCTACCGAGAAGGTCTGCCCAAAGCAATTGTTGAAGCCATGGCAATTGGGCGCCCCATTGTCACCACCAATGCCCCGGGTTGTGACGATTGTGTTGTTGAAGCGAAGAACGGATTTAAAGTCCCGATTAAGGATAGTGTTCTTTTGCAGGAAAAATTGACACGACTAGTCGAAGATGAAAGCCTGCGAGAAAAAATGGGGCATGAATCCAGAAAGTATTTTGAAAAAGAGTTTACTCTTGAACAGGTAATTCGGCAACACATGCAGCTCTATAGCAATCTTCGTATCTTTGAATAAAGAAGTTTTATGAGACCCAACAATCCTAGAAATAATATCGTAGGCATTACGTTTTCTACTTTCGATTTTTTTAGTGCAGGACATGTCAAGATGTTGGAAGAATATGAAGACAAATCATTTACAGGAGAGTACTACTGTAAGACAAATGGAATCCAATGGTTTTACAACAGTCGCAACCCCGACGTTTCCTCATCAAATATTCGCAAAAAACTCTCAAAAGCGAACTAAGTGAAAGCCATTCTC
>JBMZTS010000051.1:0-9610 GCA_049623905.1 Flavobacteriaceae bacterium
CCAAGTATAAAGAACTCACACGAAACATTGAAAATTTAAAGAAACAAAAAGGAACGCTTGAAGAGGAACGCGATTACAATTCCTTTCTTTTAGAAGAGTTGACTTCAGCTCCTATAAGCGATGGGATTTTAGATGAATTAGAGACAGAAGTACAGCAGTTGAGTCATGTTGAAGAAATAGAACAACAACTATCAAAAGCTATCCAAATCGTTGACGAAGAGCACATGGGCTTAAATACTCAGCTCATTGAGGTGCGTTCGGCGATGAATAAACTAAGCGGTATAAGTCCAAAATTCAAGCATTTGTCCACGCGTTTTGAAAGTTTATTGATTGAACTCAACGACCTTTCAGCCGAGCTGACACATGCCCTTGAAGCAGTTGAGGCTAATCCTAGTCGGTTAGAAGAAGTCAACCGACAATTACAACTGTTAAATGACCTGATGAAAAAACACCAAGTTCAAACCATTGACGATTTGGTGTACAAGAGAGAGGTGTTAGAGCAAAAAGTGATTGAAACCACAACTTTAGAAGAAAAATTAGCCCGTTTTATCAACGAACAAAAGCAGCTTGAACGCGATCTAGAATTAGCTTGTGAAACCCTCAGCAACAACAGAAAAAAAGCTATTCCTGTGTTCATTACCCAGATGACAAAGCTTTTGGCCTTGCTGGGTATGCCTAATGCACAATTTCAACTTGAATTATTAGCGCAAGAAACGTTTTTAAAACACGGAAAAGAAAAACTCAATTTTGCTTTTTCAGCCAATGCAGGGAGTGATTTTGGTGCCTTAAAAAAAGTGGCTTCAGGCGGAGAATTGTCCCGTATAATGTTGAGTGTCAAAACCATTTTATCCCAGTTTAAAACCCTTCCAACCATTATTTTCGACGAAATAGACACTGGGGTTTCTGGAGAAGTGGCTTATAAAATTGCCGATATAATGCACCATATGGGACAGTATATGCAGGTTTTGACCATCACCCATCTGCCTCAAGTGGCGGCCAAAGGCAGTCACCATTTCAAAGTTTTTAAAGAAATACGCCAAGGAAGTACTTTTACCCAATTGCGTAAATTATCCTCCGACGAACGCATTGAAGAAGTTGCCCAAATGTTATCGGGAGAAGATTTGAGTGATACCGCACTTCAACACGCCAAAGAGTTGTTGAATTAAACTATATTTGCACTTTATTAACTAAACCTATTGAAATATGTCCCACAATTTATTAAAAGGGAAAAAAGGCATCATCTTTGGTGCACTAGATCAGCAATCAATCGCTTGGAAAACAGCAGAAAGTGTTCATGAACAAGGTGGACAAGTCGTTTTGACCAATGCACCTGTAGCCATGCGTATGGGAACAATCAATCAATTAGGTGAAAAGATCAACGCACCTGTAATTCCTGCCGATGCCACTTCTTTAGAAGACCTAGACAACTTAATCGAGCAAGCGATGGACCATTTAGGTGGCCAGCTCGACTTTGTGCTTCACTCTATCGGGATGTCTGTAAATGTTCGTAAAGGAAAACACTATACCGCCCTCAATCACGATTGGATGTTCAAAGGCTGGGATGTTTCTGCAGTATCGTTTCACAAACTCATGCAAACCCTTTATGCGAAAGATGCCATGAGTGAGTGGGGAAGTATTGTGGCCTTAACTTATATCGCTGCTCAACGCACCTTCCCCAACTACAACGACATGGCAGACAATAAAGCCTATCTTGAATCCATTGCTAGAAGTTTTGGATACTATATGGGAAAAGATAAGAAGGTCCGGGTCAATACCATCTCTCAATCTCCAACGATGACCACTGCAGGACAAGGAGTTAAAGGCCTCGATGGCTTTTTGACCTATGCTGAAAAAACATCGCCTTTGGGCAACGCAACCGCCAAGGAGTGCGCCGATTATACTGTGATGCTTTTCTCAGATTTCACAAAAAAAGTGACCATGCAAAACCTCTTTCACGATGGTGGTTTTTCTACCACTGGTGTCAGCCAAGAAGTCATAGATGCGCTTCAATAATCACCTCTTATGAAAAAAGAATCTGACTTAATCACGTCGTTGCAAAAAGCATCACTAGATAAAGGCAGGTCTAAATTTTTTTTTACGTTTTTATTGTTGTCTTTTGTTTTTTGGTTTATCACCAAATTTTCAAAAGAATACACCGAAGTGATTCAATTGGAAATGAGCCTAGACGAGGTTCCTCTTTCCATTATCCCTATTCTCAGCAGCGAACTTCAAATTGAGGCGACTTTAAAGGCCACAGGGTTTCAGTTTCTCTATTACCAGTTCATTGATAATAAATTGAAGGTTGATGTAGAAAATGCAACTTTTGAGTCTGGTCAAGCCATTCTCCCTCTCTCAAGCCAGTTCCAAGAGTTACAGGATCAGCTCTTGGGAGACACGCAAATTTTAAACCTTTATCCAACCAACTTAGAATTTGAGTATCAAGTTCAAGCCTCAAAGCGAGTTCCAATCATGCCACCCAAGTTTAATCTTGCCATTGGGTATGCTGTAACACAAATACACTTTGAGCCTGATAGTATCGATGTGATAGGTCCAGAAGAAACGATAAATTCAATAGAAAGCTATACGCCAATTTGGACTTCTCGGCAAAAAATCCAAAAGCGCATAAAGCAATATCTAAGGATTAGCCCCACCGACAAAACACTGACATACGACAGAAAGCGTATTTTGATGGAAATCGAAGTTGATCAATTCTCTGAAACACAATTCACCCGCCCTATAGCGACACAAAACATTCCAGAGGGCAGGGTCTATAAATTTTTCCCCAATCAGGTGGTCATTACTTTTTCAGCCCCTTTAAGTCAGTTAAAAACGATTCAACCCGAAGACTTTAGTATCGGCATCGACTTTGAGGAAGTATCGGAAACGGAAAATAAATTTATATTAAAACTTTTAGAGGCTCCAGATAGGGCAAAAAATATCCGTTGGGAGCCCAAGTCGGTAGATTATTTAATACGACAGTAAATGGCAAAAATAATCGGTTTAACAGGGGGAATTGGCAGTGGAAAAAGCACTGTTGCCAAAGAATTTTCAACTTTGGGAGTTCCGTGCTATATCGCCGATCAAGCGGCAAAAAAATTGATGACTCAAGACAAATTTCTCAAACAAAAGATCATTACTCTTTTTGGGGAAGAGGCCTATTTAGAAGGTCAACTCAATCGTACACGTATTGGTCAAATAGTATTCAACGCCCCTGAAAAATTAAAGGTTCTTAATTCGCTAGTTCATCCTGCTGTTGCTAAGGATTTTAAACAATGGCTTGTGAAGCAAAATCACCCCTATGTTATCAAAGAAGTCGCTATTCTTTTTGAGACAGGTGGGCATAAAATGGTTGATAAAACACTTTTAATTACCGCTCCTAAGGAGTTGCGGATTTCGCGAGTAATTGACCGCGATAATACAACACGCGAAGCTGTGCTCTCACGAATAGCGAGTCAGTGGGAAGACGATAAGCGCCGCCCATTGGCCGATTATATTATTGAAAACAAAACCTGGTCTGTAACGCAAAAAGCCATTCATGCCCTGCATAAAGAATTTTTGACCCTCTAAAAAGAGCATTAACAAAGCATTAGGATAATCTCTTAAGGAATTTCATCACCTTTGTAAAGCTATATTGATGAAAATTAATCGATGAAAAAATCGTACTTCTTGGCACTGATGACTTTTATGATTCTGGCAGTTGGCGGAATTATTCTAATACAATGGTATTTCATCTATACCTCCATAGATAACCGAGAAGAGGAATTTTCGATGGCGGTAAAGCAGTCTATGAGTACAGTGGCTCAAGAAATACAAGCCAATGAACTGCTTCACTATATTGAAACCTTCGAACGATTGACCGATTCTTTAGGTCAACCCGATAGTTCACAGTTGAGTAATTATTTTATGTTCTATGACAGCGATGACGAATCAAATTTATCTTCTCTATTCACTTTTGGTTTATTGGAAGAAGACTATACCATTCCCTTTCCCAATCAAGATGGGACGAATCTTACCAAAGTAAAAGACATTAAAGGAATACAGACTACACGTATTTTTAAAGAGGCCTTTGATCGAGAGAATAATCGCCGATCGTTTTCCACTAATACCTTTAAACGGATTGAACGCATCAATGCTTTTGATCAGGCCACCTATGCGTCTATTTTCTCTAAAATGGCCAATACTTTTCCTATTCATAAGCGCTTAGATAGTTATGAACTTGCCTACTTGCTCAAACGTGAATTGAATTCGCGCAAAATAGATACGCCATTTGAATTTGGTGTATTTAGTGATGGTTTGGCCACAAAAATCACCTCGAACAATTACCAAGAGTCTCAAGCAGGACCAAAATACGTTATTCCAATTTTTGTTGATAATCAAGGTAGTACGAACTATGAATTGGTTATTTCTTTCCCAGAAAAAGACCGTTTTGTGATATCATCAATTGTTGGTGTAGCTAGTTTATCCTTCCTTCTGACCCTGCTCATAATTGTATTGTGTGGAATTTCACTGTATCAAATCTTAAGACAAAAGAAGATCTCTGAAATTAAATCTGATTTCATTAACAATATGTCGCATGAATTTAAAACGCCAATTGCCACAATAAATTTAGCCATTGACGCTATTGAAAACCCCGCCAATATTAATGACAAAAAAAAGGTTTCACGATACCTTAAAATGATGCGTGAGGAAAACAATAGAATGCAAGATCAGGTCGAAAATGTATTGATGATTTCTCAATTAGAGCGTGGTACTACCCCTATTAACCTTAGCCCTCTAGATCTCCATACCATCATTTTAGAGGCTATTAGCCATATCGATTTGATCGTTCAAAATAGAGCAGGAATGATTTTAAAGCATCTTGATGCCAAACGTGTAATTATCTCTGCAAATCGCAACCACCTGACCAATGTATTGACCAATTTATTGGATAATGCCGTTAAGTATTCTGAAGATTCTCCCATCTTGGAAATCAGAACACGGAATCTCGACGATCAGGTCGTTGTAGAGATTAAAGACGAAGGTATGGGTATGGACCAGGAAACCCTCCAACGGATTTTCGATAAATTTTATCGGCAACAAGGAGGAAATGTACACAATATCAAAGGTCATGGCTTAGGCCTTTCCTATGTCAAGAAAATCATTACATTGTTAAATGGCACAATTAATGTTAAAAGTAAAAAGGGAAGTGGATCAACATTTGTCATTCACTTACCCTTAATCAATGAATAATATTAACCCAAATAAAAATGAAAGCAAAGAACAGATGTATATTGTTGGTCGAAGATGACCCAAACTTTGGAAGCATTTTAAAAGAATATCTAATGATTAATGGTTATGATGTGACTCTAGCCAAGAATGGAATTGAAGGCTTTGAAAAGTTTAAGAAAGAGGACTTTGATTTGTGTTTACTCGATGTCATGATGCCCTATAAAGACGGCTTTACACTGGCGAAGGAAATTAGAGAAAAAGATGAATCTATTCCCCTTATTTTTCTTACGGCTAAAACCATGAAAGAAGACGTCCTTAAAGGCTTTAGAATAGGAGCTGACGATTATCTTTCAAAACCGTTTGATTCTGAAGTTTTGTTGGCAAAAATAAAGTCCATACTCGGTAGAAGAGTAATGGTATCGTCACCCGAATCTGATGAGATGGAATTTACCATTGGTGATTTCAACCTGAATGCTAAATTACGACTGCTGTCTTTTCAATCGGAAGAACCAACAAAACTCTCCCCTAAAGAAAATCAGCTTCTGCGTTTACTGGCCTTGCATATCAACGATCTCCTACCCCGAGAAAAAGCCCTCAATAAGATTTGGCGTGATGAGAATTATTTCACCTCACGTTCTATGGACGTCTATATCGCCAAATTGCGAAAATACCTCAAAAAAGATGCGAAGGTTGAAATCTTAAATATTCACGGCGAAGGCTTTCGTTTGGTGGTGAGCCCTTAAATTTTATTACGCGGATGGAACGCTTGTAAGTTTTCAAGCAAATGTCGCGTATCTACATGCATATAAACCTCGGTTGTGGTGATGTTTTCATGCCCCATCATGAGCTGTATCGAACGAAGATCAGCGCCATTTTCAAGTAAATGTGTTGCAAATGAATGTCTGAAAGTGTGCGGACTAATGGTCTTTTTAATGCCGGCCAATTGGGCTGTTTTTTTAACAATAGTAAAGATCATTGCACGGGTTAACTGCCTCCCGTGTTGATTGAGAAAAACAATATCTTTATAAGCTTTTTTCACCTCTCCTTTGTCTCTTATGTCATGCAGGTAGTGTGTCAATCTTTTAGCGCTCAAGTTTCCAAGTGGAACCAAACGCTGCTTATTCCCTTTGCCAGTAATCAACAATAATTTTTCTTCAAAGAGGATATCGGATAGTTTTAGATTTACCAATTCACTTACCCGTAAACCACTTCCGTAAAGAACCTCTAATATGGCTTGATTCCGATGTCCTAGAGGGTGCGCTAAATCAATGGAAGACAATATTTTATTGATCTCACTGATGGTCAAAACTTCGGGGAGTTTACGTCCGATTTTAGGCGTTTCTATCAAATCCATCGGCGAGTCTTCCCGATAGCCTTCAAAAATCAAGAAATTGAAAAAGCTTTTAAGGCCAGAAATTTGTCTAGCCTGTGACCGCGCATTGACCGTTTTAGCTAAACGGTAAATATAGCTTTGAAGATGGTCCTTTTGACAGTTTACAACGCTGATATTCTCGTTATATTCGACGATAAAATTGATAAACCCTTGAATATCGTAAGCATAACTATTGATCGAATTTTCAGACAGACCCCTTTCTAGTCGCAGATATATTTTGAAATCTTTAAGTACATTGTTCCATTGCATTACAAGTCAATTTTCATTCCAGTTCTGGCGAGATTAAACCCTTTTTCTTTCACCCTTGCTGTTGCTTCACTGTTTGCGTTTAACAGGGGATTGGTATGATTGAAATGGATAAAGTAAATTTTTCTCTTGTCTTCTACTGAAAGAGATTGAAAGCGCACCAGGCTTTCCACTACAAAAGGATGTGGAATAGAACTCATGTCGCGATGTGGGAGTTCCGAATTGTCATAAAATGTCGCATCTAAAAAAGCATAATCGACCTGCTTAATGATTGATTCAATGGCGATTTCCCAACGGTTCCATTTGTCGATATCGGGGAGAAATAAGGCCGTTTTATTTGGCCCCCTGATGAGATAGCCAACAGTTTCCGAATACTCGTCTCTATGGGGAACGACAATGGGGCTTACCGCAAGTTGTTTAGACAAGGATACAGTTTCTTGAGCGTTTAGAGTGTGAATTGAAATATTACCAGTATTGACCAACTGTTCCCACGGGCCATTGTTTTTCAAGTAGGATGAAAAGCGTGGCATACAGTAAACGGGGATATCACGCCCTCCTAGTGCTTCTTTACCAAGATAAAGTAAACCGCTATAGTGTCCCATATGGGCATGTGTTAAAAAAATGCCACCAAATGTGGCATCTTGTGGCATAGAAGAGCTTATCATATAGTGCTGCTCAGAGAGATTTGGGGTAGCCTCAAACACAAAATAAGTATTGGCTTCTTTGTCTTGAATTCCCAGCGAGACAACGTTTTCGCTATGACCTTCTGCCCACCATTGGGCACAGCATTTCTTGGTACAAGCGATCTGAGGTGCTCCTGCATCTTGAGCTGTACCCAGAACATGAAGTTCCACACGCTGCGCATAAAGGCCTAGGTTCAATAGGGTGAAAAAAAAGAAAAAAACGCTTTTCATTAAAAAGGAATTTCGGCTGGAAATGAAATGGCAAGTGCCGAGTTGGTTAGTTCTTCAAGACGTAATTTTTTCAAAGGGGCATATTCTTCCGAAGCATAAAATTCGAAAGCATCTTTTCCATTTTCAAACGCGACTAAAACGGTCCAATTTCCTTCTTCTTTCCCCTCAACAAGAACCCCTTTAGTGGTGGCGGCTAAGAGTTTTCCATTATACTTTTTTAAAATACTTAAAAAGGGAACGCCATAGCGCTTAAAATAATCGTCATAATCTTTTACCCTCATGCGACCAAATGAATAAACAGTTGTGCTCATTTTTTTTTGAATTAATGAAGTTAAGATAGGTATAATTTGCATTTTCTAGTCAGGGCGTGGAATCAAAATTTTAGGTATTTTTGCTCCATGAACATACACATCATTAATGGACCGAACTTAAACCTGCTAGGAAACAGAGAGCCAGGAATTTATGGGAGACAAGATTTTGTGTCATATCTCGAAGGTCTAAAAGCAAACTATCCACAGCTTACAATACATTATTTTCAATCGAACATTGAAGGAGAGTTAATTGATGAGCTTCACCGTGTAGGCTTTTCATCCGATGGGATTATTCTTAATGCTGCAGCTTATACCCACACTTCAGTCGGTTTGGGCGACGCCATTAAAGCTATTGATACCAGTGTCATTGAGGTTCATATTTCTAACACCTTTGCCCGTGAAGACTTTAGGCATACTTCATATATCACTCCCAATGCCAAAGGACTTATTTTAGGTTTTGGACTTAATTCTTATCGTCTGGCTATTGAAAGTTTCTTGAGCGCATAATGCAAAAGACCAAGTAATCCTCCAATGATCGTTCCTAAAGCGCCAAATATTAATGGCATTCCCCAAAGCGCATTTAGGGCCAAAAGTGTGCCTTTGTTTACACCGGTAGTTAACCAATCGTAAAAAAAGCCTCCAACGCCATAGAGGTAACCAAGAGCAAAACCAAACAGGAGTCCTACCCCAGTAAAGAGTTTTAGCGGTCGCCATACCAGTGAACTTATGGTCATGTTTTTCGGTTTAATTTATAGAATCATCTAACTGAAACGCCCTCTCAAGACACCCAATTGTTTTGACTTCTGGGAGAAAAGTCCTATTATTTAGTTGAGTTTTATTTAAAGTGTAGAAGTTTGGGTGACATAAAGACATTTGTGATTTAAAAATTTGGGTCTTTTCTCATAAAGCAGCTATGGTAAAGTGTTTATAGATTTTTATTTTTCAAGAATTGTGCCATTATCTTACCAACTTCTTCCGGTTGTTCGTCGCAAATAAAGTGTCCTCCCTTCAAATACGAAATAGCAACAGGCTTTTCAAAGGCACTTTGGGCTTGGAATAAAAATTCTTTGATCACTACTGGGTCCAATTGACCGTGAATGATATGAGTAGGAACTTGAATTTTTTTTCCGAGATACGTTTTCCATCTCTTGCGGTCATCTGGGATAGTACGATATAGGTTAGCCGCGGTGGTGATGGTATTTTTGATTTTGTAACAACGGGTATATTCCATGATTGCCTCCTCAGTAATGGGTCGACTGATACCATGATTAAAAAAACGGATCCATACTTCTTCTTTTCCAGCAATCATCTCCTCAGCCAAGTGAGGAATACTTTGGAAAAACTGATACCATGATGAACGATACATTTCTTCTTCTAGCTTTTTGGCGGCCTTCTTCTTACCTTTAAAATTAGTAATAAGGATCATATTAATCAGAATCAATTTAGTTATTCGCTCGGGGTGCATTAGTGCCATTTCTTGAACCACAGCCGACCCCCAATCGTGACCACCAAGGTGGAATTTGTTTAGTCCTAAGCCT
>JBMZTS010000052.1:0-9346 GCA_049623905.1 Flavobacteriaceae bacterium
AGGGGAGAAACAAGTGGCCGTTCCGATGATCAGGACGAAATCAAAATCCGTAATAGATTTGAAGAATATTCTCAGAAAACCGCCCCTTTAAGACAATACTACACTGATCAAAATAAATTTTTCAGCATTAATGGCATTGGTTCTATCGAGGAGATTACCCAACGTTTACTCGACACAATCGACACACTATAAGGCCGTTTCATGACAGAAGGAAATTTTGTTGACTATGTTAAATTGTTTATCGCTTCGGGTAATGGAGGGAAAGGATCGATTCATTTGCACCGCGAAAAGTATATCACCAAAGGTGGCCCCGATGGTGGTGATGGCGGGAGGGGAGGACATGTTATAGCCCGAGCAAATCCTAATTTATGGACTTTGTACTCTTTCAAGTTTAAAAAGCATTTTGGTGCGGGGCACGGCGAGCACGGAAGTAAAAACAGAAGTTCGGGAGCACAAGGAGAAGACATTTATATCGATGTCCCTTTAGGTACGATTATAAAAAACACTCATACTAACACAACAATTGCTGAAATCACAGATAAAGGACAAGAGGTTGTTTTGTTAGAAGGTGGTCTGGGTGGCCGTGGCAATTGGCATTTTAAATCCTCTACGCGTCAAACTCCACGTTATGCTCAACCGGGCATAAAGGGTAGCGAATTGGAAATCACCCTCGAATTGAAAGTTTTGGCCGATGTTGGTTTAGTCGGCTTTCCTAACGCGGGAAAATCTACCTTACTATCGACATTGACATCGGCTAAACCAAAAATTGCAGATTATGAATTTACAACCCTAAAGCCCAATCTAGGAATTGTCCACTACCGTGATTTTCGTTCGTTTGTAATGGCCGATATTCCAGGAATTATCGAGGGGGCTGCTCAGGGTAGAGGCTTAGGGCATTACTTTTTGCGTCATATCGAACGCAATGCGGTTTTGCTATACTTGATCCCGGCCGATGCCCCAGATGTAAAAAAAGAATTTGATATTCTAAGGCGAGAATTACAAGAATTCAATCCAGAACTTTTGGATAAAAATTACATGATTGTCTTGTCCAAATGCGATCTTTTAGATGATGAACTCAAAGCCGAATATGCCAGAGAAATGACAGCAAATTTTGAGAACGTACCACACTTGATGATTTCTTCAGTAAGTCAGTTGGGCATGGTAGAGTTAAAAGATAAACTATGGTCGCTTATTAATGACACAGAAAAATGAGGCATTTTGTCTTTTTCCTATTTGTCTTTGCAGCTTCTTACAGTCAAGAACGCCCTCCATTTGAACGATTTAATCCCAAAGATAAAGCAATCTATTTGAGAGCCTTAAACGAGCTTGAAAAGACTACCACAAACGCTCTTGAGAAAAACCAAAAACACATTAAACTGGCCTCACAATTTAACAATCAAGACGATTTGATTACTGCCCTTGAAAATAAATTAGCACTGCAGGGTGAAACCGCTCATCTTAGATATTTGCTCGGAGGAGCCAATGGAATAAAAGCCACACAAGTCAGTAAGTTTTTATCGTTTCCCTATGTCAAAGCAATGCTTAGGAATTTTGAACGTTCAGTAGCTATCGATTCTACCTATACTCCTGCCTTGGAAGCTTATATAGAATCCCTTTGTATGGTGCCCGATTTACTTGGTGGAGACCTAGACAAAGCAGTTTTTTTAGCCGATCATTTGGAGCGCTTAAGCCCTGTTGAAGGCTTGTTTTCTAGAGGATTTATTGCCCATCATCAAGGTAAGGAGGGCAGTGTGTTTTATGCTGAAGCATTTGCCTTGTTGAGTACGACAGGTTTTTGTCATTCCGACCTATCCTCTTACTTTGCCGACAAATCGATGAACTTTGCTTACAAAATAGCTGAGGTGAGTGCTTATTTTAAGTTATCGCCTGCTTTAGGCTTGTGTGCCATTAATCATTTTCTCAAGCAAAGAACACCATACGATAATATCCCCATAGAATGGATTTACTTTAGAAAAGGACAATTACACCTTCTTTTAGAAGAAAATGAATTGGCCGATAAAAATTTTAAAAAAGCTTTAAAAATAAACCCTAAATTGGATAGTGTAATTAATTCCACTTTGAGCACTCTATGAAACGACTCCATTTTATTGCCATTGGTGGAAGCGCCATGCACAATCTAGCACTAGCCCTTGCAACGAAAGGATTTGCTATTTCTGGAAGTGATGATGCCATCTTTGAGCCCTCTAAAAGCCGTCTTAAAAACGCAGGACTCTTACCGCCAGCTATGGGTTGGTTTCCAGAAAAAATCACAACAGCATTAGACGGGGTCATTTTGGGGATGCACGCGAAAAAAGACAATCCTGAATTAGTAGCAGCACAACAGTTGGGAGTAAAGATTTATTCTTACCCTGAATATTTATTCAAACAAAGTCAAGCCAAAACGCGGGTGGTTATTGCCGGGAGTCACGGCAAAACATCAATAACAGCCATGGTACTTCACGTTTTAAATTACCATCAAATTGCAGTCGATTTTATGGTTGGGGCACAGCTAGAAGGATTTCAGACAATGGTTCATTTGACTGAGACGAATGATTTTATGTTAATTGAAGGAGATGAATACTTGTCTTCCCCACTTGACTTAAAGCCAAAGTTTTTATGGTACAAACCGCATTTAACCCTTATTTCAGGCATCGCATGGGATCATATCAATGTTTTTCCCACACGAAAGGATTATGAAGATCAATTTCTTTCCTTTATCGACAGTGTAGTTTCTGGTGGAACCGTTATTTATAATCAAGAAGATCCAGTACTTACTCGACTCATTTTACAAAGCAAAAACACGATTAGGAAAGAAGGATATCAAAAGCATACGGCCAAAATTTCAGACGGAATAACCTATTTACACACCGATGAAGGCGATTTACCGTTGTCCATTTTTGGCGACCACAATCTTTCTAATTTGTCTGGCGCAAAATGGATTTGTCAACTTATGGGGGTAGATCAAACGGATTTTTATGAAGCAATAGGAAGTTTTAAAGGCGCCGCTTATCGGTTAGAGAAAATGGCACAAGGCCAAAGCGCTCACTTGTTTAAAGATTTTGCCCATGCACCCAGTAAAGTGTCAGCCACCGTTAAGGCAATTGATAAACAATTTAAAGGATTCAAAACCATTGGATGTCTAGAATTGCACACCTACAGTAGTTTAGATCCAGCTTTCCTCCCAAATTATAAAGGAACCTTAGACTACTTAGATGAGGCCATCGTATTTTACGATCCAGAAGCATTAAAGATTAAAGGGCGTCCCTCCATAGCGGAAGATACAATTAAAGCCGCTTTTGACAGGTCAGACCTAAAGGTATTTACTGTGCCAGCAGACCTTCACGATTATCTTCTGACCAAAGAATATCCTCAATGTATTCTTTTGATGATGAGTTCAGGGAATTATGGAGGATTAGATTGGTCGAAGTTGATGGCGCTTATTGCGGTTTCATAGTTTGATGAAAGGTGTAGAGAAGTTCTATCGCTTCTTTTCTTTTTTTCTCCATAGTCTTTAGCATGGCTTGTTTAGCTCGCTTCTGATCGTCTTTGCGTTTGTCTTGAGAAATTTTATACTTGCCTTCCCATGCTTTAATTTCAATTTGAAATCCGACGATATAGTCTAGGGCTCTTGCCATTCGAGGATTGTCAGGATTGAGCGAATAGCGCGGTTGATCACCCTCTAAAAAAGCCGTCATCTGGATTAAACTTTGCTTTACTTTTTCTTGATCGCTCTCTAAAATGACGTGTCCTTTAAGATGGGCCTTGAAATAATTCCATGTTGGAAGTTGAGTGGTGCCGTAAATTGAAGGTGAAATGTATAGGTCGGGGCCATGAAAGATAAGCTCAACCTCTTGTTGTTCTTTGAAATGATGAAGTTGCGGATTAAATTTATCCAAATGACCGACTAAAATCCCAAGACTATTGTTCGCTTGAAAAATTAAAGGCGTATGACTGCACTGAATCTGTCCCTCAAAAGAACTGATGATGGTGGCAAGTGGAAAAGACTGCATTAAATTAATGATGTTTTCGTAACTGCTCTCTTGATGATGTACTGGAGGGTATGACATAAATACTTAAATTACAAGTCGGTGAACTAAAATATTAAAATAACTCAAATCATGCCTTCAAAACCTACAAAACCTTCAAATTTCACCATTCGAGAGTGGTCGATTGATGATCGACCGCGCGAAAAGATGCTCTCTAAGGGGTCACAACAGCTAACAAATGCAGAATTACTTGCGCTTTTAATTGGGAGTGGTAATCAAGGCGAGTCGGCCGTCCATCTTATGCAGCGTTTGTTGGCTTCTGTTAACAATAACATTGGTGAATTGCATCGGTTAGCATTGGAACGATTGATGGAGTGGAAAGGAATTGGTCCAGCCAAAGCGGTAAAAATAAAAGCAGCATTGGAACTTGGAAAACGCATTGACATAGAACATTCTCCTGAACAATTGGAGTGTAGCAATAGTCAACTATCGTATAAGCTCTTTAAGCCTGTTTTGAGTTTTTTGGCTCATGAAGAAATATGGGCAGCCTATCTGAACTCTCAGAATAAAGTCATTACTCACCATTGTATCGGTAAAGGAGGAATCACGGCGACAATATTAGACCTGCGAGTGGTCTTTAAAAAGGCCCTTGAAGTTGGCGCGACAGGGCTTTTGATAGCGCATAATCATCCGACCGGTAATGTTCAGCCGAGTCGAGCAGACATCACATTGACCAAGAAGATTAAAAAAGGGGCGCTAACTCTCGATATTCGCCTTCTAGATCATTTAATTGTTTCCGAAAAAGGCTACTTTAGCTTTGCTGACGAAAATCTTTTGTAAATGCTATTGGTCTTTTGCCAAAAAATCACGCCTAGATTAGATTATATCTTTAAACACATCTTTGAAACCGCTTTGGGTTTGAAGATAAATTTGACGACGAGCTTAGAATCATTTGTCGCTCATAATGGGCCTAAAATGAGTTATGGAGAAAAGCCACTCGGAAACGAGTTCTTTATACAGTCAACTACTTTGCTTTTTGAACAGGGTGTTCAAAACCTTACCATTATCACAAAGCAGTGGCACGACACCCTCTACTTTTTTGAAGTGGGCCAACAATCGAATATGCCCTTTGATATTTTTGCCGCAAGTTTCTATCTGATATCTCGATATGAAGAATATCTGCCGCATGTCAAGGACGAGTATGGCCGATTTAACGCTTCGCAAAGCATTGCTGTTCAAAATGGAATAATAGAAAGCCCAATAGTTGATGTTTGGATAGAGTTCTTGTACCGTGAACTTAAAACACGCTACCCCGATCTTCACTCATCTCTACAGGTAAAAGAAAAATTTATGCCAATTGTAGAAGTGGTCAGGCCGTTTAAGTATCTTCACAAGTCTTTTTTTCGCAATGTATATCAATGGGGTAAATCGCTTTTTCAGCTCAATTTTTGGGATTTGATAGAACATCTCTTGGTACTTTTGCGTATTCGAAAAGACCCATGGGATACGTTCGATGAATTTAAATCACTGTTCTATGAGGCTTCTTTTTCTGTCCGCTTCTTCTTTCTATTTTCGAAAATATCTTATCTCGATCAGGGGATTTCGGTGATGAGTCGCAATTTTCAGGCATTGATTAAAGAAGTGGCCGATTATTTTCAAGTCTCTCTATTGGCTTCATTTTCCACTAAAACGGTAGGGCTAACTTTACGAAAAGAACGCGAAACACTGAATCATCTCATCCATCGTCCCATCAATGCGATTCGATTTGCATGGGGGATTTCTTCAGTTGGTGAAAGCTATCGCAATTTACTGGGCCAAGAGATTCAAGTCGATTATAGTATGGGCTATTCAAATGTCTTGGGTTATCGCGCGAGTACCGCTGTTCCTTTTTTCTTTTACGACCTTTCCAATGAGATGAGTACGACCTTACAAGTTTTTCCTGTCGTTGCTTCAGAACGGAGTCTGATGCATTTTAGCCCAATTGAGGCCATAAAAAAAATGAATTTTTTAGAAGCAAATCTTCCATTAGAGTCAGGCGTGCATTGTTTTGCAGTAAGCAATCGTATTCTCGAAAAATCTGAAGCCAACGAGGCTTTTCGTTCGGCCTTTATTTCTTACCTTAGAAGGCATGATTGATAAGGGCAAAGTCACCGATATTTTTTTCGATTTAGATCATACATTATGGGATTTTGAAAAAAATTCAGCCGCTACATTTCAAAGTATTCTCACCCCCTACCGCTTCGATTTTTCAATAGAGACCTTTATGATGGCCTATACCCCCATTAATCATGCATATTGGAAATTGTACAGAGAAAACAGTATCACGACAGAAGAATTGCGCTTTGTTCGATTAGAAAAAACCTTTGAAGCCATCGCTTCTCCACAAACTAAAACTACGATCGAGGCATTGTCAGAAGCCTACATCAACCAACTCTCTTCCCAAAAGTTTTTGTTCAGCGGAACGCAAGAACTCTTAACTTATCTTCAGTCAAAATATCGTTTGCACATTATAACCAACGGATTTGAAAACGTCCAGCAAAAGAAAATGTACCACTCGGGAATATTAGAGTTTTTTAACGTCATTTTGACTGCCGAAAAAGCAGGGATAAAAAAGCCGAATGCCGATATATTTGTTCAAGCCCTTCACCTGGCTAACACACAAGCCGAAAGCGCCCTGATGATAGGCGATAGTTACGAGGCCGACATTGCAGGTGCGCTAGCTGTAGGAATGCAAGCCATTCATTTTAATAGTCACAATGAGCCCACACATCAAAATTGCCTGATGGTTGATCAATTGCAATCAATTCATCAATACCTTTGAACGATAATTAAAAGTCTTTGAAACTTCCGTAATTTTGTAAAAAGTATATCAAAGATGAATATTCAAAACGCCCAAAAAACTGTCGACGATTGGATAAAAGATCATGGGGTCCGTTATTTTAATGAACTTACCAACATGGCCCAGCTCACAGAAGAAGTTGGTGAAGTTGCACGAATTATTGCAAGACGCTATGGGGAGCAAAGTGAAAAAGAGAGTGACCTTCACAAAGACCTAGGGGAAGAATTAGCCGATGTGCTCTTTGTTGTTTTATGCTTGGCCAATCAAACAGGGGTTGATCTCCAAACGGCTTTTGATAAAAAACTTCAAATAAAAACAAAGCGTGATCATGACCGTCATCATCACAATAAAAAATTAAAATAGTCTGATCGTTCATGCACTTACAGCTCGCTCATCCCACCCAGAAAATCTATACTAATCTTACCATTACGGGGTCTAAAAGTGAAACGAACCGCCTTTTACTTCTCCAAGCGCTTTATCCGGAGTTGGGCATTGAAAACCCTTCCAACTCGGACGATTCAATCGCAATGCAAAAGGCCTTAAAAAGCCATGATAAGGTTAAAGACATTTTTCATGCTGGAACAGCCATGCGTTTTTTAACCGCTTACTATGCCGCTAAAGAGGCAAGTGCTGTTGTTTTAACCGGTTCGCAAAGAATGCAGCAACGCCCCATTGCTTTACTTGTCGATGCATTAAAATCGCTAGGGGCGGAAATAAGTTATGAAAAAAACGACGGCTTTCCTCCATTGCATATTGTTGGAAAACAACTCGAAGGAGGCCAAGTGCGTTTACCCGCCAACATTAGTAGTCAATACATCTCTGCTCTTTTATTAATTGCCCCGAAACTCTCTAAAGGTTTAAGGCTAGATTTGGAAGGAAAAATAACCTCTTTGCCTTACATTAAGATGACTTTGGCTTTACTCAATCGTGTAGGAATAGCCACCGAATTTCAAGGGCAAAGCATTCGAATTTCTCCCCAGCCCCAAATTGCAGCACAACAGCAAGTTGTAGAATCCGATTGGAGTTCGGCCTCTTATTGGTTCAGTGCTTTGTCGCTTTGTGAGCAGGGAGAAGTCACCCTAAACAACTATCGACAAGACAGTCTCCAAGGCGATGCTGTTTTAATGGATGTTTATCATAAGCTTGGTATTGAAAGTTTATTTGACGGCACGAGACTGATTCTTCGAAAACGAAAAGCCTTTGCGCTCCCTCATAGCCTTGAGCTTGATTTGGTCGCCGCACCAGATATTGCGCAAACTATCGCGGTTAGCTGCTATGGGTTAGGAATTGAATGTCGTTTAACAGGGCTTCATACTTTAAAAATAAAAGAAACAGATCGCCTTTTGGCTTTAGAGAAAGAATTGACTAAGCTAGGGGCCGCCATAAGTGTAAATGAAGAGAGTCTCCTTCTCTTATCACAACAAAACTTTAAATCTGGACAGGCTATCGACACCTATCACGATCATCGAATGGCCATGGCCTTTGCGCCATTAGCGTTAAAAATCCCTTTGACTATCAATGATTCTGAAGTAGTGAGCAAGTCTTATCCCAGCTTTTGGCAAGACATGCAAAAAGCTGGTTTTCAAATGATTAAAAAATAGTCTTTTGAAAGTAGTCGATTTACTTGACAACGCCTATTCCAAGAGCGTATATTTGCCGCTTAAAAGAAACAAAAACAACCTAGTACGCGCTTAATTTATGAAACTATCAGATTTCAATTTTGAACTCCCTGCTGACTTATTGGCGGAATATCCTGCAGAAAACCGCGATGAGTCCCGCTTAATGGTTTTGAATCGAGAAAAAAGAACCATTGAACACCATCACTTTAAAGACATCATCAACTACTTCGACGAGGGCGATGTAATGGTGCTAAATAATACTAAAGTTTTTCCAGCACGATTGTTCGGGAACAAAGAAAAGACAGGTGCACGCATTGAAGTATTTTTATTGCGTGAATTGAATGAAGAGCAACGTCTTTGGGATGTCCTTGTAGATCCTGCGCGAAAAATAAGAATAGGAAATAAATTGTATTTTGGAAATGACGATAGTCTCGTGGCCGAAGTTATTGACAATACCACTTCTCGCGGCCGAACCTTACGTTTTCTTTTCGATGGGTCTTACAGCGAGTTTCGAAAAAAATTAAAGCAACTGGGAGAAACCCCGCTCCCAAAATACATCAAGAGGGAACCTGTTCCGTCAGATAAGACTCGTTATCAAACCATTTATGCTAAAAATGAAGGAGCTGTTGCCGCTCCTACTGCGGGTCTACACTTTTCTAAGCACTTGCTTAAACGCCTTGAAATTAAAGGGGTTGACCTTGCCGAATTAACCCTTCATGTAGGCTTAGGAACCTTTAATCCTGTTGAGGTAGAAGACTTGTCTAAACACAAAATGGATTCTGAAGAATTGATCATTGAAGACGAAGCTGTAGCTCTTGTCAATTCAGCCAAAACCAACAACCGTCGAATTTGTGCTGTGGGAACAACCGTCATGCGTGGATTAGAAAGTTCCGTTTCATCAA